>JANPLG010000001.1:0-14044 GCA_031426395.1 Actinomycetes bacterium
CGGATCGACCCGCAACACCTTCACGTCCACCTTCTGGCCCACCTTCAGCACGTCGGAGGGATGCTCCACGCGCTTCCAAGAGATTTCACTGACGTGGAGGAGGCCGTCGATGCCGCCCACGTCCACGAAGGCCCCGATCTCAGTCAGGCGGCGGACGGTACCCTTGCGGGTCTCGCCATCCGCCAAGCGGGAGAGGGCCTGCTTGCGCTTCTGCGCCCGCTCTTCTTCCACCACCTGGCGGTTGGTGAGGATGACGGTCTGGCGGCGGCGGTCGACTTCCAGCACGCGGAGTTTCAGCGTCTGACCCACGTACTGGTTGAGGTTTTTGGGAACGCTGAGGCCGATTTGGGAAGAGGGAACGAAGCCTCGGATCCCGAGGTCGACCACCACGCCGCCCTTGACAGCTTCCGTGACGATGGCGGAGAGGACCTCGCCCGTGGTCTTGGCGCGCACCACGCGGTCCCAGGAGCGCTCGCGGGGGTCCATCAGCGGGCTCAGGCGGGCCAGCAGGGTCGCGTCGTCCGTGCTGGCCCCGGATGCTCCCGCCACCAGGACGCGGCGCAGTCCTTCCACTTCCTCGGTGGAGATGCCGGAGCGGGCGTACTCCTCTAGAGCGTCCACGCTTTGACCGGTCTCCTGCAGCGCCTGGCTGAGGCTAGCGGGCGGGTTCTCGCCCCACTGCCGCAGCAGCGCCCCCAGGTCCACGGCCTGCGTCTCAGCGTTCTCTAGGGTCTCCGTCATGCTTCACACCACCTGGTCGATCTTGGTTCTCAAAAAGAAACTGGCTGGAGGCGACGGATCCCTGATGGTACCTGACGCACACAAAATGAGCGGCGGATCGAGTCGTCCCCCGCGCCTCCGATTATATCACCTGACTCCGGACCTGCTAACCTCCAGCACGCTAGAAGCTACGTTTTTGAAGGTGCTCCCGAACCCATACCGGCGGGAAACCGGTTATTGAGTGAAGGCCGAGTTTTCGTCAGCAGGGTAAGCGAGTTGCGCTGAACGAAGCCCGAAACCTAAGGCGCTGGTCCGCCCCCAACTCTACGCGCTTCGGCGGGTGGGCGCAAGAGAGGGATCGGGGTTCGGGGTTCAGTCTGGGGCGGGAGGCTGCGTCCTGCGCCCCCCTCAAGGGCGTGACCGCGTTCAGTAGGGAGGTCAGGCAGGAGACGTAGGCTCCTTCCGCACACCGACAGCCCCGTCATCCTCGCCTGGTAACTCCGGTGCGAAGCGGCCCGTCGGGTGCCCCCTGGGCAGGCGAGGATCCAGCAACGCCCGCCTTGAACCGGGAGACGCGTTCCTGTGTCCAGGGGGGAAAGCGTATGGATCGCATGCCACGCCCAGCGTCGGGTTCAGCTGGAACCCCGAAGGAGATGGCTGCCACGCTCTTGACGATCGCCCCGCTGACCGAGGTAGAGGGTGACGGCAAGTGCGGTAGCGATGGAGGGGCATCGTAGCCAGAGGCTCAAGTTCCCGATCCGGTTCGGACTATTTGATCGGATGACTGCCACCGAACCGGCTGGGCCATAGTGCGTCACCGACTCTGAGGATTTGGTGGGAGTGGAGTCGTCACACCGCATCTGCCCTCCGCGGGCGGTAGCATGGAACAGTCACGTACCGTCGCATCGGGGGCCCCGTCATCGGGTGGTCAGGAGAGCTTGTGAATCGTCATTCCACTCTGTTCGCGGCTGCCGGCGCATTCGGCGGGATGCTGGCCGCATCCGCGCTGGCACAACCGACCGCGACCGCTCTCCATCCGCTGGACTCGCTCTCCCGGACGGAGATAATGGCCGCGTGGTCGGTGCTGCGGTCGGAAGGGAAGGCTACCCGTGGGGCGCGGTTGGTCACAATGCGCCTCCAGGAGCCGCCCAAGGCGGAGGTGCTGCGGTGGCAGCCTGGACAGGCGGTCCAGCGTCACGCGCGGGCCGTCCTCTACGACTGGGACACCAACGTAACATCGGAAGCTGTGATCGACGTGACGGGCCGGAAGCTGGCGGCGTGGACGCCCATCCCTAACGCTCAGCCCCCAATCCTGGCCGAGGACCACACAACGACGGAGCGCATCACCCGCGCCCATCCGGCCTGGCAGGCGGCAATCAAGAAGCGCGGCCTGGATGCCAACCAGTTGCGGGTCATGGGATATCCCCCCGGCGGATACGTGCAGCCAGCCGACCGTAGCACCGGTTCGCGGCTGGCGCTGGGAGTGGCAATGTTTGCCGCTCCGGAACCCTACGGCGGAACCGTCCAGGGACTCTATGCACTGGTCGACCTGACACGAGGACGCGTGATCCGGCTGGTCGATTCGGGTGAGCCGGCACGGCAGTTGAGGGAGTCTCCCATCTTCGATGGCCGCATCCCCGGGCCAATCCGTCTGCCGGTGAAGCCGCTGCGGCCAGTTCAACCGGAGGGCGTCTCCTACACCGTCGATGGTTCCGAGGTGCGCTGGGAGAAGTGGCGGTTCCGTTTCGGGATGGACCCGCGCGTGGGGCTGCAGCTCCACACCGTCGGTTACGAGGATCGCGGACGGGTGCGGCCGATCCTCTACCGCGCGCAGCTCTCCGAGATGGTGGTTCCCTACGGGGATGCTGGGTGGACGCACCTCAATCCATTCGACGCCGGCGAGAACGGGATGTGGCGCTACGGTGCCACCTCGCTCAACCGCCTGGATGCACCAGAGAACGCGCGGTTCTTCTCCGCGCCACAAGCCTACGCCGATGGTTCCGTCCGCGATTTCCCGCGTGCGGTGGCGCTGTATGAGCGGGACGGCGGCGTCCTCTGGCGGCATGAGGCGCACACCCGCCGCGCGCGCCAGCTTGTCCTGATGAGCTTCTCCACCATCGACAACTACGACTATGCCTTCCGCTGGATTTTCCACCAGGACGGCACGCTGGAAAGCGAAGTCTTGCTGACCGGCCAAATGAACGTAAAGACGGTCGCCCGGTTCAAGGACGAGGCGCACGGGACGCAGGCGCCCGCGATGGCCGGGCACCTGGTCGGCCCGCAGATGGAGGCGCCGAACCACCAGCACTTCTTCAACTTCCGGCTGGACATGGACGTGGACGGCGAGATGCCGAACACGGTGGTCGAAGTGGACACCGAGCCGCTCCCCGAGGGACCGGAGAACCCGGACGGCAACGGGTGGGTGATGCGGGAGACCCCGCTCCGGCGTGAGACCGAAGCGCGCCGCAATCTGAACCTGGCGACCCACCGCCGGTGGAAGGTGATCAACGGAGCGAGCCGCAACCCGTGGGGGCAGCCCGCAGGCTACACCCTGGTGGCGGGAGAGAACGGAGTGCCGATGGCCCGGCCAGGAAGCTTCCTTCGCAAGCATGCCGGCTTCGTGGATCACCACCTCTGGGTGACGCCCTACGCAGCGGGCGAGGAGTACGCGGCCGGCGATTTTGTGAATGCCGGGTTCCCGGGACAGGGGCTTCCCGCCTGGACCTCCGCCAACCGCGCCATCGAGAACACGGACCTGGTGCTGTGGTACACCCTGGGGGTGACGCATCTGCCGCGGCCGGAGGACTGGCCGGTGATGCCGGTTCACCGTGCCGGATTCAAGCTGGTCCCCACCGGCTTCTTCGCCCGGAACCCGGCGCTGGATGTGCCGGCGGCACCTTGAACCTTGCTCCCGTTCCGGATCCGATTAGCACCGCTGACTGCGCCGAATCAGATGTAACCGCGAGTTACCGGACTCGACTGCCTGTGGTGGTTTCCGGGAGACGAGAACCTCCGGTGCGGCTCGGCGGAGCCTCGCCCGGGCAACACTCCCTCGCTCATTCCGGACAAGCAGCAAACGGCTAGAACTCCAGACGCTCGAATCGGGTCTCCGTGGGATTCAACATGTCGCGCAGCTTCTGGTAGGCCGCGTCCACGGCAGCGCGTTTCGCCTCCACATTGGCACGCTCCGAGCTGCCGACCGGGTGGCGCTCTGGCTGCAGTTCCGCCATTCGCGCGTTGAAGGCCAAATCCACGCCGGCAAGGTCAGTTCCGGGCCGGATGCGAAGCAAGGTGTAGCAGGCATCCAGCGGGTCATATCCCGCGCTGGTGGGAGGCGCGGGCGTGCCGGTCACCGTGCGGCCCGCCACCGTCTCTGTGGCACCCACGGGAGCATTGCGGAGAATGTCGGCGATCTCGCGATAGGCAGCGGCTTCCGCCAGCTTTGCATCGGTTTTAGCGGCGACCTGCGCCTCCACACTGGAATAGGAGCTGGTGTGCCCGGTGGCCTCGTTCAGCTCCTGCTCTGCCTGGGAGATTCGATCCGAGACGCGCTCCTGTCCCAATGCCCAGTGTCCGCGCGCCACGCGCCAAAGCCGTTCCGGTATGCTCATAGCTGCTCCCGTAAGCGAAGTCCGCAGTTAGCGGCAACCGCTCTTAGCATACCAGAGTCGCCCTCACCGATAAGGGACGATCCAAGCGTTCCCGAGTCTCCCCGGAGCCGCACCCATGGAAACGATCCTCGAGTCAAGCCGACTCGTGCTCCGCAAGTTCGTCCAGTCCGACTTCGACTCCCTATCCCGGATGCATGAGGACCCCGAAGTGATGCACTTCTGGCCGCGCCCCTACACCCGAGAAGAGACTCAAGTCTTCCTGGAACGGATGTGGGAGCGCTATGAACGAGACGGATACGGCCTCTACGCCGCAGTGCTCCAGGAGTCAGGTGAGGTGGTGGGCCGCATTGGCTACCTGCGGCAGGAGGTCGACGACCGTCCTGACCTGGAGATCGGCTACATGCTGGCCCGTGAGCAGTGGGGGAAGGGCCTGGCCGCCGAGGCCGCACGGGCACTGCGCGATCACGCCTTCTCGCTCATGGATGTTGACCGGATCATTTCCCTGATTCGGCCGGACAACGTGCGCTCCCGGCGCGTGGCGGAGAGCAACGGGATGCGCGTGTTGAAGGAAGTGCAGCACGCCAGCCTCTTCCACCTGATGTATGCCATCACGGCGGATGAATGGCGGAATCGGGTGGCTGCTAGCGATCAGACGTAGTTGAAGCCGGGCCAGGGCAGCGGCAGAGGGAAGACAAGCTGCAACTGCGCCCGTAGCTCCGGCTCCAACTCGGGGACAGCGCGGGCGTCCTCCGTCTCACCTCCGAAGACCAGGGCTGTGAACTCCGACCGGCTCAGGTGCTGACGTTGAGTGCCCAGCGTGATGGAAACGCCATCCGATTCCGCCGCCATCCGCACCTTGGTGCCCGACCGCTCCACCAACGGCGCAATGCAGTCCAGGAACCGACCTTCGTCGATCATTGCCAGGGTGCCTGGAAACGGCAGGGCTTCCGTACGGTCGCTCGGGTCGAGATGGAGCGCGCCCGGTGCCGCATCGTGCAGTCCGGCCACCCAGACCGCCGCCTCCGCACCGTACTGCCGGGATAGGAAAGGGAGCGTAGCGGTGATGGCCGGCCGGTAGCCCGCAACCTCCATCACCACCAGAGGGGCGTTCTCCCCCGCACCGGGACCCATTGGCCATTGCACCGCCGCGTAGGCCGCGCGCGCTCCCGCCACCCGAAGGAGCCACACTTCCGCCGTCTGGTTCATCAGCATCCCAGCGCCGAGGAGCCGCTGCCAATCGTCAGCCGAACGATGGAAGCGCACCGGCTCGGAGTCGTAGAGGTCCTTCAGCGTTTCAATGTCGTCCGTCCCCGCGCGGGTCCACTCCATCATGCTTTGCATCCCGGCACTTGCGTCTCGGGGCGCTGACCGATGGCTGTGAGCCTGAAAGCAGCCGACCTCCACGTAGCCGAGGCGGCGGTAGAGACCCCGCGTGCCGGAGATGAGCATGAGGCTCGCGCCGCGCTCCACCGCGTGACGGGTCGCATCCTCCATCAGCCGGCTGGCAATCCCCTTCCCCCGCGCCTCCGGCAGCGTGGCGACGGAACCCACGCTCGCCGACAGGAGGCGCGCCCCGAGGATTTCGACCTCCCGCAGGCAGAGTCCCACGTGCGCCACGATCCGACCGCCCGATCTTGCAACCCGTAGTTGGTCGACATTCGCCGGGTCGAAGAGGAGGGGGTACTCGCGCATCATGTCGCCATCCCGGCGAGTGCGGAATACCTGGTTGCAGAGTTCCCCGAGCTCCGCTAACTCTTCGTTTTTGCACCCACCCAGGGTGTAATCCATGCCTTGCTCCCACCACGATCTTCGTCTGCGGCGACCTTTGGAAAGTCATTCGATGCCAAAGGTTTGGTAACCGCTACGTAGGGTATCAGGATGTCACAAGAGAGACTTTAAGGCGAGGATTGGGGGGCGGCAATGGCGGAGTGGATGAGCCCTGTAGCGGTAGGAGCAGTCTTCACAAGTCTAGTATGGATGCTGGCGCGGTTCGCACAGGAGAGTTCACCGGAGATCTAATCTGCCCATATCGAGGAGACGTTGTGAGCGTAGTAAGGGGCGCTGTCCATAGTGGGCGGCGTCCTCTCGTGGTTTCTGGACTCCTTGAGGGAGAGCCAGCACTTTGCCGAACGGAACCGGAAGTATGATGGTACGTAGGGAGGGGCAGCGGAAGTGATCCGCTGCCCCTCACGTCATCGTCCAGCTATCCCACTCTAGGCCGGCTGAAGCTGCGCGATCTTTTCCCGCAACTGCTGTAGCGCGGATCGCTCCAGGCGGCTGATGTGCATCTGGGAGAGCCCCAACTCATCCGCTACCTCCTGCTGGCTGAACCCCTCAAAAAAGCGGCGACGGAGGATGCACTGTTTCCGTTCGTCTAGGGTCGCCATGGCTCCGTGGAGCGGCGCGTACTCCACCACCGACTCCATGTCCATATCTAGGCGGCCCACGATCTCACCCAGTGCAAGCGAGTCGTTTCCGTCCTCCATCTCCCGGCGCTCTTCCAGGCCCTGGGTCTGGTAGGCGCGGTACATTTCCATCGCCTGGACGAGGTCTTCTTCGGAGATCTTGAACGCTTCGGCCATCTCGGTGACTGTCGGCTCCCGCTGTAGCTTGCGGTAAAGCTCGTCCTCCATCCGGTTCAGGTTGGCCGCGATCTCCTGGAGGTAGCGCGGGACCTTGATGCTCCAGGTCCGGTCGCGGAAGTAGCGCTTGATCTCGCCGACCATGCAGTGGACGGCGTAGGTGCTGAACTTCGTCTCGTGGGAGGGGTCGAAGCGGTCCAGTGCGCCAATCAACGCGATCCAGGCGGACTGCACCAGGTCTTCCACTGGGACGCCCGGGCGGGCGAACTTGTGGGCCAGGGATCGGACCAACGCTTCATGGCGCTCGATGATGGTGGTGCGCAGTTTCACGTCGCGGGTGCGCGCGTACTGCTCGATCAGGGACTCCGTCGGCTCCTCGCGGGAACCAAGCGTGGGGAGGGAAGCTGTATTCATGGTCCGTCTTTCCGGGTGGTGGGGGGAGACCGCACCACGCGCTCGACGAGGATCTTCTATGTCATCCCGCCGCGATTGCTCGCCCCGGCTCTCGCTCATTCGGGCGAAACGGCGGATCGAGTCGCTCTTACCCGCACCGCTTGCCATGCAAACGCTGAAGCCGGACGTTCGCGCCTACCCACGCCTGAAGCAACCATCAATTTCGTACGCTTCATTGGCTCCAGAGGGGACGGAAGGGACAGGAAGCCGGCGTGACCAACCTCTGGACATCGTCGCTGGTGGCCAAGGCCGCCCGTAAGTGGAGTGCCCCCATGTCCAACAACCGTTGCTTTCGCTTCGTCCCTCTCCTCCTCAGCGGCGCTACCGCCGCCGCGCTGCTTGCGACGCCCCTTGAGGCGCAGCGGAGGGAACGGGGGTTCACGGAGTTGTTCGACGGCAAGACCCTGGTGGGATGGCACGTGAGCGGGATGACCGGCCACGGCTCCGGGGGTCGCTGGGTGGTGGAGAACGGCGCGATCACCGGGAGTCAGGACCGTCCCGGCAATGGCGGTATCGTGGTCACCGACCGCAAGTTCCGTGACTTCGAAGTGGCGCTGGAGATGAACAACGACTACGGCCCGGACAGCGGCCTCTTCCTCCGCAGCACGGAGAAGGGACAGGCCTACCAAGCGATGGTCGACTACCACAACGACGGCAACCTGATGGGCGTCTACGGCGAGGGGATCGGCGGCTTCATCTCCCGCAACTTCGTGCTACTGGAGACCCCGGACAAGATCCGTTCCAGCAACGAGAGCTCCTATCCGCTTCCGTTCAAGCCGGAGGAGTGGACCAAGCACTGGAAGCATGGCCAGTGGAACGAACTGCGTGCCCGTATCGTGGGGAACCCGCCGCGGATCCAGACCTGGATCAACGCGACACAGATCATGGACTGGACGGACAAGGAGAAGCGGGCGGTGCTCGGCGAGGAGGGCGGCATCGCCCTCCAGGTGCACGGCGGCGGCGATTTCACGCAGCAGTTCGTCCGCTACCGCAAGGTCCGCGTCCGCGAGATCAAACCCTGACGCCTGACGCAGTCCACGCGGAATGGCGCGGCTGCCGATACGTACAACCGGGCAGATCCGAGCACCGCTATAATCTCGGCAGAGGGTGCATCCATGGCTACCGTGACGGTTTTGACGCATGAAGCGCAGATTGAGCAAGAGTTGACCCGAGTGCGGGAGTTGGTGGAGTCGCATCTTGTCGATGATGCGCGCGCGCTTTCCCGCGAGTTGGCGGCGCAGTGGCCGGACTCTCCGCAAGTCCAGCATTGGGCACGCGTGCTAGAACCGCCGAAAGCCTGCGTGAGGCGCGATCAGCCAGCGATTCCCAGGGCCACGTGGGAGGCGGAGCGTCAATGGTTGAGAGCCAACGCAAGCAAGTATCCGGGCCATTGGCTGGCTTTGCTCGGTGACGAACTGATCGCGGCCGATCCCGACTATGAGAAGATGCGAGAGCAGGTGCGCCGCCGCAAACTGCCTGAACCGGTCGTCCACTTCTTCCAACCGAAGAGTTGGCCCTCTTGGTGACCCTCGCGTTTGAAGGCAGATCGAACTACCTGAATGGGATAGACGCGCCAGGATCACAGCCGCTACTTCACTTGCTCTGCCAGCTAGGCGAGGAGCGGATCTCTGCCGTAGCGATGGTTGACACGGGAGCAGAGTGGTGCGTGATGCGCCCCGAGATCGCAGCCGCCCTACAGATCGAGGCAGCGGTCGACGAACTCCCGATTGCCCTGTCATCTCGCCTCGGAACCTACTATGGCTTCCTCCATCGCGAGCCGCTCTACCTTGTTGGTGAAGGTGAAGGTGGAGGTCATCTAAGGCTGGAAGCCACCTGGTTTGTCTCGCCGGAGTGGCAGGGGCCGCTTGTCCTGGGATGGCGGGGCTGCCTGGAGCGTATGCGCTTCGCCATCGACCCCGGCGGGGAATGGTTCTACTTCGGCGAGATGGAGGGCGAGCACGGATGAATCTGCCGAACCGCAGCCGCGAGCGTTGGTGGTCGATGACAACCTGATGTTCGCGATGATGATTGAGCCGACGCTGAAACGCCTTGGCTACGCGGCCCGCACGGTGTCCGTCGGCACGCAACTCACCGCACTGGCCACAGCGCAGCAGCCCGACCTCATCCTCATCAACCTGACCTCAACCCGATTCGCCGCCACCGACCTGATCCGCTCCCTCCGCGAACAGCCAGCCACGGCAGCGATCCCGGTGATCGGTTATGCGGGGCACGTGGAGCGGGAGTTCCTACAAGCGGGCATGGCCGCCGGCGCGACGATGGTCGTCCCGAACAGCGCCATCCGAAGCGCACTGCCGGAAGTCCTGGCCAAGCTTGAGCGCATCCTGGCGGGTGAGCCGCCGGAAGCGGATTAGCCTCTGTCCGCCTGGACACCCGTGCTGGCGCGCTGAGGGTCAAGGGTGATCAGTGGAGTGCGCTGATCGTAGGGCCGCCAGGCTCCGTCCTCACCCAGGACCTCACAGGGCCGGAAGCGGGCCTTGTAGGCGAGGCTGCCGCACTCGGCAACGTAGTAGCCAAAGTAAGCCCACTTCTTTGAGAGTTTCCTCGCCAGTTCAATGGTGTGGAGCATGCAGGCGGTGCCGAGGCTCCTCTCGGCGCCATCAGGGTCGTGGTAGTGGTAGACGCCGCTCACCCCGTTGGGCGTCAGCTCCGTCAGCACCACCGCCCGCAGGGAGTCATCCTCCCAGAGCGTGATCTCCATCCCCGGGATGGGGTTGTGGACGAAGCTGGCCGCGTATTCCTTCGGGTCGCGGTCGTGCTCCGGCCAGCCCTTCTCCGCCGACCGCGCATCGTGATAGCGCTGGTAGAGGTCGAGGCGCTGGGCGTCGACCACCGGTGGTGCGTACCGGATTTCAAGGTCGCTGTTCCGCTTCCAGGCACGCCGCTGGCTCCGGTCGGGCTGGAACCCCTCCACCGGAATACGAAGCGACTGGCATGCGCGACAGGTGGCGCAGATCGGCCGGAACAGGAACGCCCCGAACTTCCGGTAGCCGGCGTCGACGTGCGCCTCATACTCGGCGGCCGACATCCGGGCCACGACGGTGTACTCCAGCTCCGCCGTCTCGTCCGGAAGGTAGGCGCAGGGGTGCGGCTCGGTGGTGAACTGCTGGAGGATGACCATCGGGGACCATCAGTCGCTATCGGCTTGGGGCGGCTAGGGAGCAGCGCGGTCAGGGAAAGTAAGGCAGCGTCAACCGTCCCGCTCCGCGCGAAGCTCGGCTGCTGCGCGACCGTCGGGATGCGTCACCCCAACATACCCGCCCGTCGGCGTTGACAGCAACATCACCTGCGGGGGGCCGTCTCCGCTGGACACGGTGATTGCTCCGCCGTCCGGGGTCACGCCAATGCAAACCGCCGCCTCCCCGGCCAGGTTGAAAAGGCGCAGCACTGGCCCCTCGTCCAGCCCATCGAGCGACAGCAGCGTTCGTCCCGCCGCATCGACGACCCGCAGCGGCGCTCGGAGCACCGTGGGGGCAAGGACGGCAGGCTGCACAACCGGGTCTTCGTCCAACGTATCGACCTCGCGTTGAAGCGCGCCGAAGGAGGTGGTCGCATCAGTCTCAAGCGCGGATTGAGGGGCGGATTGTGGGTTCAGCGCAACCGGCGTCCCGCCCGTGGCAGGTTTGCCGCAGCTCCAGCAGAACTGCGAGGTGTGCTCACTCAGCAGTCCGCACTCGCACTCCCAGCCCCACGGTGCCTGGGACTCGCATCCAGCCGTCCACTCCATCGATCTCTCCCTGCGAAGCCTCGTCGCAGCCCTTTCCCCTCGCGATACGTTAAACGTAGATGGGCTTCAATCCCGCCCGCCCTATCCCCGCCCGCACTCTCTTCTACGGGAGCCTTACCCATGCCTGCCGCCGCCCCCAGTGATCGCTTCTCCGGTCAGAATATGGCTGACTGCGGCTTCTGCCCTCCCACCGGCAGGCGGTTCCGCACACAGCGACAATGCGGCGGTTGCAGTCAACCTCTCTGCCTGGTCTGCCGCCCGGAGGTGCCGGGCCAGCCGTTCCGCTGCCCGGACTGCGGCGGTGGATCTGTTGAGGACGCGCTCCACATGCCTTCGGAAGCCATAGCTAGAATCCAGGGGACCGGTGCCCCGGTCCCCTTCTGGCTGACGCTGCTCCAGGAACGAATGCAGACGGCCGCCGCGTCGGTCGATGACGCCGTCATTCCTGAATGACCTACGTCAACGCTTCATGCGCATCGCCCGCTTCCGGTGCCCCCTTCTGAGCGCTAGCGTCGATGAGCACAGGGACGGCGCAACCCACCGCATAGGCCGCGATGTCTATCCAGCCGAAGGTCGTCCCGAGCAGCCAGCGCACCGGCGGAATGTGACGGTAGTGGAGCGGAATCCCGGTGAGTTGGAACAGCTCAATCCCAAGGCAGATCGCGAACGCTACAAAACCAAGCGTCGCACCACTCAGCCGCGGAACAGCTAACCCGATCACCAGGTAGACCGCTCCGGCATAGCACGCGTCTCCCAACAGCTTGTCCCACGCCACCCAGCCGATGGGCCAGCGACGGGAGGCGAGCCCCAGGCAGAAGACCAGAACGAGGCAGACGAGGCGGCGTGTCTTCACGTGCTTGAGGTAGTAGCGTGGCCCCGACAGGGTTCGAGGGAGCCGAAGCAGAACGGGGACAGAGCCGAGACGGACAGCGAGGGACGACCAAATGGCGAACGGTAGGTGGGCGACGCAACTGCTTCTGACAGCGGCCATCCTCCCGGCAGCGGCTTTCGGGCAGGGTGCCGTGGGCGGGGCGGGGCGGGGCAAGCCCAACATCATCGTCGTCTTGGTGGATGACCTGGGTTACGCGGACTTCTCATGCTACGGCAACAAGCTGACGAAGACCGTGAACATCGACCGCCTTGCGGAAGAGGGACTGCGCTTCACCCAGTATTACGTGAACTCGCCCATCTGCTCCCCCTCCCGCACGGCGATGGTGACCGGCCAGTACCCCGCTCGGTGGCGCATCACCTCCTACATCGACCGCCGCGAACTGAACGAGAGCCGCGGAATGGCGCAGTTCCTCGATCCGAAGGCACCGATCCTCGCCCGGACGCTGCGGGAAGCGGGCTACACCACGGGGCACTTCGGCAAGTGGCACCTGGGCGGTGGTCGCGATGTGGGCGAGGCACCGCTCCCTTCCGAGTATGGCTTCGACGCCTCTCTCACCCAGTTCGAGGGGCTGGGTGACCGGGTGCTGCCGCTTATGGACAACCACGACGGCACCCCCGCTCCGAAGATGCCGCTGGGCCTCGCCAGCGAGAAGCTGGGCCGCGGCAATGTGACGTGGGTCGACCGCTGCCAGGTGACCCGCGCGTTTGTGGACCGCACGCTGGAGTTCGTCAAGAAGGCCGAGGCGGACAAGAAACCATTCTACGTGAACGTCTGGCCGGACGATGTCCACTCGCCCTTCTTCCCTCCGCAGAACCGGCGCGGCGATGGGAGCAAGAAAGCGCTCTACGAAGGCGTGCTCACCACCATGGATGAGCAGCTTGGACCGCTCTTCGACTACGTTCGCGGCCATCCCAAGCTGCGCGACAACACCCTCATCCTGGTCACCAGCGACAATGGGCCAGAGCCGGGCGCTGGATCCGCGGGCACCTTCCGGGGCGCGAAGGCGACTCTCTACGAAGGAGGCGTGCGCGCACCGCTCATCGTCTGGGGGCCCGGACTGATCCCGCCCGCCCATATGGGCACGACCGATTCCTCCACGGTTCTGTCAACGGTCGACCTCACCCCATCCTTGCTGAAGCTGACGGGAGTCGCGTCCTCGGCAATGTCGGACGGTGTGGACCGGAGTGGTGCGCTGCTGGGCAAGCCCGCCGGGGCAGGAGGCAAGCCGCTCTTCTGGAGCCGTCCACCCGACCGGCCCGGACCCGCCCGCAATCCGCTTCCCGACCTGGCCGTCCGTGACGGCGAGTGGAAGCTCCTGATCCAGGCGGACGTCTCCCGCCCCCAGCTCTACCACCTCGGCCGAGACTCATCCGAGAGCCAGAACGTCGCGGCCGAGCATCCAGAGGAAGTCGAGCGCCTGCGGAAGGCCCTGATGGAGTGGCGGGCCAGCCTGCCACGATAGTCCGGCAACGACTGGGGGGGGATGGAACGCGGATGACGCGGATTTGATCGATTCTCGCGGATCAAAAGTAGATGAGGTGTTGGCGGGTTTTTCTGCTACCCAATTCCACTCAGCGCCAGCACCGCTCCCACACCCCGACCAGTGCGGCGTGCTGCCGGAGGGCCGCTTCCAGGCTGACCAACACTCGGTCGGGGTCACGGGTGGCCACTGCCTCCACGAAGCGGCGGATTGACACTTCCATCAGGTCCGGCCCGTTCCAGGCGTCGTCAGCAGCGCTCAAGCGTGTGCGAAACTCCGATCCCTCGCGGTAGCCCTCGTAGCGCGCCACGAAGCCGCCGGTACCGATCTCCCGCAGCACCAGGCCGTCGGTCACGCGGCTGCACTCGATATGCACCAGTATCCGTCGCTCGCCGGAGATCCAGGTGAATTCGACGTTGGCCGATTGCGGGCCATCCAGATGCTCTACCGTGCACCAGTCCACCTCTCCCGGTGCCACCGCATCCAGAAAGGCGAGCGGATGAGGGCCAAGGTCGACCCACACCTCCGCAGCGCCGTGCGGACTCCGCGGCTTGCCTTTGG
>JANPLG010000002.1:0-30059 GCA_031426395.1 Actinomycetes bacterium
CAGGCGGGACTGGCCGTAGGACGTTGGCACGGCGTCCTCGACGATAACGGTTCCTTCACCGGAGACGAGGCGGGCAGGGACGCCCCGCCCTACAACCGGGCGGACGGTCACTCGAATGGCGGGTCGGACGCCGGATGGCAAAGCGGCCGCAGTATCGGCCACGGTACGTAGGGTGGCTGGTCACTCGCCGCCCCGTCCTCGATACGGTTCCTCTCGCGTCAGGCGGTACCCGCTCTCGGATGCGCATTCCGCATTCCGCATTCCGCATTCCGACTTCAGGGAGCTGTCAGAAGGACCAGAAACTCCTGGTTGCCCTCGGCCCCGAGGATGGGTGACGGCATCGGCTCACCCACCGCAAAGCCGGCTTCAACGGCTGCTGCCAGCACGCGGGCGATTGCTGCCTGACGCAGCGCCGCGTCCTTGACGATGCCACCCTTACCCAGCCCGCCGGGGCCCACCTCGTACTGCGGCTTGACCAGCGCCACCACTTGACCGCCGGGCGAGAGCAGACGTGGGATGACCGGCAGAATGCGCGTGAGTGAGATGAACGAGACATCGACCGTCGCCAGCGAGGGCGCTTCGGGGAGCGACTCCAACGACCGAACGTCCGTCTCCTCCATCACCACCACGCGCGAGTCATCCCGCAAAGTGGCGTGGAGCTGGGTGCGCCCCACATCGACAGCATAGACCCGCGCCGCGCCCCGGCGAAGAAGGCAGTCGGTGAACCCACCCGTGGAGGCCCCGATGTCGAGGCAAACCCGTCCCGAAGGATTCACGGCGAACCGATCCAGTGCCGCCGCCAGTTTCAACCCGCCGCGCCCCACGTAGCCGATCGGGTCTCCGGTGACCGTCAGGAGGTCGGCCGGAACCACTTTCCACGCCGCCTTGGAAACCACGGCACCATTCACGCACGCCATCCCGGCGCGCACCGCCTCTTGGGCGCGCTCCCGCGTCGGCACGAGCCCTCGCCGCACCAACGCGACATCCAGCCGTTCCTGCTCATCCATAGCGACGATCATGCCAGCTTTGGACACCGTTGGCATCCACCCCTTGAAGCCGTATGAGAAGGAAGTCGCGCGGCTCTTGCCTGATCTGAAGTCAATCGCCTGGGTCCTCGCTCGCCACCCAAGCTCCCCTTTCTCTTTCGATCCTGGCCTTACCTAATGAATCGCTCCATCCTCACCCTTTCCGCCACAGTTCTGATACTGGGCTTCGCGACGCCTGCTCAGGCAGTGCCGCGGCCGCACACGCTCTTCTCCGAGAACACGGTCCTTCAGCGTGGAAAAACCGTCCCCGTCTGGGGCACTGGCCGCGACGGTGAGAAGATCACGGTCAGCATTGCCGGAAAGACGGCGAGCACCACGGCCAAAGGAGGCGAGTGGCGGGTGAACCTGCCTGCGCTCAAGGCGGGCGGTCCCTACACCCTGACCCTTGCCGGCGACAGCACCGTCGAGATCAAGAATGTGCTGGTGGGGGAGGTCTGGATCTGCAGCGGCCAGTCGAACATGGAGTGGTCTGTCAACGCCTCTGCCAACCCCGATCAGGTCGCCGCAGGCGCCGCCGATCCCCAGCTTCGGCTCTTCAGTGTCCCGCGCCTCACCGCCGCCACTCCCCAGCGCACCGTCACCGGGAACTGGGTGGAGTGCATGCCGGAGACGGTCCGCCCCTTCAGCGCCGTGGCCTACCACTTCGGGAAGGAGCTTCGCAAGAAGCTGGGCGTGCCGGTGGGCCTGATCAAGACCGCCTGGGGCGGCACCGTGGCGGAAGCCTGGACCGCCGCCGAAGTGCTGAACGCGCGTGAGAACGAATTGGGTCTCCAGGCGATCTACCGCCGCCAGGCCATGCAGTATCCCGTGCAGCTCGTCAACTACCAGGCAGCGCAGCGCCGGTGGGAGCAGGACGCCGCGCGGGCCAGGGCCGCCGGTCAGCCAGTCCCTCCGGCCCCCCGCGCCCCCGCCGACCCGCGTGGCACTAACAATCCAAATCGCCCGGCGGTGCTCTACAACGCGATGATTGCTCCGCTGATTCCCTATGCCATCCGCGGTGCCATCTGGTACCAGGGCGAGAGCAACGCCAGCCGGGCGCACCAGTACCACAGCCTCTTCCCCGCCATGGTCCAGAACTGGCGCAAGGAGTGGGGGCAGGGCGAGTTCCCGTTCCTCCTGGTGCAGCTCGCGCCGTTCATGGCGATCACCGAGCAGCCTGCGGACAGCGCCTGGGCGGAACTGCGCGAGGCGCAGCGACAGAGCACGCTCACCATCCGGCGCGTAGGCATGGCCGTCATCACCGACGTGGGCGAGCAGAACGATATCCACCCGAAGCAGAAGGAACCGGTCGGCGTCCGCCTTGCGTTGGAGGCCCGCCGCATTGCCTACGGAGAGGAGATCGAATCCCGTGGGCCGACCTTCGAGAAGCTGGAGATCGACGGTCGCAGGGCCATTGTCCACTTCAAGAACGCCCTCGGTGGCCTGGTGGTGAAGGGCGACAAGCTCACCGGCTTCACTGTGGCCGGCGAGGATGGCCGCTGGTTCAACGCGGACGCTGTCGTTCAGGCGGACCGGGTCTTCGTCACCAGCCCTTCGGTCCGCAATCCGGTTGCGGTGCGCTTCGGGTGGGCAAACTTCCCGGTGGTCAACCTCTGGAACCTCGCGGACCTCCCCGCATCCCCGTTCCGCACCGACAGCTTTCCGCTCTCCACCGCCCCAAAGCCGTGATCCAACTCGCTCGCACGGTCGCATACTTGACCGCACGCCCGTTGCCAGCTAACTAATCAGGAACGAACCGTCTCGAGATCACCAGTGGTGCGTGGGAGGCGAGTGCGCGCCCTGCGTTGAACTCAAGAACTGCTTCTAGCCCCACCGCAATGACGCCCACTTGCGTTCAAGTCCCTTCATCCAGCCCCGCCGTCTCCCGGATCAACTCCATGCCCGCGCACGTTTTGGTGGTCGATGATGACGCGTCCGTCCGGCGGCTCCTGCAGCTCAATCTGCAGCGGGTCGGCTTTCGCATCACGCTAGCGGAGAACGGCGTGGAAGCGCTTGCCATCATTGCGGCGGATCGTCCGGACCTCGTGCTGTCAGACGTGACCATGCCCCAGATGGACGGCATCGAGCTAGTCCGCCGCATCCGCGCCGATCCAGACACCGCCAACATCCGCATCGTGATGCTCACCGCCAAGGCGCAGGACCAGGACTTCCTGGAAGCGGAACGCTCGGGTGCCCAGGCGTACGTGAACAAGCCGTTCCACCCGCTCAAGCTGGTCGAGATAATCCAGCAGACGCTCGCCGCTCCCGCCTGATCCGATGGACCGCGGGAGCGACAAGATAGGCTTCTGCCTTCAGGCAATCCGCAGTTTTGATGACTGCTAATGGCGAGGCGGGTGCCCCGCCCGCCGAGCCCTCCGGGTTGCGCGTCCAAAGAAGAGGCAGTGTGAGCGGCGGCTGCACTTTCAGTCCGGGAAGGGGCGGTCGACGACGATCTCTTCTTCGAGGAAGTGAATGCCGCTGCCATCAAGGACCCAACTGCGGCAATCATCCGCAGTGCCGTCCCGCACACTCAGGATGAGGTAGCTCCAGTCCGGCCAGGCGGCGTCCCGGTCGAAGTCGCTGGGGACGGCCGGGTGGTTGGGATGGGTGTGGTAAACGCCCACCAGATCCATGCCGACCTCGCGGGCACGCTTCATGCTGGTCAGGATGTCCTGCGGCGAAACCAGGAATCGCCGCTCTCCCCCGTGGGCGTCCCAGCTCTCCGCGCTCGCAGACTGAGGCGCCTGTTCCAGGGTCGCTACGAAGGTCGCACGCAGCGCGGGATCGTCCTCCCAGGCGTTCCGGACCGGCCATGCCTCGCGGATGGTGCGGACCCCCTCTTCCGCATACCCGACCAGGAACCCACAGATCTCGAGCGGGTATCCCGATTCGCCATGACTGCGGATGACTTCGAGGGCGGAGTGGTTGATTCGGAGCATCAGAAGTCGTCCCAGAAGCGTTCGCTGAGGTACTTGTCACCACTATCGCAGAAAAGGGTGACAACTACCGCCTGCTGTCTCGCAGCGGAAAGCTCGCGCGCCAGCCCGTGGGCGCAGGACGCGGCCGCACCGGAAGAAATGCCGACTAGCAGGCCCTCTTCCCGAGCCAGCCGACGGACCATGTCGTAGGCATCTTCCGTGGCAACGGCGCGGTCCTCGTCTGCCAGGGATGGGTCGTAGATCGGGGGCACGATGGCACTGCCCATGTGCTTCATCCCCTCCAGGCCGTGGAAGGGTGAATCTGGCTGGAAGGAGATGCAGCGGATGCGCGGGTTGAACTCCTTCAGCCGGCGCGTGGTGCCCATGAAGGTGCCGCTGGTGCCGAGGCCGGTCACCCAGTGGGTCACTCGGCCGCCCGTCTGCTCCCAGATTTCCGACGCTGTTCCGTGGTAGTGCGCCTTCCAATTGTTATCGTTGGCGTACTGGTCGGAGTAGAAGTACGCGTCCGGATTCTCAGCGAAGATGCGGCGTGCCTCGCGGATCGCACCGTCGGAGCCTTCCAGCGGGCTGGTGTAGACGATCTCCGCGCCGTAGGCCTGGAGGATTCGCTTGCGTTCCAGGCTGGCATTGGTGGGGAGGCAGAGTTTCACCTTGAAGCCCCGGGCGGCGCCGATCATGGCGTAAGCGATACCGGTGTTGCCGGACGTGGCGTCCAGCAGCGTCTTGCCCGGCCCCAACTGGCCTTCCCGTTCCGCCGCCAGGACCATGCTCAGTGCGGCCCGGTCCTTGACGCTTCCGGCGGGGTTATACCACTCCGCCTTTGCATAGATCTCCACGCCCGGGCAGTCCGCGCCAATACTTGGCAGTCGGAGCAACGGCGTGTTGCCGACGAGGTCGAGGACGTTCACAGGATGTGCAGAGTGCATAAGTCAGGCCCGCTACAACGGGTCGCCGTCATGCTAACCCCACGCCTGAGGCCTGTCAAAGAACCCGTGGAAACCATCGGCTCCTGCTCCCTGCGATTGGAGCAACCGCCAACTGGCGTAGGTGGCGTTCCGCTTGGCGACCTCGCTCCGGCTCGCCAAAAAAGGCTTGTGAAGAATTCAACTAGGATCGTGTGACGCCGATAATGCCAGAGGTTCGCCGTCCCCGGCGACCGCTGGTGAGCACATCCCCTTCCCGGGGCTCTTGCTTTTGCAGTATTGCTGCAAAAGCACCGGGTTCTAAGGTAGGACCATTGGGTGTGATGAGATAAACTTGCCAAGTCACCCGGGAGGTGCCTGCCCGCACAGCGAGCAGGCGTTCCTCATCGAAAGCCGGAGAAAGGACCAAACGTTTTGACAAGTCCGAGAAAACGGACCCTAGCTGCTGTGCTGCTTCTCGCGGCGCTGGCACTGGGAACGGCCCGCTCTTCTGAGGCGGCACGCCGCAAGGCGAAACCCTCCGCGAAGAGCCACTCGACTACGGTCAAGAAGAACCAGACCAAGAGGCGCTCAAGTCAGGCTTTGAGCTCCGCGCGGGGCACTTCCGGCAGCCGCCGGTCAGCCGCGCACACCCTCACCGCCCTTCGGGGCCGGTCCGCCACGCGGACGGCCAACCGGTTGGCGGGAAAGTCCACTGCCGCACGCACCGTGCGGGTGGCGAAGAAATCAACGGTACGCGTTGCCGCATCACCCCGGGCAACGCAACCAGCACAACAGATCAAGAAGCAGGCATCGGCTTCATCCCGGCGGCAGACCCTTGCAGCGGCACGGCTTCGCAGTGAAGACCAGGCAATCCGCGAGGCGCTGGCTCGGCGTGAGGCGTGGAACGGGACGGGACGGTTGTCCGTGGAGCCGGCGAAGGTGCAAGATCCTCCGGCAGATACCATTGGCGCAGCGGAACCGGCACGAATCCTCGTAAGCCGAGTTGAGCCGCAGCAGATGGCCCTCGCCAGTACGCCCAACGATGAACTGGTCCGTGCGGCCCTGCGAAAGCGTGGCACCCCCTATGTGTGGGGCGGCGCTTCTCGCGGTGGCTTCGATTGCTCGGGGTTTGTTTGTTATATTTTCGGCCAGATGCACGGCATGAAGCTGCCGCACAGCGCCTCCGCCCAATCCCGGTTGGGATCGGCAGTGGCGAAGGATGAACTGAAGGCGGGCGATCTTGTTTTCTTCAGCACCTACCGGCCCGGCGTCTCGCACGTTGGGATCTACGTGGGGGATAACAAGTTTGTCCATGCGGCCAATTCCCGGCGTGGAACCCGAGTGGATTCGATTTCCGGCTACTACGGAAATCGTTACAAATGGGCGCGGCGCCTGACGCCGACCCCTATCAAGTTCACCCCGCGGGACCTGGCGCAGTTGGACCAGGATCGCAGCGAGATCCCTCAGGAATCTCCGTAGCGCGCATCGCAGGCAACCGTTACGCAGGAACCCCCGGACTCCACTTATGGTGACATCCGGGGGTTCTTCTTGCTCTGGCGGGTGAGGCGATGGTGCCGCCGTTGAGCTGTCAAAGGGACGCGCGGCGTTGCGGTGTCTTCGAACGTGGGGTTCGCTATCGGCATAGCCCGGCATCGGCTGAACCCGATGCCTATCCGCATGAACCCCGCTCTGCGGGCTAATGCAGGTTGGGCTTCCGTTCTGTCTCGGATTCCCTTTGCCCCACTCCTGGATTGACGAGCTATTTGTCGCTGCTACCGACTTCAGCGTCGGAAGGCGGCACCGTTGCCAGAGCTTCGTCGGCGGCCTGGATGGCGGCGGCGTGGGCTAGGTGGGCTTCCAGTTCCGCCACCTGGGTCTCCAACTGCTCCAGGCGGTCGACAATCGCCTTGCCGGCGTCCTGGGGTGTGCCCGCCTCCCGCACCATGCGGAGGAGAGCCTGCTGCTCCAGGGTTAGGAACTCGCCAGTCGACATCAGAAGGACTCCGGGGTTGAGGTGAGCCTCATTATCGCCCGGAGCCGGGGTCGGGGTCACGCAGCGAAGAGGGCAGGCTGCCTCAAGGCTGGTTTGCGGAAGCCTTGCTGGAGAGAAGCGGGAAACGGAAGGTGAGCGCTGCGCGGCTGCCGCTGGTATCGTCCGACCAGTGACAGGAGAAGCAGCCGCCGCCCAGGCGCACCACCTTGGCGACCCGGTACTCGCCCTTCTCGATGGCGGAGAACTCTGCGGAGCCTCGGCGCAGCGCATCCTGGGCGTTCCTCTCGAAGGGGTCCCGCGGTCGGTGGTCCGGATTCATCAACACCGCGTTCACGCCGATGAAGCGCGCACCGGGCCAGGCTCGCCTGTTCAGCTTGTCCTGGACCTCGCGGACCATGGTCGCCGCAGCCACCGGCTGGCCCGTCTTGTTGGGATACCAGTCGTGGATGGAATGGATGAGGAGTTGAGTGGCGTCGTCCAGCATCTCGGCCGTCATCTTTGCTTCTGCAAGCGACACGGGTGGAAGGAGGGTTGTGGATGCCGGTCGTGCAGGCTGCGCCGTACGCGTAGCTCGCTTTGGCCGCGCCGCAGCGGCGACCACGGTCATCGACAGCACGGCCACCGCCCCTAGGCCTACCAATGTCCTCATCGACCTGCCTCCATCCTGTCCTTTCGCTGCTCTTATCTTCGACACCTCACACACAGAAACTCCGTTGCAGTTTTCCAGCGGTTTCCTCACAACTCTGGTCCACGCCGGAAGGATGGCCCCTTCCCGCGCGAGAACGGGTCCGCGGCATGAACTCCCCTTCCCCGCCGCAATCCACGCCTTCCCCAGTCGGTGCCGATCCGAGGCACCGGTTCTGGCACCGTTTCCAACTCGTGATCCTGGCGCTCTTCGTGGTGCTGGCCTTCGTGTATGTCTGGGTGCAGCAGCCCCGGTACGGGCCGGATGAGCCGCGCCACGTTGCCTACATCCGGCTGATGGTCGACCAGCAGCGGCTGCCGGAAATCCGCGATGGGGTGGAGCTGGAGGGTGCCCACAGCCAGCATCCCCCGCTCTATTACCTGCTGGTTGCGCCCGTCTACCTTGCGGCGCGTGGCTTCGGGGAGCCGGCGGTCTATTACGCTCTGAAGTGCCTCGCACCCCTGATGATGCTGGGCGGTCTGCTCTGCTTTCGCTCCACGCTGAGGCGGACGTTTCCAGATCGGCCTTTTGCGGCTACGGCAGCGCTCGCGGTGGTGGCGCTGCTGCCGGAGTTCCTGCTGGAGAGCTGCGTGGTCAACAACGACACGCTCACGGTGGCACTGGCGTCGCTCTTCCTTTTGATCTGTGTCCGGTCGCTGGACCGGGGTCCCTGCCTGCGGATCGCCATTGCTGCGGGCCTCGTCCTAGCTGCGATTGCGAACACTAAGTCGACCGGCCTCACGCTGGCGCCGCTCGGGCTTCTGACGGTTCTGATCCGCTGGAAGCGCCACGGCGGCCGGCCGGTTGAGTGGGTGCGGGACGCTGGGGTCGGCTATGGTCTGCTGGCGCTGCTGGGAAGCTGGTGGTATCTGTGGAACATCCAGCGCTACGGTCAGCCCATGGTCTTCGAGTTCTATGGCGGGCAGTTGCAGCCAAAGCACCCTGAGACGGGCGCGGTGCTCACCCCATTGGAGGTCTATACGACCGGGGAAGCGGTCCCGCTGGCCGGCCGAGCGCTCCTGGGACTGTTCCAGAGCTTCTGGAGCCAGATCGACTGGATCCCCGTCCACCTCCGGGAACCGATCTGGTACGGGCTGCTTGCGCTGGTGCTCACCGCCGCCGTGGGCCTTCTTGCCGACCCGCTCCGTTTCGCCGTGGGCTGGGTGAAGGAGCGAAGCAGGGCGAAGCTCCCCGGCGAAGCGGCGGAATGGGGCTCGCCGTTGCTGGTGCTGTGCTGCGGCTACCTCCTGAACTACGGCTCCATCCTGTACATAGCCACGTTCGTCCACCTCGGGTTCTACCAGGGCGGCCGGTACCTGATGCCGGGCGTCTTCGGGGCAGGGGCGCTACTCGGTGCAGGGTTGAACGGGTGGCTTCGCCAGCGGAAGCAGCGGCCGCAGTCGTTCCCCGCCGTGATTCCTCTCGAAATCGCCCCGGCGCTGGCGGTGGTGCTGACCCTGGCTTTTGTGGCGCTCAACGTGCTTTGTATCGTGGAACTGGTAACCTACCTGAACCCTACTTTTGTGAGGCCGTGGCCAGGGACGTAGGTCGCCGGTGGTGGGTGGTGGCCGTTATCCCGCTGATTGACGGCATTCAGCCGAGCGAAAGTGAGTGAGACCCAATTGACCATAGACAGCGGCCTTGTGCCGCGTTCGATCACGGTAGCTGCCGGGTCTCTCCGTTTCACCCCACGGACCGTTTCGGTTCTCCTGGTTCATGCTGCGTTCGGAAGCGGATACGGTACACATACCGGCTGCCGTGACCGAACGCAGCACGAGGCTGCTGGCTATGGCCAAATTTGATATGGCCGTTACCGACCGCTTACGGCTGGAGGTTGCCTGGCACGCCGTTCGGGAACTCCTTCTGGATGGCTTCCTGGATGCGCTGGATGCGGTTCTGCGGGTTGGGGTGCGTGCTGAAGAACTCTGCGCCGCCTCGGCTCCCGCCGGCTTCGCGGAGCACTTCCATCACCTTGATCATGGCGCGCGGATCATAGCCGGATTCGGCCATGAAGCGCACGCCAAGACGGTCCGACTCCAGCTCGTCGTCGCGACCGAACTTCATGTTGATCAGTTGGCCGACCGCCGCCGCAATCGCCGCGTTCTGGACCGTTCGTCCAGGGCGGTCGCGGTCGTAGGTCGCGATGACGGCAGCGCCTCCCAGCCCCTGGATCAAGCGACCCTTGGCAAGATGCTCCGCCCCGTGCCGACCGACCACGTGGGCCACTTCGTGCGCCAGGACGCCCGCCATCTGACCTTCACTGCGCAGCTTTTTGGCCAGTGCATCGGTAATGAACACCTGACCACCCGGCAGCGCGAAGGCGTTGATGGTGCGGTCGTCGTCCAGCAGGTGGAAAGCATATCGGTAAGGCCCGCGACCCGCAGAACTGCGCGTGACGATGCGCTGTCCGACCGCATCGACTAGGGCCACGCCCCTTGCGTTGCTGGAACGGCCGCCATGCTGCGCCGCCAGCGACGGAGCGGCTTGCAGTCCCAGAGCGATCTCCTGGTCAGGCTTGAGCGAGACATGCTGGCTCTCGCCGGTCACCGGGTTCGTCTGCCGGGTGCCGACGTACCCCACGAGGGACATCACCGCCACAATCGCCGCAATCACTAACCGTCCGCGCATTTCTCGCTCCTCCGATCGCTCAAATTGTCGAAGACTCTCTCGCAGCACCGTTCCCCGTCCGGAACTCGCGGCGGCCAGCCATCCGTCTGATCATTGCCGACCTCGCCGTTTTCCAATCGTTGTCCCTCGTATGCCGGTCGACGGCATGGTCTCTTGAGCTTCCCAATGATCTCGACTCGCCTCAACCAACACGCAGTGGCCTTGCTTGGCTGCGCACTCATCCCCCTAGGTTTCCTCGGAGGTCCCGCTGGCGCAGCCCCACCGCATCGTGTGAAGGTGGATGGCAAAGGCAGGCTGGCCATTCCAGCCGCCGCAGTGCGTGCATCCGGCGTCAAGGTTGCCTCGGACGGACTGCTCTGCATCGAGTTTCCGGTGATGCCGGGTTGGATGCCGATCCCTGTCAGAGACAAGAGTCGGGAAGGACAATCACCGGTGACGCCGCCGCGGATCTTTGTAACCGTCCGGCGTGACGGCTCTGCGCTGGTAACCCCCACCCGACTCGCACCCTTCCCTTTCAAGGCACCCGGGACTCCCGGAACGGTCTTCAAGGTGAACGGTAAAGAGAATCGGGTCGTGTTGAGCTTTGTCTCCGGCGGGTATGCCAAGGCTCCAGCGAACGTCCGCTAAGTCCGATAAGTTGTCGGGCTTAACCGGAGCTTGCATAAGCAAACGTTAACAAGCCATCACCTGTTGGCATGACACGATAGGTGTGAGACGGTTAACAGGATGACAACAGGACGGCAACGGAGCGCGGAGGAACCTTTGCTGTGACTCGTCCGTCCGAAAGAGACCGGCAGCCCTTGGCGCGGGGAAGGGCGAAGCCGGAACGACGAAGAAGATCAAGCAGGAGCCGTAGCAACACGGAGGGGTCGAGGTAGTAATGCACCAGCGTGAAAGCCTGCTACTGCTGGTGGATGGTGAAGCACATAGGGCGGAGCGACTGGCCCGGAGACTGGCCCACTTGGGGTACCGAATCCAGATCGCTGAGAATGGGGCCACGGCCCTCCTCCGAGCACATGAGTTGTGCCCGGAGATGGTGGTGGCGTCCTCTGAGCTCCCGATCCTGGATGGTTTCCTAATGCTGGAAGCGCTGCGGAAAGATCCGCGCACCCGCCAGACGCAGGTCATCCTGATCATGGAGAACAGCGGCCACGAGGAACTGGCGCGCGGATGGAAAGCCGGTGCGGATCTCTGTGTTCCCAGGAACCAGGGTGAGGCAGACCTACTGGCCACTCTCCACCGGGCACTGGGCAACTCGCTCCATCAGAACGCCAGGGAGCAGGCACAAGGGTATGTCCTGGCATCCTAAGTACGGGAAGCGCACTTATCTGATATTCATTTCCGCGCCATTCACCATCACCAGCCGGACCCGCAGGTTCGCTCTCAACAGAGCGTCCTGCGGGTCTTTCACATCTGGGGGCAGGCCGGCAAGCACCTGGAGGTCGGCTGCCTTACCCTCCTCCAGCGACCCGATGCTGGTGCCGAGGCCGAGCGCGTCCGCTCCCGCCTGGGTGGCAGCATGAATCCAGAACCCGGCGTCCAGCTCTGGGAACGATTCGGCGGCGAGGCGGACTTCGCGCAACATGCTCAGCCCGGCGTTACTGGCGAGGCTGTCCGTGCCGAGGGCCAGGCGGACGCCGGCCTCCAGCAGACGCGGCGCAGGATGGGACGCGTGTCCGAAGTGGCGGTGGCTTCCCGGGCACCAGACTACAGTCGCATCGTTCCGCCGCAGAGTGTCCATGTCTTGCTCATGCAAGTAGTTGGCGTGCACTGCTATCGCACCCTCGAGTGCCCCAAGGGCATCAAGGTACCGCACCGGGGAAGCGCCGGGAGGTGTCCAGGAGGGGTCCCACGCTCCGCGCTCCTCCAGTAATGGCCGAAAGGGTCCGGTTCCTTCCCGCAGGAACTCCACTTCCGACCGCGTCTCAGCCACATGCGTGGAGAGCGGCACCTTGCGGCGGCGGGCCACTTCCCCGATGGCCCGGTAGAGGTCAGGTGAGACGGAGTAAGGCGCATGGGGCGCCAGTCCCAGGGTCAGCCGCGTGGATCCGGTCTCCGCAATGAGAGCCTCGCCGGCGTCCAGCCATTCCTCGGCCTCCGCCACCAGCGACCGTGCCCGCGAGCCTGAAAAACCGATCGGCTCGTGGAAGACCACGGCGCGCATCGGGTGCTCCAGGATCGGCTCCAGCTCCGGCAGGGTGGAGACGTGGGCCACGGTCGTGGTTCCGGTGGTCGCCAGGAGGTCCATCCCGGCGACCACCGAGCGCCGCACGATCTCCGGCGGCCAACTCGACACCAGTGCCAATAGCGAACGGATCCAGTCCGTGAAGCGATCGGCGGAACCGGGGAGCGCACCAAGTGCGGCGGTCAGGTTGAGGTGGCAGTGGGCGTTCACCCACCCCGGAAGCAGGATCGACTCGGGGAAGGTACGGGCCGATGCGCTGAGGAAGCGGGAAGGCAGGTCGCGGCGCGGACCCACCCAGGCGATGAGCGGACCCTCCACCACTACCACGCCGTCCCGGATCGGGGGGCCGGCCACCGGGATGATCCACGCCGCCGCCAGGATTCGGAGATCACTCGCCATTTCGGAAGCTCCATGCCGCGCTGCGTGTCGTTTTCATTGCGCTACGCCCGCACCAGCTTGAACACGACAATCTCCGGCCGGCAGAGGAAACGGACCGACCAGTGACTCGCGATGCCGCGACTGGTGAAGAGACGGGTCGCGCCACGCTGGGACCAGCCGGATGCATGCTCCCGGCCGGTATCGGAGTGGGTGATGGGCGGGCCGTAGCCGGGCACCACCACCTGACCGCCATGCGTGTGCCCACTGAGCTGCAGTCCAACCCCGCGGGCGGACGCCTCAATGATCATGTCCGGGCTGTGGGAGAGCAGGACGTGGGGCAGTCCCCCTCCTAACTCCTCGGCCGCAGCAAGGGCGGTTGCCAGGAGCGCCTGCTGCACACGGTTAGTGGTCGGATCGGTCCCGGCTATGAGGAGGCCACCAGGCAGCGTCACCGCCGCATTGCGAAGCAGGCGGACACCGATGTTCCGAAGACCCTCCTCAATGCCCGGGATGATCTGCCGCGTGCGCTCGAAGAAGTCATGGTCGCCGAGCACGCCGACGAGGCCGTGCTCCGCCTTGAGGCGAGAGAGGTGCCGCAGCGCCGGCATCACTTCCCGCTCGTGGTCCATGACGTAGTCCCCGGTCATCAGGATGAGGTCCGGATGCAGGTCGTTAACCGTCTCCACCACGCGGTCGAAGAGCCACTCGGAGCGTGGGTCGCCGTAGTGGAGGTCGCTCAGGTGGACCACGCGCTTCCCGTCCCAGGCATCCGGGAGGTCGGAGATCGGGAGGTCGAAGTGATTGACCTCGATGGCGGTCGGCTCGATGAGGAAGGCGTAGACCGCAAGGCTGGCGGCGGCAGTCACGGCGATGCCGGCGAGAACGGGACGCGGGTCGTAAGAGTGTCTCGGCATAAATCAAATCTGGATGCGGGCTGCGATGCGGACGTGAACACGCAGATCCGGGGGTTCTCGCGTGAGCGCCCCATAAGAACGAGGGCCTCGGGCAGAACCGGTTGCCCGGTAAAGCTTACCCCGACCGTCCGGTCAACGCGAGACACAAGCCGCACTGCGAGACCGCATTGCCGCGTCCCCGGCAGACACATCTGCCGAACGACAATTCACGCCCATTCCCGTCGAGACGAGCAGGGTGCGGGCAACCGCTTCACAACTCCTTCATCAGCGGACGGCAAACTAAACGCAGTTGACCCGACTTCGGAGGCTCCCCATGGCGAATTCAGAAGCAATCCTCGGTTCCCGGCTTGGTCGGGGCGTCCTTGCCCTGCTCCTTGTAGGCGCAGCAGCATCAATCCCGTTGCGTGCTCACAGCCAGGGACCTCCGTCCCGACGGCAGCGCGCAACGGTTCCGAGCGGTGGTGTGGCAACCGTCTACAAGTCCGAGGTTGCCATCGAGGCGAAGGACGGCTATCGCTTCATCACTGCGAATGGCATCCCCAGCCACTCGACGGGACAGTTTCCCGGACCGTGGAACCCGCACACCATCTCGCCGCAAAGGTATGTTTTCCGAGTGCCGGTTGACCCCAAGCCGTCCGGGGCGGAGTTGCGAGGAGGCATCTTTGGCGTGGCCGTGAACGGCGTGGTCTTCGACCCGGGAACTGCGGAGATGTGGAACGGCAACCCCCAGTGGCGTTACGAGGCACTCAGCGGGCTGCTGGGATCGCGCGGCAAGTTGGGGGCGGACGAGAACCTGGCGCATGTGCAACCGAACGGTGCCTACCACTACCACGGTCTGCCCTTCGGCCTCCTTCAGCGGCTGGACTACACCCGGAAGATGGCGCTGGTGGGCTACGCTGCGGACGGGTATCCCCTCTACGGCCCTTACGCCTACGCTGAAGCCGGCAATCCAAGCAGCGGACTCAAGCTGTTGAAATCGAGCTACCGCCTCAAGAGCGGCAAGCGTCCCGGCGACGGCCCCGGCGGCACCTACGACGGCTCCTTCGAATCCGACTTCGAATTCGTGAAGGGCGGTGGAGACCTCGACTCGTATAACGGCCGTGAAGGTGTGACGCCGGAGTACCCGCAGGGGACCTTTTACTACGTGCTGACCGAGGACTGGCCGTTCGTCCCCCGCAAGTTCCGGGGAACCCCGGATCCCAGCTTCCAGAAGGGGCCGCGCGGTATGGGACGCGGCAACCAGGGAGAACCGGGCGGCGGTCAGCCAGGCGGTCCACGGAACCGTCCCGGAGGACCGGGCGGCGGACCGAGGCCCGGCCCGGACGGCCGTGGACCGGGATTCGGACCGGGTGGTTTCGGGGAAGGGGGCCAACCCGGTGGGCAGGGATTCCCTGGAGAAGCGGGCCGTGCTGCGGGCGGGCCGCAGGGGCGCGGCTTCGGTCCGCCACCCGGAATGGTTCCGGCCGGAAGCCTGGAGAAGCTTCTCGATCTCACTCCGGCTCAAGCGGCGAAGCTTGGCCGACTCGTCAAGGCGGTGGATGCTCTTGGGCGCGAGGGCTTTGCAATGCACGCTCTCGCGGAACTGAAGCTCACACCCACCCAGGTGGATCGACTGGCCAAGGGCGAAGCGGTTGGGTCAGTGCTCACGGCGGCGCAGCAGAAGGTTCTCGAAGCCAATCAGCGGATGGGACCGCATGGCTTCCCTGGTGTACCTGGTGGCCCGGGCGGGCCAGGTGGGTCCGGCCGCTAACTCCGACATTGATGTTGCTGTAGCTGTGGGAGAGACTCGGTAGCAGAAACTGCGCCGGGGCGGCTCAACCCTGGGTTGGGGCCGGTTGACGCGCTAGTTCGAGCAACTCCTGCACCGTGCTCGGTTCGGACGAAGGGTCGGGTTCTTCGGCATCGGCCGAAGCGGAGTCGCTCTCGCAGTCGTCGTCTTCCTGAATGCTGGCCGCGATTGCCGCCTGCAGCGCCGGACCGTAGGTGCGGGAGAATTCCTCAAGTTCCCGGATCTGGGGGTCGTCTCGGAGCCTCTCCAGCGTGGAAATGATCCGCGCGTCCTTGACGCCAAGGGCGATGAGGGTCTCGCACGCAGCCTTGCGGCAGAGAGGTGAGGGATGTTCGAGGACCGCCATCAGTGCGTCGACCGCGCCAACCGCCTTCATCCCATGGAGTGCCGCGCAAACGCTCCGTATCACTCGGCCATCTCGATCCTGAAGTCCGGCAACCAACGCGGGAAGGACCCGCGTGTCTTCAAGGTAGCCCAGTTGGCCGGCACAGATCATGCGAACCGAAGCGGAGCCGTCTTCGCGGAACACACGTAGAAGGGTCTCCGCCTTCTCCGCCTCCGCGTCTTCCGGCCCGCCCTGGCTGCCCAATGCGAGAACGGCCAGTGACCGAACCGAGATAACGGGGTCCTCAAGGGCGAGAAGGAGTGCGCGAACGACATCCTGCCCTCGCAAGCGCATGAGGCGGCGAACAGCCAACTGACGAGTATCCGCGTCAGGAGCGTGAACTGCCGCAAGTGCTTCCTCTCGCGGCAGGTCCACAGGCGGACAGGCGTGCTCCGCGAAAGCGGCCATCTGCCCTTGGATTGGATCGTCCATGCCACCCCCTGCTCACCGTAGCAAACGCCACACAGGTTGTTTGTCCGGGGTTGCAGGTGATCTCCCTTGCCGCTATGCGCCAGGAGTGCGTTCCGGCTCCGGGGTCCCCTCGCCCACTGCGCCCTTCAATTCCCGTATGCTCTGGCCCAGGCCGCGCGCCAGTTCCGGGATCTTACGCCCCCCGAACAGGACCAGCACCACTATTGCCGCAATGATCAACTCCGTGGGACCCATGCTCTTCGTCTCCTGAAGACCGTCGCCGCCTGGCAGCGAAATCGAGTGCACCGCAAAGAGCGATGCCTCGGTGCCAATGGTTCCGTTTCGCTGAATTCCATGCCCCGCCTACGAAGCTTTGACTTCCTCGGCCCGCCTGCCCGACCCGTTGTTCCCAAGACAAGCCCCAAGCCGAATCCCAACCAAGCCAACGCACGCTGCACCAACCCAAGCCCACCAAGAGCCCCACCTACGAAGCCTTGAATTCTGCATCCTGCATTCTGAATTCGGTTGTCATCTCGCCCCATCCGACAGTGGGCCGCATCAGACCTTCAGTCGTCGATATGGTCCCTGGCTGGTTTGCGACCGGTGGCGTCGGGGTAAGGATGCGGCAGGGTTGCCGAACTCCTGGCGGGCAGGTTACAGACCAGCCTCGGCTTTACTTGACGTGGAGTCGAGGTTGGGACCTTGCCCTTGGGACCGGGTCAGGAACGGCGTGCCCATGTCCCTTGCTGTTTGGGGGACTTCAGTTTGACCGGTCCATCGGAAAGGCTTCACGAATGAAACTTGCTCTTTCAATGCTTGCTGCGGCGGCCTGCCTGGCCGTCCCCGTTCTTGCGGACAAGCAGACGACCACCCGCTCCACCAAGAGCATCACCGTCATCAGCGGCCCCAATTCGAGGGTGGCTGGGCAGCGGATGGAGATGGCGATGCAGAGCGGAGGGATGCAGGGCGGTCGCGGTTCCACCGGCTCCGGCACACCACTGCGCATGATCGGACCCTACGGAGCGCAGGACCTGCCGCTCTCGGACAGCTGGTACCGGGAGAACCGATACCGCCTGACCCCGCGCGAGTACCATCGGCTCCGCGCTCAGGGCTTCTCTCGCGACGAGGTGTTCATGATAGCCAACGCCGCGCGTACCACGGGCCTCGATACCCGCTACTTCGCGGACGCCATCTACCGTGGGCTCTACGGCCGCCAGTTCGTCAACGAATGGGGCATCGCTCCCAGCGAGCTGACGAAGGTCGACCCCGAATGGCGCACGCAAGCCTGGGCGGATGCTGTCCGTGAGTCTCGCTATGACAAGGAACGACTGAGCGTTGGACTCTAGGATCTATTGAGCCTCAGGAAACAAGCCGCGCCAAGCGGTTGCTCTTCCAGGGCTTGAACTTCCAGCACCACAACGGCGTCTTCATCCGTGTGACAGTGGTCACCGGACGGAGACGCCGTTCTCTCTTTGCCTCTGGAAGGCGTGTCGCTTCCTTGGGTGCAAGAGCGGACGATGATCGCTTCCTATCCAATCGAGCGGCGTTTGCACTATGCCCCGCCCTCGGAATGTCTCACCAGGCGCCCGATCAAGAAAAAACGGTCTCCTCACGGGGCGCTCCGTTCGGCATGTGCGTCGACATTTGGCCCTTGCGGCCCGCTTGCGTGGAGAGACAGATGCCCTGGTCCGTCAACGGAACGGGATCTTTGCCAACCTGCCAAACGAATCCCCGTGTCGACGGAAGAGGTCCTGGACTGGGTCGAGGAGCAGGTAGAAGCGCCGGAGTACGTGGTCGTGGACCTGCACACCAACATGCCGCGCTGCGACTGGCCGGGACCGTGAGACCTTCCTCTGAGAGGTCCAGAACTACACCTGGACCACGCCCACCGGTTCGCAGACGCCCGTGTGGGGAGGCGTGACGCAGGACGGGTTAATCAAGGACACCGTCCCAGCTTGATCTGACCGGGTCAGGGCTGCGAGCCTCCTCCAGGGTCGGGTAGATCGGCAGGCTCATCTCGAGGCGGAGGAGCCTGAGTGTGCGTTCTACCCGGCTGCCAGGGGTGACCACCAGCCGCAGTTCGCGCTCCGTTTCGCGGAACTCCTTGGCAAGCTGGAGCAAGGCGCGGACGCCGTCGCTATCGATGAAAGGCGCTCGCTCCAAGCTGATCAGGAGCGAATGATGCTGCCTTGCCAGGCTGCGTGCTTGATCCAGCAGGGGGCCGGAGCCGGCCACGTCGAGCGCATCAGTGACGGCGATGAGGGCCGGGCGGCCCTCAGGGGAGGCAGGCTGACCCGATGAGGGACCAGCCCCGAACCGGTAGGGGCTCTGGAGACCATTCATTCTCAAGTTCCTCGCCGGGGCCGCCGCCAATTAACTGCGTCCCGGGCTCTTCACTATGCGTCGACGGGGTTAGCTGACGGGCTCGGGCCGGAAGAGTTGGCCCTGGACGGCCGGTGGCAGATGCCACACGGCTGTCGTTCGCCCCAAGGAGTGGTTCCCCCGCTCGGTTGGGATTAGACGCCGGAGATCTCGGCCCCATTGCCGCATCTCCGTACCGGGATGATACCCGCGACCACTGCTGCTGACCACAGGATTCTAGCGGTTAGGATGCTGCGGTCGTGCGACGGCTTTCCAACTCATCCCAGCGCTGGTAGAGCGCGGCGACCTTCTCCTGCGCAGCCTGGAGGGAAGCCCACGATTCCTGCAGTTTCTGATGATTCGAGGCGACGGCAGGATCGGCGATGCGCGCCTCCCATGTGGTCACTTCCGCCTCAGCCTTCCCGATCTTCTCCTCCATCTTGCCCAACTCCCGCTGCTCCTCCCGGGAAAGGCGAGGCGCGGGGACCTTGACGACAGGAGCGGTTACCGGTCGGGCCGCCTTGGGAGCAGCCTGAGCACTGGCCTTTTCGCGCTGGACCCGCTCCCACTGAAAGTAGTCCGCATAGAAGCCCACTCCGCCCCGCCCATCCAGGCCCACGATCTCGGTGCAGACGTTTTCGATGAGCGCGCGGTCGTGGGTGACGAGGACGAGTGCGCCGGGGAAGTCGAGGAGGCTCTCCTCCAGCACTTCTAGCGTCGGAATATCGAGGTTGTTGGTCGGCTCGTCGAGGATCAGGACATCGGCCGGCTGGAGCATCAGTCGCGCAAGGAGGACGCGGGCCTGCTCGCCGCCGGAGAGGTGGCTGACCGGCATCTCCAACCCATCGGGATCGAAGAGGAACCGCTTGGCCCACGCGGCGACGTGCATCGGCGCGCCTTGGTAGATGACGGTATCACCCCCGGGTGCCAGCGCGCGGCGAAGCGACACACCGCGTTCCAGCGTCTCCCGGTTCTGATCGAAGTAGACCGCCCGGAGTCCATCGGCACGGCGGATCTCCCCCTGATCGGGAGCTTCCCCATCCATGATCAGCCGGAGCAGGGTGCTCTTCCCGCTTCCGTTCGGACCCACCAGCCCAAGGCGCATCCGGGGCGAGAGCTGGAGGTCGAGGGAGCGGAAGAGCTTGCGGTCGCCATACGCCTTACTCACGCCCTTCAGCAGGACCAACTCCTTGGTGCGACGGCCGGTGGCGTCGAAGTCAATGCCGACCGTCTTACCGGCGTTGTTGCGGCTCTTCACATCCGCCAGGCTCTGCATCTGGCGCTGCGCATCGTCAATGCGGTGCTGCTCCTTGGTCTGGCGGGCCTTGGCACCCTGCCGCAGCCAGGCGATCTCCTTCCGCACACGTGACTGCAGCGCAACCTGCTGATGCCGCTGCCCCGCGAGATACTCCTCGCGCTTCTCCAGGAAGTCGGCGTAGCCCCCGCTCACCGAGAAGTAGCCTTCGGGGTAGGTGCGATTCAGCTCCACAATCCGCGTGGCAGTGTTCTGCAAGAGTAGACGGTCGTGGCTGACGAGGATGCAGCCGAAGCGGGCTTCCTTCAGCAAGCGCTCCAGCCAGAGGATGCCCTCCAGGTCGAGGTGGTTGGTCGGCTCATCCAGCAGGAGCAGTTCCGGTTGGCGCACCAGCTCCCGGGCGATGGCGAGACGCTTCCGCCACCCGCCCGAAAGCTCGCTGACCTGCTGGTCGATGCCGATGAACCCAGCGGCTGCAAGGGTGTCCTCGACGCGGATGTGGATCTCGACATCATCCAGGTGCTGGTCACGGAGAGCTTCGGTGAGGACTTCTCCGGTGGTCTGATCGGAGCCGAATCGCTCCTCCTGGGGAAGGTAGGCCACGCGCAGCCCCCGACGGGCGGCCAGGGTGCCACGGTCGGCCTTCTCCTCGCCGGCGAGGATCTTCAGGAAGGTGCTCTTCCCGGAGCCGTTGGGGCCGATGAGGCCGACCCGCTCCCCCTCCCCGATGCCGAGGGTGATCGATTGAAAGAGGGTGCGCGACCCGAAGGCCTTGGAGAGGTTTTCGCAGTTCAAGAGAAGCATGGCGCCCCAGTATACCGAAAGCTGCGGGTTCAGGTTTGGGTCACGCCGTGGGCGCTTAACAATTCACTCCTGTTGCCGTGGAAAAAAGCCGCAACCACTGTCTACTACTGTCGTCAGAGCCTACACGGGTCGTCTAGGAGCGACGCGGACTTTGGAGACTTGCGGTGGAGAAGCCCGCGCTGGGGGATCAGGAACTGGAGGTGCTGCGCTTCATCGCGGAGCGGGCACCGGTTGCCGCCCGTGATGTGGTGGAAGGCTTTGGCCCTGACCGTCATCTCGCCCGGTCGACCATCCTAACGGTCATCGAGCGGCTTCGGAAAAAGGGCTACCTAACGCGCCGCCGTCGGGACGGCGTGTACCACTACTCGCCCCGCGTTCCGCAACAAGAGGTGGTGCAGTCCGTCATCCGGGAGTTCGTGGATAAGACGCTGGGCGGGTCGGTCTCCCCGCTGATGGCCTACCTCGTCAAGACGCGCAGCCTCTCCCGTCAGGAAATCACCGAGCTCGAAGAGCTGGTGGCCGACCTCAAGGAGTCCCCAACACCGGAAGAAGACCCGCTCGCGCTGTTCGAGAGAGGCGAGGCTTGAACGCCGCACTCTCCAACACGGCGCAGTCCGTTTTCGACACGCTGGTGCGTGCGTCCTGGCAAGGGGCGCTGGCGCTGGCCGGCGTCTGGGCCGTGTGCGCCCTGCTGCCACGGATCAGTCCATCGGTCCGCACGTGGCTCTGGCGCTCAGCGTTTGCCAAGGTGTTACTCGTGCTGGCATGGGCGGGCAGTATTGCGGTCCCCGTCCTTCCGGCTTCGCATCCATCGGGATCACAGGTGGCAGCACCCAATGCGCCTGCTGCACCCGCCGCCACGTCCTGGGCTGAAACCCAACCCGGAGCCGCTCCTGAAGCTTCGACTGTCACCCCTGCGACTGCTGCCTCACTACCCGGCGGGTACGCCGTATCCTGGCCGGTCGTCTTGGTTGTCCTCTGGTCCATTGGAGTCGTCGCCTTGTTGGCGAAGCTCGCCAGAGACAGCTGGCGGGCAGGACGGTTCCGGCGGACCTGCGCATCCGTGGCCGACGACGAACTCCGGCGCTGCTGTTCGGAGCTCTGCTTCCGCATGAACCTGCCTCGCCTGCCGGAGCTGCTCACCACTCCGGGCGACGGAAGCCCCGTGCTAATGGGGGTGTTCCGGCCGGCCATCGTGCTGCCGGAATCCGTGCTCGCGGAAGGCGTCACTGCGGATGTCCGTCTCCTGCTGGCGCACGAACTGGCGCACTGGAAGCGGCAGGACCTGCTCTGGTCCTGGCTGCCATCGGTGGTGCAGATCCTGCTCTGGTACCATCCGGTGGTCTGGCTGGCGGGCAAGCCGTGGCGGCTCACGCAGGAACTTGCGTGCGACGAAATGGCGCTCCGTGCCACCCTCGCGCCGCCCCGCGATTATGGTGCTGTCCTGGTGCGCGTGGCGGCTCGCAGCCGGCTGACACCGCAGCCAGCACTTGCCACCGTCGGGATCGAGGAGTCACCGGAGACGCTGAAGCTTCGACTGAGCGCAATCAAGAGCTGGAGCGGCGAACGCCCCGCCAGTTTCGGGGTGGCCGGTGCCCTACTGTGCAGCAGTGCCGCCGCCGCAATGGTGCCGTGGCGCCTCGCTGAACGCCCGGTCGAACCGCAGGGAGCATCGCTCGCGATCGCGACGCCGGTGCCGGATCGTTCGGGCACGCGGGGAGTCCCGCCCAATCCTCCCGTTGCTCGCAAGAGTGCATTTCGGACGGGCGGGGAAACGTTGCCAGCGGTGCCGATGCCGATATCCCCCCCGGCCGCGAAAAGCACCGCTACGTCACCTCCCGCTACTGCAGCCCGGACGAATGTCCGCCCCGAGAGTGCTAGCATCCATTACGGATGGAAACCTGGGAAGAGCTACACGTACCAGGTGACGGTGGAAGCAGAAGGCGATGGCTTCCGCGAGAGTGGTCAGGGGAGCCTCTCCTATCGTCCAATGTCGCTTGCGGGCGAAGGCGGTTGGGCCGTAGCGGTAAACGGAAGCCTCTCGCCGCTCCTACGTATCCCGAACATGCGCACTTCGGCGGGCGGATTTCCGCGTCATGGGAACATGGGGATGGTCGGACGCCCGACGGTGCCCCTCTTCGCTAACGGAGAAGTGCGGATCGACCGGCAGGGACGAACGCTCTCGAACAGTGTCGACGCGCCCTTGCCGTACTGCCTCGGCGACCTGGGCCGGCTGCTTTTGGTGGAGTTCCCCGAAGGTCACGCGTTCCCGCTGCCGTGGGAGACGCGTTCCGAACGCAGCGTCCCCGAGCCGGAAGACATCGGCGGGTTCCGAGGCCCCCGGTTCGCGGGTGGTGTCGGACCGTTTGGGCGCAACGCCAACCGGATTGCGGCGGATGAGCGGGTCCGTTACCGGCTGGCGGGGCTCACAGATGAAATGGCCACCCTTCACCGTGCGTACGACGTCACCACCCGTGAGCAGGTCAACGGCGAACCGCGCGTCCGCGTGACAGGTGAAGGAACCCTGGTGTGGGACCGGCGCGAGGGGTGTGTCCTGTCGCTGGAGCTGCGGGCCACCTATGCGGAATCTACGCCCTTCGGCGTAACCCAAACGCCGATCGTGCTTCGGTGTCGCGCGGGTGCCGCTGCGCCGCAGCCCTCCAGCGCTCAAAAGTCGCAGCCACCTGCCCCACGAATGGCCGCGAGGTCGGTTGATCTCGATCACGAGCTGGCGGAGCTCAAGTTGGGCGACAAGTTCCGACTCATGGGTTCCGCCGGCCGGCTAGCCGACGCTGCGCCCGGGCCACGCCGTGAGGAGGTTGCGTCGGCGCTGCTGCCGCTCCTGGACAATGCGGATGGATTCGTCCGGCAGAGCGCCGCCCGCGCCCTGGGGACGTGGGGCATCGAAGAATCGGTGTCGCCAATGATCGAAGCGATGGAGCAGGACGACAGCTTCGCGGTTCAATGGGCGGCCATGGAAGCGTTGGGCAAGCTGCGCGACCGGCGCGCCGTGGAACCCCTCTCAAAGCGGATCTTATCGGGCAAGGACCGCGCCTTCGCTTCGAAAGCCATGGCCGCCCTCGGCCCTATCGCGGAGCCGGGTGCCCGCCGGCTACTCCGTGAGCAGGACGGCTGGGTGCGTTTGGAAGCGTGCCGCATCCTGGCAGCCATCGGCGGGCCGGAGTGCGTGCCCGAACTCGACGCCGCCACCCGTGACAGCGACGGGCTGGTATCGCAGGCCGCTCGCAGAGCACTGGAGGAGGTCCGCAATCGGAAATGAACCCCTAGACTGCAGGAAATCCTACCCTTACCGTCGAACGGTTGCGCCGCACAGCCAATGGCTGGCAGCAATGTGTGCGAGCGAAACCAACGCAATCAGTGCCCCCGGGCACGCTCGGGTCTGACCGCTTCTTCTTCACGCCGCCCGGCATCGATCGGTCGATTGAGCGCGCGGGCAACCACCGCACTATCTTCGGACTTCCGCACTTACTGTGATCGACAGTGAGGAGACTGCGATGAGTACTTGTCCCATTAATAAGCACTGCGGCGTCGCGGCGCTTCTATCCACATTCATCCTCGGTGGCACCGGCGCTGCCCTCGGCATTCGGTCGGCACAGGCCGAAGGACCGCTTGAGAAGGCCCTGGCCACACGGAAGCACTCCAACCTCAGGATCTCCCTCCTAGAGACGCCCATCAGCTTTGAGGCGCGGGAGCCGGGACAGTTCTCGTCACGCGGGCCGGGGCTGGCGCTGGAACTGCGTCCCACCGGCGCGGAGATCACCCTTCAACCGGCGGTCAAGCTGCCTGCCGGTGTGCGGACACCGTCTCCGACCCGGATCCGAATGGGCCTCGCGGGAGGTAATCCCGCCGCCAAACCCCTCGGGGAAGGCATGCTCCGCGGCAAGGTCAACTACTTCCGAGGCAAAGATCCGGCGAAGTGGAAGACCGACATCGCCACCTACGCCAGCGTGCGGTACGACGAGGTCTATCCTGGCATCGACATGGTCTACCACGCCTCTCTGGGCGCGTTGGAGTACGACTTCGTGGTCGCCCCCGGCGCTGACCCCGGTCGCATCAACCTTGCTTTCAAAGACGGCGCGGGCGCGCGACGAAAGCCGGAGATCGCTGCTGATGGCAGCCTGCTCCTGCGGACGGGCAGCGGGACGCTGCGCCACGAGAAGCCGCTCTGCTACCAGGAGCGCGACAGTGTCCGAACAGCGGTAAGCAGCCGGTACACCTTGGCCGCGGATGGCGGCGTCCAATTCGCGCTTGGTGAGTTCGACCGCACTCTTCCGCTCGTCATCGATCCCACCCTCGCCTACTCCAGCTACCTGGGGACCGCCGGCAACGACGTCGGCTTTGGTGTGGCGCTCGATCCGGCCGGCTTCGTCTACGTCACCGGCCAGACACCGAGGGTCGGCGGCAATGACACGGATATCTTCGTTGCAAAGGTCGACCCTTCCAGCGCTGGCCCGAACTCGCTGGTCTTCACCACCATCTTCGGGGGCACCAGCGGCGATTCGTCCGCCTTCTGCGACATGGGGATAGCGGTCGATGCCAACGGCTCCGCCTACGTCAGCGGCTTCACCGACTCCGCCGACTTCCCGACCCTCAACGCCTACGACAGTACGAAGGGCGCGACCTTCGGGGACGCCTTCGTCACCAAGCTGAACTCCGGGGGCGGCCTGGTCTACTCCACATTCCTGGGTGGAGACGGCTGGGACTATGGGCACGACATCACCGTCGATGACCAGGGCCGGGCGCACGTGGCCGGGGGAACTATCTCGGACAACTTTCCCCTCACGGGCGGCGCCATCCAGACTGTGAATCAGGGTGGCCTGGAAGACGCCTTCGTCACCGTGCTCAATGCCAACGGCCAGAGCCTCGCCTTCTCCACCCTGCTGGGCGGGGACGGCACCGATGACGCCTACAGCATCGCGCTCGGGCCGGGCGGCTTGATCTACATCGGCGGCAAAACCAGCTCCTCCGGGTCGAAGCCGTGGCCCACCACGGCCAATGCCTACCAGGGGACGAAGCAGGACTCCAACGGCGCTCAGGGGGATGCCTTCGTCGCCAAGATCGACCGAAATCGCTCCGGTGCCGCCGCGCTGCTCTATTCCACCTACGTGGGCGGCAGCGCGGATGACAATTGCTGGGGCGTGGCGGCGGACAGCAGTGGCAACGCCTACATCACCGGCGTTACCACCAGCACCAACTTCCCCACCCTGGCAGCCATCCAGCCGAACAAGAAGGGCACCTGGGACGCCTTCATCACCAAGCTCTCCACCAGCGGCGCAACGACGAGCATCATCTACTCCACCTACCTCGGCACCTTCCACGGCACGCGCGGATTCGATATCCAGGTGGACGGCAACGGCGCGGCCTATGTCTTTGGGGATACCAACTGGGGCAACGACTCCTCGCTCTTCCCCAGCGTTAATCCGCTTCCCGGCATGACTCTGGGCCAAGGCGATTCCTTCCTGGTGAAGCTCACTCCGGTCGGCACCAGCTTCACCTATGCCACCATGATCGGCGGCAGCGGCGGGGACAGCGCCAATACGCTGGCTCTCGGTCCGGGCGGTCTTGCCCTTGACGCGCTGGGCAACGCCTTCATCGCGGGGACCACCTTCTCCAGCAACTTCCCGGTCCAGAATGGCGCGCAGCCGTCTCTCAACGGCACCAACTCGGACGCCTATGTCGCCGTGGTGACCGAAGGCGGACTGGCGGGACTCTTCACGCCGACCAGCCTCCGCGTGACCTCGCGCACCACCACCTCCATCTCGCTGGCGTGGCAGGACAACTCGCGCGGCGAGACCAGCTACGAGGTGGAGCGGACCCAAGGCGGCAGTCCCACCACCATTACGCTCGGCGCAAATGCAAGCACCTATACCGATGCCAACCTGACCAGCGGCGTGACCTACACCTACCGGGTGCGGGCAAGGCTGGGGGCGCAGGCTTCCAACTACTCCAACGCCATCAACTCCACGACCGCCCCGCCCGCGCCGAACGCCCCGTTCGCCCTTAACGCGACTCCTACCGGGCCGCGCCAGGTGACCCTAAGCTGGCAGGACACCAACCCGGCGGAGGATTCATTCGAGATTGAGCGGCGGCTGGAAGGCGGCACCTTCACCTTCCTGGCGGGCGTGGGGGCCAACACCACCAGCTATGTGGACAACGCCGCGAAGGGCAACCGCACCTACGAGTACCAGATCCGCGCGGTCAACGATGGCGGTGCCTCCCCCTATTCCAACATCGCCACCGCCACTACGGTCGAGCCGCCTCCGACCGCTCCCTCCAGCGTTGCGCTTACGGTCGCTTCAGCCACGCAGATCGGGGTGCGGTGGCGAGACAACAGCAGCAATGAGGATGAGTTCATCGTGGAGCGCAAGGTCGGCACGGGCAACTTCACGGAGCTGACGCGCGTGACCGGTACCGTCTCCATCACGGACAACAACCTCACGCCGCACACCAGCTACAGCTACCGCATCATCGCCACGGGTGAGGCCGGGACCTCCGCGCCTTCAACGGCCGCTACCGCGCTGACCCTGCCCAACGCACCGACCGCCCTAGCGGTGACCGCGCAGGGTGGAACCTCCATCACGCTGGCCTGGACCCATACCGGCGGCACCGCCAGCTTCAAGCTGGAGCGCCGGACCGCGTCCGGGAACTTCGTGGAACTTCCGGCGACCATCAGCGGAGAGCTTCGCTCCTACACTGACTCGGGCTTGACCGCTCGCACCCAGTACTCGTACCGGATCAAGGCAGCCAACACTTCCGGTAGCACGGCGGTCAGCAACACGGTGATCACCTCCACTCTCACCCCCATCACTGCGGTGCGGATGTCACCGGCCTCGGTGAAGGGGGGCGCGAGCGCGAAGTGCATCGTGACGATGGGCGGCGTGGCTCCTGCGGGCGGGGCCGCGCTCACCCTCTCCGGCAGCAACCCTGCGGCCATCGTTCCCCCCACGGGAACCGTGCCCGCTGGAACCAGCACCGCGAACATCACCGTGAAGACCAAGAAGGTGAGCCGTAACACCACGGTGACCATTACGGTTAGCTACGGATCACAGCAGCTCACCACCCGGCTTACCGTCAAAAAGTAGCCAGCCGCTTGCCGAGGGCAGAGTCCACAGCGGCTATGCCCTCGGCCTCTTATGCCAGACAGGGTAACCCCTCTCCCCAATGCCAGCCGGCTCCCTGTTCGATCTCTCCCAGTTTCTGGACGCGCAACCAGTCCTCAACGGCTATCTGCGCGCACTGCTCCGGCTGGGCGCTGCGGCATTCCCGCATCACTGGGTGGTGCATCGGGCGGAAGGCCGCGTGGCCGCGGCCGAGTGGACCAACGGCTGGCTTCCCGGTTACGGGGCTGAACGGAGCCCACCTTAGGAAGACGATGCCTCCGGCTCCAACGTGTGATTTCAGGCCTCGCTCGCGGCTCGGCTGCTTCACCCATTGGCCAGAAAACGAAGCAGGCTCGCCCCCGGTTAGGAAAGCGAGCCTGCAAACGGTCAATCCCCGGATGGGGAACTGCCCACGACTTACTTGAGCATGTCCTCGGTGGCCTTGCTTACGTCAGCCCAGTTCTCCTTGGTGACGTTGGCAATGCTGGTGTGGACGGTGCCCTTATTCCAGAGCATCACGGTGTTCTTGGCTTCCGGGTTGATCTGGTAGGCGGCGATGTCCGCGGCGCTGGCACCACCGGGAAGGAAGGTCATCGGGACGGTGATCTTCTTTTCCTTGGCAAGCGCGTCGATGGCCGGCTTCAGTTCCGGTCCGCCCATGAAGACCACGAACGTCTTCAGGCCCTTGCCGGCGTTGTCCGCCACCAGCTTCTGGATGCCGCCCACGAGGCCAGCGGACTCAGCCGGAGAGGACTTGATGAACGCGGCGACCACCGGCTGGCGGCCGTACTGGCAGCGGTAGCAGAGTTCCTTGCCCTTGTTGGGGCCGTTCACGTCCACAACCTGGAAGGCTCCAACGCCCGCTCCGGTCTTAAGGCCAGAGTTGACGGGGCCGGCGAATGCGGTAACGGCCAGCAGGCTGGCGGCGACGAGCGCGAGTCCGGTGCGCTTTAACATGGGTGAAATTCCTCCGACGATGCAAGGGAGAGGGCGGCCTTGCCCGCAGCGCAGACCCGTGAGCCACCTGAAGTGAGTCACGACCCGTGAGACAAGGAGCGCGAGTGGTTTCCAGTCGTTCTACGTCAGCCAAGTGACCGATGTCACCCTCCGGGAAGAACTCGTCGCAATTCGCCCGGACACGTGCCGGTGGCAAGCCCACACCCGCCCGATTGGATCACTGCACAATCTCTGACTTCAGCTAACCCGCACCCATTTCGCATCCCGAAATCCGCATTCCGCATCAGTAGGGCCGCAGGATCTCGAGGTCCGCGATCCCCTGGTAGGGTTCTGGGCTGCGGGTGATCAGCGGAATCTCGTGAGCCAGAGCGGTGGCAGCGGCTAGGGCCTGGAGCGCCGTCAGACCATTGGTGATTCCATGCTGGAGCAGCAACTCCACGGCGCGCGAGGATGCCATCGGGCCAAGGGAGAGGACGGCGAATGGCTGCACAAACCGCTTCAGCCGCCGTTGCTCTTCCGGGGTGCGAGCGGCCTGGAGCAACTCTAGATAGGTGGCCGTTGCGAGACGGATGTCGACAGGCGGCCTCTGGAAGAACGCGACCGCTTCCGGCACGCCCAGGGCGAGGTCGAAGCAGACGTCGGTAGCCACCACGGCGGGCTGGCGGAAGGTCTCAAGTCGAATGCTCATGCGTGGCCCCCGGTCATGTCGGACCACATCCCGGCGATGGCCGCTGCTCCGGGAGGGATGTCGCCTTCCGATGGGCCACTATCCGTGGCGAGCACGGCGTGACCCCGCTCCGCTTTCAGCCACGCCACGGCTTGCGGCGCGGCGGGCCGGGCTGAGAGGCCGCCAAGCTGCATCAGCGTCGGCCGCTTGATCTCGCTTGCCAGCCGCTCACGCTCTTCCGGAGGCAGCGCGTTCGCCGCCGCCAACAGCTCTGAGTAGTTCATGGTCCGGTAACCTTCCCTATTGAAGCTTGATCCACCCCAACGTCTCACCCGGCTCGTGCGCTACTCTCGAGTTCAGGTTGGTCGGGCGACCTCATGGTGTTATGGCCTCATTAGGCTTGAGGCGGCACGCGGCGGACCAAGATCAGAGTCGCGAGGCCCCTCTCCATACGGCACTTGCACACGTGATGGAAGGTGGAGTGACCGTCGCGGTGGAGGACCCGTTAGCCCCGGCCAGCGGAGTTACCGGTTCGCCATCTGCAAGCCAGACAGGAGAGGGAGTAGTCTCTACTCACTTCATTTGCGCGCAAAGCGCGCAGGATTCGGCTCAAGCAGGCTGGAGGCCAGCCAGCTCCGGGATGAGGACGAGTTCCCG
>JANPLG010000003.1:0-14399 GCA_031426395.1 Actinomycetes bacterium
CCCCACACCAGCGCATCCAGCCGGTTCGGACTCCGCTCTCCCGCCACCCATTCACAAAGCTCATCCTCCAGGCGCGGGAACGTCCCTACGTGGCTCAACCGGCCCTGCTCATACCGCGCCGCCGGCGCCGCCACCGGCTCCGCCCGCACCATTTTCCCGCCGAAGTTGCTCTCCGCCACCAGTCGGTCTAACTTCAACCGCCGGCACATTGCCACGGCCACGGCACCACCTCGTCGCAGCAGGCCGTCCTGCTCTTAACTGGAAGTAGGGGAAGGTGACCAACACAGTTTAGAACCGGTTTCCGTCGCGGTCCTTCTCGTTGAGCATCGTCTTCAGTCGCCCCATCCCGGTGTTCGGCGCGCTGAGGCCGCCGGGACCGGTGCCGGAACCGCGGGTGAGGTCGGCGACCGAGCCGATGTAGCGGACGGTTGGCGGATGATAAACCGGTGCCTCGCACGGCGGATCTCCGGTATCTTCCCGTTCTTTGATTGCGTCCATGGATGCGCTCCGAGGGGAGATTAGAGACGGTAGGGTGTGCCGCCCGAGGCTACCTCGAAGTAGCCACCGGAGACGGTCCAGCGGGGGATGGAGGTGACCTCCGGCGGGATCACGGCGGTGAGGTTGATCACCGTGTTGCTGCCGGCGTTGAGGAGGGTGGTGGTCCGTGGGAACGGTGCGCCGGAACTGGGTTGCATGTTCACCGAGCGAGTGTCCGCGAAGGTGGGACCCGTGCCAAACAACGTAAGCCGCTGGACCGCGAGACGGTGGGCGTTCACGGTGCCGGTGTTGGAAAGCGTCAATGTGGCGGTCAGTACGCGCGTGGCGGCGTTGAACGACCATCCGCTCATGCCGGTCACCACGTTGGGACGCGTGCTCCCATTGATGGAAGTGATTACCCGGAAAGCCTCGCTCTGGTTGCCGGAGAGGTCGTAGGCGCGGACGCTGAGGCGGTGCGGCATGTTCGTCGCCCTCGTCGTATCCCACGGGAAGCCATAGGGCGCGGAGGCGTCTGAGGCGAGAAGCCGGTCATCCTCGTAGAACTCCACCCGTGCGATCCGGTCGTTGTCGCTAGCCGTAGCCTCCACCTGCACCAAGCCGGTGACAGGCAGGTCATTCGTGGGGACGGTGAAGGCAACGTTGGTGGGGGGATTGAACTCCAGCCACTTGGTGGCGGTCGCGCCATCCGCCAGAGGTATGAGGCCGCTTCGCGAGGACCAGACCATGCTGTTGAATCGGATTTGAAACTCGGCGATGGTGCCGTCCATCGCGTTGATGGTACCGTCCCCAACCCGGATCCACCAGGGATGCGCAGCACTGGGAGGAAGGAAGTTGGTGGCTGCGGTAGGGGTAGTGATCCCGACCGAGAGGTTGAAGTCCCCAGACCCTCCCCCTCCCACCCCTGTGATATTCAGGGGGATGGATAAGAGGGGATTGCCAGTATCGGGGCCGGCGCCGATGGTGCACGAGGTCAGGTCCGCGAAGCGGTCATGGTTGATGCGGAAGGTGAAAAGCACTTGGGTCCCGGTGTCGATGAAGGTCACACTGGCATCCGCAGTGAGGCTGCCCGCTGTAGCGCGGATGACCGCCGAGGTGCCGCTTCCGGGTGCGGTGTAGAGTCCTGCCGCGTCGATGGCGCCGCCGCCGCTCTGAACGGACCAGGTGACGCCGGAGGTCATGCGTCCATCAAAGAGGGCGTTGAACTGAAACTTCTGCCCACGCACCACCTGGGCTACGGCGGGCGTGACGGTTAGGTTGGTAGCGCGAGCTGCATTCGCTCCGAACACCACCAGGGCGTAGGGCTGCGGTCCCTCCGAGACGTTCAGGCCCGTGACGGTGACCGTGTAGGTGCCCGTGGTGGGAGCCGCGATGTCCACGCCTTCCACGTTGTTCCGGTCGTCGTTGGCGACTCCGTTGCCGCTGTAGGGTCCACCCGGGCCGGTAATGTCGAGATCGAGGTCGTTCACCAGCGCCACCGCCGCAAGGCTTGCGGCCGGCCGGTCCGTGTAGGCCAGCATCACGTTCAACGGTGCGCCGTTCGTTGCAGTGAACGAAAAGGTATCGGACTCCCCCGTGCGTAGGCCGCGCGGATTGTCCACGTAGAGGAGGCGCGGCACCCCGGCGGTAAGCGGGTTAGGAAGCGCCTTCTCCAGGTCGAGACGGCCCCAGCCTTCGGCGTTGTTCGGGCGCTGGCCCAGGTCGGTGTTGAAGGCTGTGGCGTACTGTCCGGTCATATCCTTGGCCGCCGCCATCACCGTCGCCTTGATTAAGGCCGCGCTTGGGTCGCGGTGGTTCAGCACTTCCTGATAGTACTGCCGGGCCAGCGCGCACGCTCCGGCGACCACCGGCGTGGCCATGCTGGTGCCGTTGTTCAGGACATACCCTTCGTCTACCGTGGAGCCTCTTGTCGCAAGGGCTGGGTGCATACGAGGCCCACTAGCGGAAGTATGGATGCGGATGTTGTCGATCGCGGCATAGTTGCTCTCCTCCACGGCGACGTTCTGGTGTATGAAGCGGAATCGAAGTGTGAGAGTTGCTGACTCGGCCGCAGCCGGAAGGAGATAGCTCAGGTAGGCGAAGTTCGAGATTCCTCCGTTCGTCGCGGACTCGATGTTTGTGAAAGTGGTACCGTTCGTTGAGTAATCGATCAGGAGCTTCGCAGCTGTTCCTCCCCAGGCGGTTCGAAGCTGAAAGCTGAGGTTGCAGGTCCCACCGCCGCGCCGAGTGTCCACCGTCTGGAAGAGATCTGATGTTCCGTTGGCGGGTCCGGTATTGTTGAGCGGGCAGTACCAGGCCCAGGTGCCGGAAGCGGATCCCTTGGACTGCGTGCGGGACCAATTGCCCACGCTGGCGCTGCTTCTGGCGGTGGACCAGTTGCCGGGTCCCGCCTCCACATCGTCGTAGAGCGGCCCGCCGCTGCGTACGGAGGCAATATAGGTGCCCGGCGCCGCGATGTCCGGCTTGATGCGCGTGTCGTCACAGGGGCCACGGCTGCTGAAGCCAGCCATGCCTTCGATGTTGTTGGCGATCTGGTCGGACCGCACCGGCTCGCCCGCCGCCACCAGGTTGCTGAAGTTGCCCCACACGAGGGGGAAGCTGCTGGAAGGTGTTCGCAAGCTTTCGCTCGCGCCGACGGTCAGGCAGTTTTTCGCGGCTGCGGGAGAGGCCATGCTGTCCGCATCGATGATGCCGTTGGCATCGGTGTCGCGGCCCGCATTGCCGGCCGCAAACACCGCCAGCATGTCGGGGTGGTCCCACAGGAATTGGTCTAGTATCCGGCACGCAGTCGAGTACAGGCCAAAGGTTGCCCCACCCCAACTGTCGCTGTGAATGCGGGCACCGGCATCGTAGGCGTCCTGGTAAACATCGTAGTAAACGGTATCGGGGGTGAAGAGCTGGGTCGTGAGGGCGTTCCCGTTCGACTGGAAGACCAGCTGCGCTTCCGGGGCCATGCCTGCGTAACCCGCCGCTCCCTGGTAGTTGCCGGTGGAGGGGTCCGCTCCTGCCGCGAGGCCGCTTCCTAGCACAGAGCCGGCCACATGGGTCCCGTGCCCGTCCACGTCATGCCAAGCTGGCGCACGGTCGTTGTAAGTGTGGGTGGCGATTACCCGCCCCCTGAAATCAAGGCTGAGGGAGCCGGTGGAGGCGCCCAGGCCCACGCTGGCGTTGTCTCCCGAGTCGAGTCCGGTATCGCAGACCGCGATGATCTGGTTGGCGCCGTAGAGGCCAACGTTGGTCCGGGCGCTATCGACATTGGTGATGTCCGCCGCCACGCCGTTGAACGTGCGCATCGGCACGCGGCCTTCGATCCATGCGACCCCAAAAGTTCGCGCTAGGGGGCGGATGCCGGCGGCCGGCACCTGCGCGTTGACGGAGCCGCCGCCCTGCCGCCCAACGCTATCCACGCTTCCGCCCAGCCGCCGGATTCGGCGGAGCACGTCCGGGAGGTCGGAAGGGGTGAACGTGTCCACAGAGACCGATTGCATCCGGTTGCCGCGAGAGGGCAGGTCGGGGCTGATCACGTAGGCGGGGTGAAGCGGGCTGACGGCGCGCACGTGCGGGATGCGACGGAGGGTTGGCACCGCGCCGCGCGCCACCCGTACCGCGTAAGCGAAGTCCGGCACATACGCCAGGATTTGCGCTCCGCCAGCGGTGAGCAGGCCCTTCCAGTGCTCTTGCACCGGCCCGTCGAATTGAACCAGGTAGTGGCCGCGGCCCCGGATGGCGGCTCGCTCCAGGTCGTGCTCACGGGAGGCGGCTTGCAGGCTCGCGTCGCCTGGCACGGCGGGCACGAACGCTGCCGGGTCGAACTCTCCCGCTGCCTTCAGACGGAGCAACTGCTTCCGGATGGGAGCGGCCTCGGGTCCCAAGGTCCAGGCCAACAGGAAGGTCACCAACAAGAGGTAAGCCGGTACTGCCCGGCACCGGGTCGCCCGCATGTCGCCGCTCCCGGCAGCCTCCGCAGGATCGCGACGACCGCAATCGCGGAGTCGACTCACCAAGCTGCCAATCATCCATATCGCGAAACCCAGGTTGGCGTGCAACCTGGCACGAGAAAAGTGTTCCAATAGCTTCCATCACCAGAGGCCCTTTGCCTGGGGGCGTCTCCGCCAAACGCAGGTGGATCGTCACGGTTGATAAGGCGGGTCGTGATTCGGCATTGCTTCGCGGTTAGTCCAATCCGCGATCCGTCATCCGCCATCCGCAATGGAGCGGGCATCCCTGCCCGCCTGGTTTCCGATGAAGCAGCCGTTATCGACGAGGGGATCGCGACGGTGCCCGAGCGGGTCCCCTCTGACGCGAGGGGAACCGCCACGAGGACGGAGCGGCGACGGAGCGCCCGCCCTACGTACCACGGCCGAGACGGCCACCGCTCTATCGTCCGGCGTCCGTTCAACCAATGGCTTGTAGGGCGGGGCGTCCCTGCCCGCCTCGCCTCCGGTGCAAGCGCCGTCACTGACGAGTAAGCCGTGCCGGGTTCCAGGGCTGGTCCTGCCCGCCGCGAGGGCACCGCCACGAGGACGGAGCGCCCGCCCTAGGTACCACGGCGTCAATCCTTAAAAGGTTTTCAGCCGCACGAAGCACGACGGCTCCCGTAGACTAAAGCTGCAATCGAACTAGGCGACGCCCGCAGCGCGCCCCGACACCCGAGGGAGAACTCCGATGCTGATGGGCGTAGAGCGGCTGGTGGATCAGCTCCACCCGCGCGGGTCCGGTCTCTCCGGCGCAACGATGACGGAGGTTTCGGCGGCGGTTCAGGCAGGGGATACCGCGCTCCTGGCTCGGACGGGCGGCCACTTCGGCGCGGTGGCGCGGGATGGGCAGACGGTTCGCCTGGCGCGGACGCTGGGGCAGCCACTGCGGTATTTCATCGCCAAGATGTTCCACGGTCCGTTCCTGGTGGCTGCGGACCGGATGGAGACGCTCTACGACTGGTGCTGCTCACAGAAAATCGGCTGGCAGTTCGACCCTCTCTACACCCGGATGGTGCCGGCGCACTACCTGCTGGAGATCGATCAGATTGGGTGCCCGGACCCCAACCCGCGTTACCACCGGTTCTTCAACCCGCCCATTGCTCAGGGTCCCGCCGATATCGCCGCACTCGGCGCTGACTACGTGCGCGCCGCCTACGATGCGACGCGCCACTGGATCAGCACCGTGCCGGAAGGCGAACCGATTGCCGTTCTCTTCTCAGGTGGCGTGGACAGCAGTTCCGTCTTTCTCCTAGCGCGTCAAGCCCTCAAGGACCTCGGTCGCAACCCGGATGCCGCCCGCGCGTTCACCCTCGACCTGGGCGGTGGCGCCGACGCACGCCAGGCCGAGGAGTGGGTGCGGGCGCTCGGACTGGAGGATCACTGGGAGCCGCTCCGCCTTGAAGGCGTCCAACCCGATCTGGCCGAAGCAATTTCTGTGATTGAGGACTACCATCCGCTGGACGTGGAGTGCGCAGCCGCCGGCCTCCTGGCGTTCAAGGAGATCCGCGCGCGCTACCCAAGCCTGAGATACGCGCTGGACGGTGACGGCGGCGATGAGAACCTGAAAGCCTATCCGCTGGAAGACTCGGACCTGACCCTCTCCAGCGTGCTCCGCAACCCACTCCTTTATCAGGAAGGCTGGGGTGTGGACGCTATCAAGCACAGCCTCACCTACAGTGGCGGGCTTTCCCGGGCTTACACCCGGACCTACGCGCCGGCGCAGCATCTGGGGTTTGCGGCGTTCAGCCCCTACACCGTCCGGACAGCCATTGCCGCGTCGCTCGCCATCCCGTTCGAGACGCTGCTGGGCGGTCAGGCGGAGCGACTTTACACGCTGAAGGCTGACGTGGTCCGCTCCGGCGTGAAGTCGGTAACTGGAATTGAGATGCCGGTCTTCCCGAAGCGCCGGTTTCAGGATGGGGCGGGCGGTCCCGGCCTCAATGGGGCGGGCACGGACAGCTACCGCCAGTGGCGCGTGAGCAAGGCGTGGTGCCGCCAGGTCTTCTTGCGGCAGTGGCAGGACCGGCTCTCCGCCGCCTGGGACCCGCAGGCGGAGCGCCTCTCCGGGAACTCGATCCCCGCCGAACTGCGAGCATAGGAAGCGAAGTCGGAACAACGATCCGGTCGCGACACTTTGTGACCGCGGAAGCCGTATGCTCTAGCGAGCCGTGCGGGGACTGGGTCTCACGCAATCCGGCTCGATGCTGTGTGCCGGACGCCAGAACGGACTTCCATGAAACCTGCCTCTCGATCGGTCATCGCTCGCGTTCTGGGCGCTGTGGCCATTGCTCTGCTGCTGGCAGTTGCCTTTGACCTGAGCCGAGGGGCGTTCCGTCCGGCCCGGGCGATGACCGATATCTCCGGCACATCCCTGGCAGGCGAGGCGTGGACTCTTTCCGGAAGGCGAGGCAAGGGTCCGGTGCTGGTGAACTTCTTCGCGACCTGGTGTGGACCGTGCCGGATGGAGTTCCCGGAACTGGTGCGAATTCAGGAGAAGTACCGGGCGGCGGGGTTCCAGGTAGTGGCGATCTCTGATGAGCCGCCGGAGCTACTTCGCTCAGACCCGGACATCAGCAAGCTGCCGTTCATCATCCTGCCGAACAAGCCGGATGCTCTGGAAGCCTATGGCGTCAAGAGTATCCCGCAGTCGTTCTTCTTCGACCGCGACGGTAAGCTGGTGCGCGAGATCGAGGGCTACGACGCCGAAGCGCTCAAGGAAGTGGAAAAGCACCTTGAGCGCGAGTCCCGGAGCGCGTCAGCGGTCGAAGGTGCCCGGTAAGCTGTCAGGCAGTCGGTGAGCTAGTAGCGATGGTCCCGATTCCGGTCGTCCCGATCTCGGCCATCCCGATCTCGGTCCCTGCCGGAGCGCTGACTGCGGACGTCTCGCCGATCCAGCTTGCGGTCCAGATCCCGCTCCAGGGAGTCGAGGTCGCCGTCTCGGCGCCGGAACTCGTCGCGGGAGAGGTTGCGGTCGTCACGGATGAAGTCGCGCACCCGGTCAAGGCGCTTGAAGTAGCCGGACGCGTCGGAACGGCTGATCTCGCGGCCGCGCTCCGCGTTCCGGACGCGGTCGTTGAGTCGAGCCGTTCTTGCGACCAACTCGGCCTTGGGGCTGGCGACCCGCAGGTAGGAGTAGAGGTCACCAAGGGGACCCCGGTCATTTCGGCCGGATTGGGCCGAAGCGGAGATCGGTGAGGTCAAGAGGACCAGACCGGCGAAGGCCAGTACGGTCAGTGACCGCGGGGTGAGCCGGTATTTCAGCATCGTCGTAACCCTCCGCAACCAGAAAACAATGATGGGGTGAGGGGTGCTGACCGTTGCCGGCAGCTTGCCTCCTCACCCCGAATCGATCCCACGCGATCAGCGGCGGCTACGGCGGACCGTGCGGCGACCGTTGCGGTCGTTCCGCTTGTTCTTTTCATTCTTCCACTGGCTGTAGGCGTAGTAGGTTCCCGCCGCGCCGATGAGTGCCAGGGTGCCCTTCTTCTTCGCCAGGGCATAGACGGTGCCTGCGCCCAGGGCGTAAGTCCCGACTCGGGCGATCTTCTCGCGGCTGCTCTCGGCTGCTGCAGGGGTCGAGCCAATCAGCAGAGATCCCGCCGCCATCGTGCTGGCGAGAGCGAGGGACAGGATTCGGGTGTGTCGCTTCAGGGATGTCATTGGATCTGCTCCATTCCTTCGATCATGGCGGTCGCCCGGCCTTTCTCTTGGCCGGTTGCGCCGCTGATTGACTGAAGGAAACGGATCAACCCCGCTGGGTTCCCGTCGATTTACACCCCGTTCGGTGCTTCCAGGAGCTGCGATACCGCGTCCTGGAGGTCGATAGCGGTGACCTCCGCAGCGCTTCCCCCAGCGGTCCCGGCACTTGCGATCCGGACGGAGCGGCATCCGGCGGCATGACCTGCGCGGACATCGTCTTCCTTATCCCCCACCATCCAGCTCTGGCCGAGGTCGATACCAAGCGCCGCCGCAGCCGACGTGAGCATACCGGGCGCCGGCTTGCGGTGATCGCACGCCACCGCGAAAGGGGCGATGCCTTCCGGGTGATGCGGGCAGTAGTAGAGCGCCTCGAGGACGACGCCGGGAATGGCCAGATCCGCAGTGAGACGTTCGTGGATGCGATCCAGGGTCTCCAGCGAGAAGTAGCCCCTCGCGACGCCGCTCTGGTTGCTTACGACCACCAACCGCCAACCTGCTGCCTGAAGGCGCAAGAGCGCTGCGGGCACACCAGGGAGGATGCACAGGGTATCCGGATCATTCGGATACCCTGTGTCTTCGATCAGCACCCCGTCACGGTCCAGGAACACCGCTGCGCACCCGAGGTGCCCGGGGCTAGCGGCCGGCTGCGGGAGCGGGTCGAACGTCCGAGGGCAGGCGGTGGCGGCTGGGTCCATACGGTTTCCGAGATCAAGGGACGGGGTGCGGTGCCCGAGGCTAAAGCAAAGGAGGCTTACTTGGTGCCGGTCAGCTTCACCCGGTAGAGGAGGCCGCCGATGGGATCTCCCACCTTGTCCTTGGTGTGGCACATGCCGCAGCTCTTGTCCACCATCGGTACCAGCGTGGCAGCGCGGAGCTCACCATTCTCCACCCGCTCGAAGCGCGCTTGGCCCTTCTTGAGCGCCACGACGGCGTCTTTCTCGAACTTGTCCTTGGGGTTGGAGGCCGGATTGAAGGGTCTGCCGGTGGTGCTTAGCCAGCGGGTTTCCGGCCATCCCTTGGCCGCCATCGACTCGAAGACCTGACGCGCGACCGTGGCCGCTGCGGGAGTTGCGGCGTCCTTCACGTAGGTGCCATGGATTCCCACCACGCTGGTCACGTAAAGGTCGTTCAACATGCTGACGGTGCGGCGTGCCTGAGCAAGCGGCATCGGGGTCTGGGCGGGTTTGGGCTTGGCGGTCTGCGCCTGAGCGATCACGGTGCCGCAGAGGACGGTGCCGGCGGCCATGGAAAGCGTGGTCCAGTGCTTACGATTCATCATTGGGTTCCTTGTCCGAGAGGTGGCGTAGTGACGCCGGGTTAGAGGAGAGCATCGGGTGCCGGGACGACGGGACCGTCGTCCGGCAAGTCCGAGAAGGAGGGGAGCCGGAGCGCCGTGAGCAGTGACGTGGCGGGGATTAGCCGGTGGGCAAGCGCTGACGGGGTGGGGGTTGCTATCTCCGCGAGGGTGACGGCATTCAACTCCGCCATGAGCTGGTCACCCACGCGGCGGAGGAGCCGCTTGAGGCGGCAGCCGGACTGGATCACGCAGACTTCCGCAACCGCCACGCAGTCCAAAAGGGCGACGGGTCCCTCGAAAAGCTCAATGACGGCGCCCACGGTGATCTCATCCGCCGGCTTTGCCAGCCGGAAGCCCCCGCCGCGCCCCCGGCCGGTGCGCACGTATCCGGCCTGCGCCAGGTGCTGGACCACCTTGCTCACGTGGTCCGAAGAGATCTCATAGAACGCCGCCACGGCACGCACAGAGAGCTGCTCGTCCGGACGCGCGACCAGCAGCAGCAGGGTGCGAAGTGCGTAGTCAGTGGCGAGGTTGAGGCGGATCATAGGCGGCGAGCGACCTTATCGACATAATCGGCATCATCTTTGCCGATTATAGATCAGCCGTCGTGGTTCTGCCAACATCCGATGTTGCAAGCCGAAAGCTGGGCGCGGCTGAAGTCGAGCCCATCGCTCCGAATTTGATGATGGACAGCCTAAAGGAACCGAGCGGTCGGCGGTGTAACCTGAAAGTAAGTCAACGATCCGAACCGAGAGGTGCGTTATGTTCCGCCCGTCGCCCTTTGGCCGGCTCTCCTGTGCCTTCCGCTGTTGGCAAGTCACCACACGTCGGCACGTCCGACCAGGAGCACCTCCCGATCGGATGCACCCTCCGCCTTTGGAGCGAAGGCGGCACCGCTCAAGCTACCCATTGCGTTCGAGGAGAACCGGGGGCAATGGCCCGAGAAGGTTCGGTTCTCCTCACGCGAGACCGGCGTGGTGGTTGATGAGCAAGGAATCCTCTTTCAGTTGCCTGCCGCCGCCAAGAAGCGGGTTCCAGTTCGCCTTCGGTTGTCCAGGCAGAAACCGCTCATCCCTCGGGGTGGGACCAAGCTTCCGGGTCGGATCAATTACCTGATCGGGAACGATCCCTCTCGCTGGGTGACGGACGTTCCGCACTACGACACGGTGACCTGCGACGATGTGTTCCCCGGCATCGGGCTGGTGGTCCACGCATCCAGCAAGGGCGACGTGCCTGAATACGACTTCATCGTGAAACCGCGTGCTGATACCGCCGTCATTCGCTATCGGTTGGAGGGCGCTTCATCCACCCGGCTGGACGCAAACGGTGACCTGGTGTTGAAGACACAGCATGGCCTGCTGCGCCATCGCCGGCCGTATTGCTACCAGGAGGTTGGCGGCACCAGAATCCAGGTGGCGGCCAACTTCGAGCTGAAACCGGACGGCGAGATCGGCTTCCAACTCGGTGACCATGACCCCAGCCGGAAGTTGGTCATCGATCCGGTGGTGGTTTGGGACGCCTACATTCGCGCCGCCAGCACCGGCAACCTCTCCCTGGACCGTGACCCAGAGGGCAACCTCTACTTCGCTGGGGGCGTAACACTTCAGGATGGCATCGTGGCACCGGTGCCCGGCACGCCAGGTTCCTACGAGCCGTTCAAGGTGGGAGGCAACAGCGATTGTTTTGTCGGCAGCCTCTCGCCAGACGGGTCCCAGCTCCGCTACCTCACCTACCTCGGCGGCACCGGCGACGAGGGGACCGGTGGTGACCGCATCGACGGACCGGCGCTGGCCGTCTCTCCGCGCGGGGAAGTCTGGGTGACCGGTTCCACGAAATCACCCGACTTTCCGGTAACGCCCGCATCGGCCATCCAGCCGACAAAGCCTGGCATCGGATCGGACCTTATGGGTGGCACGCTCTACAACTATGACGCCTTCGTGGCGCAGCTCTCGTCCAACGGCAGCTCGCTCCTATACGGCACGTACCTCGGCGGTACGGGGGATCTACCAAGAGAGATCAATGGTCACGAGTACGGGGTAGGGATTGGTGTGCGCCAGGTGCCCGAGGGGATCGAAGGAGACGACATCGACGAGGTGTTTGTGGTGGGCACCACCAGCTCCACGCTGTTCCCCACCACCGGAGTCGGCGTCTTCCGGCATCTGGACCCGAACGTGGTCCGCGCCGGCAACGGCGACGTGCTCTCCAACAACAGCGATGTCTTCATCGTGAAGCTCGGTGCGGGGGGAGCGATGATGAAGTCGACTTACGCAGGCGCGACGTCCGCCATCAACCGGGACGACATGGGCAATGAGATCGGCCGCTTCGCCGCCGTGGGCGCTACGGCAACGGCCATGGCGCTTGAGGATCGGGGCGATGTTTACATCACGGGCTACACGAACTCTGATGGGAAGTTCTATGATCCGCCAGTGACCTTCCCTGTGGGGGGGAACGCGGTCCAGACCACGGCGCAGGGTGGCTTCGACGGTTTCGCCATCGTCTTCGACAACGACCTGCGGGACTTCTACTACTCCACGCTCCTTGGGGGCATGGGGCACGACTATCCCGCGTCCATCGCCATCGATCACGCGGGCCGGTGGGCGGTTGGAGGCGAGACAGCCTCGAACAACTACCCCACGTCCAACGCACCCTACCCGACCTTCCTCGGCGGCCCGACGGACGGCTTCGTCACCGCCTTCGACGGCGACTTCACCGTGGCGTACAGCACCTACCTGGGCGGGAACCAGAGCGACCAGGTCCGCGCCGTCGGAATGACCCGTCAGGGCCAGCTAAGCGTCGCCGGAATCTGCCCCACGGGCGGCATCCCGCGAGTGGACGAGCTCCCGCAGACCACCACGGTTGGGAGTGGCTTCCTGACCACCTTCAACACCACCGGCTCGATCATCCGCTCAAGTTACCTGTCAGGGGTGGGGAGCACGGGGAGGGCGCTCGGGACCACTTCTCCATACGCGGTCTTGCCCATTGATGCGGAGAATCTGCTGGTCGCCGGCTATGCCTCGCAAAGTGGAGCGATGAAATCGCAGCAGCGCTACACCTACCCGGATTCCAATCCACCCAGCCCGCTCTTCATCGCACGGATCGGCAGCGGCCCGCCCCAGGCGCCCACTGATCTGAATGCCACATCCGCTTCTAGTTCCCGAATCGACCTCCAGTGGACGGACAACAGCTCCAACGAGACGAACTTCCGGGTCGAATACCGCAAAATCGGCGCGGCGTCCTTCACAGAGCTGAGTCCCATCCCCGTCAACCAGACCACTGCACAAGTCACCGGGCTGGAAGCGGGCAAGACTTACGAGTTCCGAGTCCGCGCTTTCAACGGCCTCTTTTCGTCGTATTCCAACTCCGACACCGCCGCCACGAAGCGCCCCGGCAAGATCCAGGTCAGCGCCCGGACGGTCGACTTCGGCACGGTGCCGCGCCGCCGGCTGCCGGAACGAAAGATCCTGCGGATCAAGAACGTAGGAAACGGCGTCCTGAACTTCACGGTCGGTGCTCTGGAGACGCCCTTCAGCGTTCCACCAGGTCCCGGCACCTTGAACCCGAACAAGGTGCTGGCGGTCGCAATCGAGATGGGAGACGCCCCCGCGGGCACCTACCGCAAGACCTTGACCATGACCAGCGACGACCCTTCCGCGCCCACCGTGCGGATTGTCGTGAAAGGTCGCGTCCGCTGACCTCAGGGAGCGACGTCCCGCAGAGGGATCGTGAGTGCCGCTCTCCAGCTGGCATTCCCGCTGACAGTGGTCCTAGGTATCGCTTTGGGTTCGCTCGGGGGGGCTGCTTGGGTCGCGAGGAATCAGTGAGGGCGACTACACCACGTTGAGCAGCTTCTGCAAGTCCAGCGGCTCGGTGAACATCTCAATTCCGCCATCCGCCGCTCGCGGCCACTGCTCTTGGGGTCGGTCCCAGTACAGTTCAATCCCGTTGCCATCAGGATCGCTGAGGTAGAGCGCCTCGCTGACACCATGATCACTCGCGCCTTGCAGCGGGATGTCCGCTTCGTGGAGTCGTCGGAGCGCGTCCGCCAACTCCGCGCGGTTGGGATAGAGGATGGCGAAGTGGTAGAGACCCGTCGTCCCGGGAGGAGGGGGCGCGCCGCCCCTGCATTCCCAGGTATTGAGGCCGATGTGGTGGTGATACCCTCCGGCCGAGACGAACGCGGCTTCAGCGCCGTACCGCTGTGTCAACTCGAAGCCGAGCACGCCGCAGTAAAAGGCGAGGGACCTCTCCAAGTCGGCCACCTTAAGATGGACGTGACCGATGCGGGTGCCAGGGTGGACGGGCATGACGCTTTCCTATTGGTTGGGGAGCGGCGGAGGGAAGGCTGGTCCAGCTCTTGCAACGAAACTGCGGTAATGAGGCCACAGTGGTGTTGGCGGGACCGGTGGCAAGCTTCGGGCGGGACATAGGAACCTTCTTGAGGTCGGGTTCAGGGTGCGACCGCCGAAAGTAGGTGAAGAGGTCCTGGTTAGAAGGAGCAGGGTTCCGCCTTCGAAAGCTCCGTCACCCTCGCCTGGCAATCTTACTGCGAAGTTGCCCGTGCTTTGCGGGGGTCCAGGCACGCCCGTCCCGCACCGGGGTAGCGACCTCATCGGCCGTCAACCACCTGACGGAGCGAGTCCCACGCCCAGGCCGGGTACAGCTGGATCGCCGAAGGAGACGGTTTCCACGCCCGGGACGACCGCCGTCGGGTGAGTGTGTCCAGATAAGCCGTGTTCGGCTTGCCGGTGAAAGTCCGGTCCCGGTAGCGGCCCAGCGGCCGGGTAGCTGAGCTGTTACGGCCGGTCAAAAAACGTACATTTCGCCGAAGTAAAATTCCCCACCTGTAATCAACCGGGCTAGCCTCCTTCTCGGAGGTAGCCCCGATGTTACGAGGTGGAGACGTGGAAGAGATTCACAAACTGAAGCGCCAG
>JANPLG010000004.1:0-3511 GCA_031426395.1 Actinomycetes bacterium
CCGGATGAAGGCCAGCCGCTCCCCGGTAGGGCTGGCAACCGGCATCACGTCATCATCCAGGTCGTGGATCAACCGTTCAGGCTGCACAGGTCCATCCGATGAGAGGACGCAGGTCCATGCGCTCCCCTTATGGACGATGAGCAAGCAACCATCCCGAAGCCACTCGTAATTGGCCAGCGGCAGCGGTTTGGACGGCGAGGCTCGGTCACCCAGGAGCGGGAGCAGCTCGGGGCCGGTCAGGATGCACCGACGCTCCCCCGTCTCAAGCGCGTACAGCCAGAGGTCGGAGATGGCGTCGGGTTCCTCGGACTGCGGTTCCGTGTAGGAGAAGTGGCGGCCATCCGGATGCCAGCGCACCCCGGAAAGCGGTCGCCCGGTGATGGGCGGCTCGGTGAAGAAGCGTTCGAGCGGGATGTGCAACGGAGGTGCGTGCAAGGGAGGTAACCTGTGGGTGGGGACAATTCAAAATTCAGAATTCAAAATGCAAGTGTCGCACATTGGGAAGGTCGGTGCCGTAGGTCAGCCGAGCGTGCTGTGGCGCACTCGGAAGTTGCTCGCGACCCATGGTTGTCGGAGCAAGCCTTTGGCTTCACCGAGCCCGCAGAGCGGGGTTCGTGTGAATAGGCGTCGGGTTCAGCCGATGCCGGGCATTGCCGGCACCAATCCCATCGCTACTGGACACTGCATCGCCGCGCGTTCTGTTAACCCTATCTAACTTGACCGACCGCTATCGACTCGCTGCGCGGAGCGATGCGCCGATGCTGCGGCAGAGCGCCAGACGGTCGGCGTGTGCTGCTGCGCCCTGCTCCTGCACTGCCTCCAACAACTCCGGCTCCACCAGGTCCGGGTGCCCGCAGCGCCAGGGCGGTTCCGGGTCGTACTCCAGGAAGAGCTGGATCGACTGCGCCGCCCGCTCGCCGGCTAGCCGCGCGGCCAGGAAGAGGCCCAGGTCGATTCCTGCGGAAACACCCGCCGCCGTGATGCGGTTGCGATCCGCCACAATCCTCTTCCGCACCGGCTGCGCGCCCAGCTCACGCAGGCAGTCCATGAACTGCCAATGGGTGACGGCGCGGTAGCCGGTCAGCAGCCCCGCCGCACCCAGGATCAGCGACCCGGTGCAGACCGAGGTTAGCCACTCCGCCGATTCTCCCTGGCGGCGCAGGAACTCCAGGCAGCGCGGGTCCTCCATCAGCACGGATGTCCCGGAGCCGCCCGGCACCAGCAGCACCTGCAGGGAAGGACACTCCTCAAACGAGAGGTCCACATTCAGCCCCAGCCTTTGCCCGGCGCGAATCAGCCCAGCCCGGGGACCGACCCAGCACACCGTCGCGCCCGGCACCCGTGACAGCACCTCGAACGGCCCTACGGCGTCGAGCGCCGTCACCCCTTCAAACAACAGAATCCCGATGCGCACAGAGCATCCTCCCGCCAAAGAATACCCTTCAATTACGGATTTCGAGTTTCGAATTGCGGATTGGGGTCAGGTTGGCTGGGGGCGTGATTGCTTCTGACTCAGCGCGGAGGGCGTTGGCGATCCGACGGCGATCAGACGGCGGCTCACGGTTCCACCAGGCCCAGCAGTTCCAGGATTCGCTCCAGGTCGTCGTCCGAGTAAAACTCCAGCGTGACCGATCCCTGCCCACGGTTGTACCTCAACACCGCTTTGGTGCCGAAGTAGCTGCGGAGGCGCTCCTCAAGGTCGGCGACGTTGGCTTCGTGGGCGGCGACTCGGCTGGGAACGGCTCGCTCCGTGCGGCTTCCTTCTGCAACTGCCCGCGCCTTGGCTTCCAGCTCACGCACCGGGACGGCATTGCGGGCAGCCCACTCGGCCATCTCCGCCTGCGTTGATGGATACGGAAGCACTAGCAGCGCCCGCGCGTGCCCTTCCGTCAGTTCCCCGGCGTCCACCAATTGCAGCACGCTCTCCGGCAGGTTGAGCAGACGGATCAGATTGGTGACATGGACGCGGCTCTTGCCCGTCCGCAGCGCCACCTCCGCCTGCGTGTAGCCAAACTCCTCAACCAGTCGGCGGAAGGCCAGCGCGGCTTCCACCACGGAGATGTCCTGCCGCTGGACGTTCTCAATGAGGCCGACCTCCAGCGCTTCCTCGTCGCTAGCCTCGCGTACGATGGCGGGGAGGTGGGTCAGTCCGGCCAGCCGCGCCGCCCTAACCCTCCGCTCCCCCGCGAGGAGCTGGTAGCCGGACCCGCGCTGCCGCACCAGCACCGGCTGTAGCACCCCGTGCTGCCGGATGCTCTCCGCCAGCTCCCGCAGCCGCTCCTCGTCAAAGCGCTTGCGCGCCTGGAACGGGCTGACCTCCAGCCGCGCAACCTCGACCTGGATGATCTCCTGACGGCTCAAGCGCGGTCCCTCATTTGGGCAGTTCAGGAATAGAACGCGGATGACGCGGATTAGACGGATTCACGCGGATCGAACAGGCCGCGGACAACACGGCGGATCGGAGTGGTTCAGCTCGATCGGTCAGATCGAAACGGCAAGTCGGCGACGCGAGCAGAGTCGTTGAGCCGTAACCGTCCCTCTCCAATCTCATATTGATCGATCCGCGCCAATCCGTTCAATCCGCGTCATCCGCGTTCTATTCTGAGGCCCCCCTACGGAGCGTAGATCTTCTCCACGTACTCACTGACCATGCGCTGGGTGTTGAAGACTGGCAGGATGGTCTTGAGGTTCGCCTTCATCCGCTGCACCCAGCCCACCGGCACCCCGCGCGCGTCACGGTCGAAGTAGAGCGGGATGATCTGCTGCTCCAAGGTGCTGTAGAGGCTCTCGGCGTCCTCGGCGTCCTGCTGCGTGGAATCGGAGTAGTCCTGCTCCACGCCCACCGACCAGCCGTTGGTGCCGTCGTAGGCCTCCGCCCACCAGCCGTCCATGACACTGCAGTTGAGAACCCCGTTCATGGAGGCCTTCATACCGCTGGTGCCGCTCGCTTCCATCGGGCGGCGCGGGAGGTTGAGCCAGACGTCCACCCCCTGAACCATCTCCCGCGCAATCGACATGTTGTAATCCACCAGGAAGACGGCCCGCCGCAGCACGCGGGGGTCGAAGCGGACGCGAAAGAGGAACTGGATGAGCCGCTTCGCCTCGCTGTCGCCGGGATGGCTCTTGCCGGAGATGATGAACTGGACCGGCTTGCCCGGCATGTTGAGCATGTGGAGCGCCCGCTCCGCATCGTGCAGCAGCAGGCTCAGCCGCTTGTAGGTCGCCACCCGCCGCGCGAAGCCGAAAGTGAGCGCCTCCGGATCAAGAGCGCTCTCCGCAGCCCCGATGTACTCCGCCGACTCCCCCGCGCCCAGCCGGAACGCCTTCACCCGTTCGCGGGCGGCGGTCACCGTCCGCTCCTTCAGGCAGCAGTGAACCTGCCACAGCTCCTCGTCGGGGATCGCGTCGATCCGGTCCCAGAGGCGGGGGTCGGACTGGCGCTGCTCCCAGTCTTTGCCCACGTACCGGTCCAGCAGCTCCCGCATCATCGGCGCGAGCCAGGTAGCGGTGT
>JANPLG010000005.1:0-4251 GCA_031426395.1 Actinomycetes bacterium
CTCGCCCTCCGCCCTCTACAACATGCCGGTGCAGGGCGGAACCGCCACCAAGGTTCAGGATGGCATCGGCGGCACGCTGCGGCTCTCTGCCGACGGCACCACGCTCTTCAACCTGAGCCCCGGCCTGGGAACGCTGCAGAAGCTCCCGGTGACGGGCGGAACTCCCACGCCGATCACTTACACCGGCAGCTTCACCTACGACCTGGACGAGGAGCGGCGTCAGACCTTCGATCAGGCGTGGTTGCTGATGCGCGAGAACTTCTACGACCGCGAGATGCACGGGGTCGATTGGGATCGTCTCCGCTCTCGGATGCGCCCCATCGTGGACGAGTGCAAGGACCTGAACGACTTCCATCTCCTCCTGACCGAGATGGTGGGTGAGCTGAACGCCTCCCACACGGGTGCCACCCGCAACACGCCGCTCCGCCCTTCGACGGAGAGCGGTAGCCTCGGCCTCTCCTTTGATTGGAGCGGCGAGGGTCCCGGCCTGAAGGTGACCGGCGTCCTCCGTGACGGCCCCGCGGATCAGGATGATTCCCGTATCAACAAAGGCGAATATGTCCTGGCGTTGGGAGGCAAGGATGTCACGCCCACCGAGGGCTTCGCGCAGATGTTGAACGGGCTAGGCGGCAAGGCGGTCGAGCTGCTGGTGAACGGTCGACCGGACAAGAACGGTGCCCGGACGGTCAAGATGACGATCCTGCCGCGCGGCCGTGTGACCGACCTCGTCTACGAAGATTGGGTCGAGGACAACCGGCAGCGGGTGGAGCAACTCTCCGGCGGGAAGATGGCCTACCTCCACGTCCGTCAGATGGATCAGCCTTCGCTGACCCGCTTTGAGCGGGAGCTGGTGACCCACGCGTACGACCGGCAGGCCCTGGTGCTGGATGTGCGTAACAACCCAGGCGGCCGCATCCACGACGACCTCTTCGCCATCCTCACCAAGAAGGTTCACGCCTTCGAGACGCCGCGCGAGGGTCTGAAGATGACGCAGCCCTTCGGCGCCTTCACCCGCCCGATGGTGCTTCTGATCAACGGCGGCTCCTTCAGCGATGCCGAGATCTTTGCTAACGGCTTCCGGGCCAACGGGCTTGGCAAGGTGATCGGGATGCCTACTGGCGGCGGCGTGATTGGGACGAACGACCGCACCCTGATGGATGGGATGACCAAGTTCCGCGTCCCGCAGACCGGCTGGCATGACGTGGCCGGGCGAAACCTGGAGAACTGGGGCGTTCCCCCGGATTACTTCGTCGACCTGCTCCCGGAGGATTTCCTCACTGGCCGCGACCCGCAGTTGGAGCGCGCCGTCAAGGAACTGATGCCGGTAGTCAAATCGCCTGCCACCCGAGCGTCAGCGAAGTAAGCCAACCCTGTCGTCCTCTGTGCGGACGACAGGGCGCAGGAAGACGTTGGAGCCGGAGGCGAACCGTGGTGCGGAGCCGCCGGCTCATCTGTTTTCCGGGCGTCAGGATCGTGCGTTTGTCGCCCAGGCATTGGAGACACTGAATGAAGTTGGACATTAGCAGCCTCTCGCGCCACCGAGGAACCGTTGTGACCGGCACGCTTGCCGCGCTTCTGGCCACCGGCTGGAGCGTCCGCGAGGCGCAGTTTGCCGTAGCGCAGGGCAAGCGCGTTCCGAACATCACGCTCAATGCCAAGGATGTCGCCGCGGAAGCCGCCGCCTATGAGGGCAAGACGGTTGGCAAGGCATCCACTTACTACATGGGAGAGACGGCCACGCTCAAGAGCCTCCACGTGGGCCGTTTCGAACTTGCGCCCGGCTCCGAACCGCACCCGCCGCACAAGCATCCGGAAGAGGAAGTCCTCATCGTATCCGGCGGCCAGGGCGAGGTGTACTGCAATGGCAAGACGGTGGCTGTGAAGGCCGGTGCCGTGATGTACAGCGATCCCAACGTGGAGCACGGCATCAAGAACACCGGCGCGAAGCCGCTGGAGTTCTACTGGGTGAAGTGGGCACCGGCGAAGTAGCTTTGGAACTCAGGAGGCTGGGGATGGAGAAGCGGCGGGTGCTGATCACGGGCGCGGCGGGCCGCATCGGCACGGCGTTTCGTAGCCTGTACGGGGATCGCTATTCGTTTCGGCTGGCGGACGTGCGGGAGACGGAGAACCCTGGCGAGCACGAGGTAGTCGTAGCAGACCTGGTTGACCTGGAAGCGGCACAGCGGGCGTGCGAGGGGATTGATACGGTCATTCACCTTGCCGCCGACCCCAGCCCGGTGGCGACGTTCTACGGCACCTTGCTGCCGCTCAACATCCAGATGACCTACAACCTGTTCCACGCCGCGCGGGACCAGGGCTGCCGACGGCTGATCTTCGCCAGCAGCATCCATGCGGTGAATGCCTACCCGCTGGATTACCAGATCCACCCCACGGACCCGATCCGTCCCGGCGATCTCTACGGTGTCACCAAAGTCTTCGGGGAGGCGCTCTGCTCCTATTTTGCCGACCGCGAGGGCCTGAGTTGCATCGCAATCCGCATCGGCGCGTTCGGGAGCGCGGAGAGAGTTGCGGATGAGAGCGACTCACGCCATCTGGCGCTCTGGGTGAGCGACCGTGACCTGCCGCAACTCCTCCATCGCTGCATCGAGGCACCGGATACCGTCCGGCATCTGCTGGTGCAGGGCGTCTCCGACAACCAGTTCAAGCGCATGTCCATCGACAACGCTCGGGAGATCCTCGGCTACGAGCCGCAGGACAACGCCTTCGAGATCAGCCGCCACGTCCACCTCGCCCCCCGCGAACCCAACGGCATCGACTTCTGACCGCTTCTACCCTTGGGGTTGCGTGAGGGGAATGGAACGCGGATGACGCGGATCTAACGGATCAACGCGGATCAGAATCAGAAACTGTGTGGCGAGTTTAGCAAGGGTCTCCGCAACTGATCCTTGGCTTCGCCTACACGGCACACTTTTCCAAGAGTTCGATCCGCGAGAATCGATTAAATCCGCGTCATCCGCGTTCTATTCCGCCTGCCCGTGAGCTACGCGGCCCACTTGGCCCGCTCGTATTGCGGGGGCCATGGGCCTTCTTGGCCGAGGGCGTGGGCTGCGCGGAGGGGCCAGTGCGGGTCGCGTAGAAGCTCGCGGGCCAGCAGGACCAGGTCCGCTTGCTCCTCGCGGATGATCCGGTCGGCTTGCTGCGGGTCGATGATCATGCCTACCGCGCCGGTGGGGACGCCGGATTCGCGGCGGACTTGCTCGGCCAGGGGGACCTGGTAACCGGGACCGACCGGGATTGCGCCACCCTTGGGGATGGCAGCGCCGGAGCTGCAGTCGATGAAGTCCACGCCGAGTGGCGCTACCATCTTTGCAAGCGCGACAGAGTCTTCGGGCGTCCAACCGCCTTCGGTCCAGTCGGTGGCGGAGATGCGGAGCAGGAGCGGCAGCTCATCCGGCCAGACACCCCGGACAGCACTCACCGTATCCCGGACGATGCGGGTGCGGTTCTCGAAGGAGCCACCGTAGGCGTCGGTGCGGAAGTTGGTGAGTGGCGTGAGGAACTGGTGAAAGTGGTAGCCGTGCGCTGCGTTCAGCTCGACCACCCGGAACCCGGCCGCGAGCGAGCGACGGGTGGCGGCCACAAACGCGGCGATGGTCTCCTCGATCTCCGCTACGGTTAGCGCGTGCGTCTCCGGATAGCCCGCATCCCAGGCGCGGTCGCTGGCGCTGACCACGGGTGCCCATCCGCCTTCCTCAGGAGGGACCGGGCCACGTCCTTCCCAGGGTCGCCGGGTGCTCGCCTTGCGTCCGGCGTGCGCGATCTGAATTCCCGCTACCGATCCCTGTGAATGGATGAAGCTGTTGATTCGAGCCAGGAACTCGACGTGAGCGTCATCCCAGATGCCGAGGTCCTGCGGACTGATCCGCCCGCGCGGTTCGACGGCCGCCGCTTCGGTGATCACCAGCCCCGCACCCCCCTGCGCACGGGCACCGAGATGGACCAAGTGCCAGTCGTTGGCGAAGCCGTCCTCCGAGGAGTACTGGCACATCGGAGAGACGGCGATGCGGTTGCGCAGAGTGACGGAGCGAAGCGTGAGCGGTGAGAAGAGGTGCGGCATGGTCGGGTCTGGGATGGCGGAAGACGGATCTCGAGGCCGCGGCGTGCGGCCTCGACCCGGCTATCTTAACCATCGCCAGACGCTCACTGTCATTCATGATCTCTGCGGGAAACCTACGGGCGCTTCACGTTGAACAGCTCGTTCAGCTTCCGGTAGCCCGCGAGCTTCACGCC
>JANPLG010000006.1:0-3927 GCA_031426395.1 Actinomycetes bacterium
GTCATTGACCCTCAGAACCATAGCCAGCAGCCTTGTGCTGCGTTCGATCACGGCGACCGCCTGGTCTCTACACCCAACCGGTCACGCCATGGCGGATTGCGAGTTGTAGGCGAGGGTTCTGCTGGTTTACTCGCCGCCTACCGTGATCGAACGCAGCGCTGAGGCTGCTGGCTATGGCCTTTGGCAGAAGAGCGTCCGCACTCCGCTATTGGCCTAGATTCGGTAGAACCTGGCGGCGTTGTCGTGGAAGATCATCCGCTGCTCGGCGGCGGAGAGGTCGACCACCAGCTCGCGGGCCACTTCTACCCACTCCTTGAGAGGCGCGGTGAACTCGCAGACGGGCCAGTCGCTCGCCCAGATCACCCGCTTGGGGGTGAAGGAGTCGATGACGTGGCGGACCAGCGGCCGGAGCTGCTCCACCTTGCTTTCGGTGCCGCCGCAGGTCTTGATGACGCCGGACATCTTGCAGATCACGTTCTTCCGCTTGGCGAACTCCGTGATGCCCTTCGCCCAGGTGTCGAACTCCGGACCCTTGCCGCCCCAGTTCGCCTCGCCGTTGCCGCAATGGTCCAGCACAAAGCGGGTGCCGGGGCAGAGGTCCGCCAGCTTGTAGCCGTCCGCCAGTTCGCCGGGACGGATGCAGATGTCGTAGGTCTTGCCCATTGCGCCGAGCATGCGGATGTTCTTGACGAACTGCGGCCGGAGGCACATCCCCTTCGGGCGGTCCGGCGGGTGGAGGATCTGGCGGAAGCCGTGAATCTCCGGCGTGTTCTGGTAGCGGCGGGCGAAGCTGGCGAACCCGGCGGTGGCGGGACGGCCGGAGATGACACCCTTCTTCATCGGAGTCTTCTTGCTTCGGCAAGTGGCGAGGACGAACTCAGCCTCCTTCGCCTGATCCTCTTCGGCGGCGTCCACTTCCATGTAGACCGTCTTCACGATGCCCAGACCCCGGGCCTCGCGCAGGTAGACCGCCATGGTGTGCGGCGTGGCGATCTTCTTCGCGCCCGGGTCGCTGAGCCACGGCAGGCGGATAGACTTCGTGTCCCAGAGGTGCTGGTGGGTATCGATGATCGGGAAGGCGGGGGCGGCGAGCGCGTCAAGCGGCTCCAGCGCCGCAGCACCGGCAACTCCGCCCAGAATGCCGGCAGCGGCGCCGGTCAGGAAGTCACGACGTGAGGATGACATGGAGGTCCTAGCGAAGAGTGGAAGGGATCAGGGAACAACTCGGGTAGCGACCGGGGTACGGTGTCCCGTCTAACGGTCGGCGAACCGAAGCCGTTTTTCCTTCTTACGTATGCCGTTGGTGCTTGTACACCCGAGAGCTTCGGGGATATAGAACACGGATGACGCGGATTGGGCGGATTGACGCGAATCAGAGGGGACTGGGATGCGGGCATCTGCCTGCAGGACGGAGTCCCAGGCGTAGCGGGACCTGGCGGGTGTGAGATCGTGACCCTGGTCTCGGTTGACCCTGGGGCAGGGGCGATACGATTGGGCTGGAGGCCCCCGATGGCTCACACTGCAACCGCTCCCTTGCCTGCCCAATCCCGCCCCTTCAGGGCCCTTGACCACTTCTTCGTCTCCTGCCTCTGGCTCGCCTACAACGTCCAGTGGGGGGCCCTCCTCGCGGTGGTGCTGCCGCTGCAGATCGAGGCGATTGTCGGGCCGAAGGACAAGGAGTTTTACAACGGCCTCATCGGCCCCATCGGCGGGATCATCGCGTTGATCATCGCGCCGCTGGCCGGAGCCCTCTCGGACCGCGCGCGGGGACCCAAGGGCCGTCGCCGCTCCTTCCTGATCGTGGGGATGGTGATCAACGTCGCCTTCCTCCTCTGGATGGCCACGTTCGGCAAAGGCAGCAGCCTCGGCCTCTTCATCGTCTGCTACCTGGGCGTCCAGCTCGGCTCCAACTGGTGGGGCGGCCCCTACGCCGGCTTGATTCCGGACGTGGTGCCGGTGAAGGACCGGGGCACCGCCAGCGGCTGGATGGCGCTGATGACCGCTGTCGGAACCATCATCGGTGCGCTCTCCGCGGGGCAGATGCTGAAGATGGGCTTCACGCCGATCTACCTGCTGATCGTGGTCTCCCTGATCATCCTGCTGCTGGTGACCCTGGTCGGGGTTAAGGAGAAGCCAGCGCTGGGCGTGCCGGAGCCGTTCCAGCTTGGGCCGTTCATCCGCTCCTTCTACCTCGACCCCAAGGAGTACCGGAACTTCTACTGGGTCCTCGTCACCCGCGCGATGGTGACCATGGGGATCTACTCCATCTTCACCTTCTTCCAGTACTTCCTGAAGGACGTGATCGGGGTGAGCGACCCGGTGCAGCAGTCATCCTTCCTGATCGGCATCATCACCGTGGCGGGAATCCCCACCGCCATGATCGCCGGGCCGCTCTCCGACAAGAAGGGGCGCAAGCCGCTCGTCTACCTGAGCGGCGCGATCATGGCCGTCGCCTCCATCGTCTACATCGCGGTGGCGGTGAACCCCTCGCTTGGCTTCACCTTCGCGGTGGCGGCCGTCTTCGGCATCGGCTATGGTGCCTACCAGGCCGTCGACTGGGCGCTGGCGGTCGACGTCCTCCCTGGCGGAGAGAGCGCCGCAAAGGACATGGGCATCTGGCACGTGGCGATTGTGCTGCCGCAGATCATCGCGCCGTTCGTTACCGGACTGACCGTAGGGAGCTTGAAGTCGCAGTCGATCATCCTGGGCTACACGGTGGTCTTCATCATCACGGCCATCTGGTTCATCCTGGGGACGGTCTTCGTGCGGCAGATCAAAGGCGTCCGCTAATTGGACTCCAGCTTTGGAGCTGACCCTGGATCGTGGCTCGAAGGTGGACTCCTGCCAGGAATTGCGGTATGCCGAGCGGTGGAAGTACGCCGGATGATCGCTAGATACTTGGGGGTTCCGTTTACCCGGCTTCGCCCGTGTGAACTGTCGAGACAGGCGCACGGATGTAACTGGCGCACGGCCGTAACCGGCGCGCCCTCCCCCCATTCAAGGAGCGGCTTTCAGGCGACCCTTCGCCTGGAGCGTTTGCGCTGACTGAAGTTGGAAGGAAACCGAAGGCATGAGCTGGCTCTCTGATCCCCAGGCCTGGATTGGCCTCCTGACCCTGACCATCCTGGAAGTGGTCCTGGGGATCGACAACATCGTCTTCATTTCCATCCTTTGCGCGAAGCTTCCCGCGGAGCAGCAGGCCAAGGCCCGGCAGCTTGGCCTGGCGCTGGCGCTCATCACGCGGATTCTGCTCCTGCTCTCGTTGGGCTGGGTGATGAGCCTCACCATGCCCCTCTTCCGCATCGGTCCGGCTCCGGTGGCTCTGCCGGACCCTGCTCACGCTGGCGGACATGGCGGCGGGCACGGCCCCATGGACCCGTGGGGCTTCTCCGGGCGCGATCTCATCCTGATCGCCGGCGGCCTCTTCCTGCTCTGGAAGGCGGTCCATGAGATCCACAACAAGCTTGAGGGGGAAGAAGGCCACGTCAGCGCCCGCGTGGCCCCCACCTTCGCCAGCGTGATCTTTCAGATCCTGCTGCTGGACATCGTCTTCTCCATCGACTCCGTGGTCACCGCCATCGGGATGGTCAGCCAGGTGGGGATCATGATCACGGCGGTGGTCATCGCCGTGGGGATCATGCTGGTCTTCGCCGGTCCCATCAGCAACTTCGTGGAGAAGCATCCCACGGTGAAGATGCTGGCGCTGGCGTTCCTCGTCCTCATCGGCGTCAACATCCTCGGAGAGGGTTTCGAGCAGCACATTCCCAAGGGCTACACCTACTTCTCCATGGCGTTCGCGGTGGGCGTGGAGATGTTGAACCTGAGGGTGCGGAAGGGGAAGGCGGTCCACCTGCACCAGTCGGTCGTACCGGAGAGCGGCAGCGGCCACCCTTGAAGGGGCTGATCGCCGAGTGGCGTTCCAGCCTC
>JANPLG010000007.1:0-7479 GCA_031426395.1 Actinomycetes bacterium
GTGGGGCCGCGCTGGACGCCGCCGCCCGGGATGGCGATCCTCGCGCCGTACCCTTCCCCCGCATTCGGACGGAGAACCCGCTCGACTTCAGCTTCAGCGGGATTAAGTCGGCGCTGATCCGCAAGGTGCAGGAAGCGGGGACCTCGCTCCACGTGGCCGATATGGCGGCGTCCTACCAGTCGGCGATTGTCGAGGCGCTGGTGGAGCGCACCTTGCTAGCGATGAAGAAGACCCGAGCTCCGTACCTGCTGGTCGGCGGCGGAGTGGCGGCCAACAGCCTGCTCCAGACCCGGCTGCGCGCCGCCGCCGCCGAGCATGGGTTTGCGGTCGCCCTGCCGGACCGCCTCCTCTGCACGGACAACGCCGGCATGATCGCGGCGGTGGGCCACAGCCTGCTGGACAAGGGCACCCGCCACGGCCTGGAACTGGAAACCTACCCCCGCTCGCCCCTCACCGACAAGAGCTACTGATCAATTCAAAATGCAGAATGCAAAATGCAAGGCTTCGCAGTTAGGGGAGCTTGGGGCGGCAGGGTAAACGAGCGTGCCACTGCTTGAATTGCGGATTGCGGATTGCGGATTGCGGATTGAGGATTGAGGATTGAGAATGCGGGTTGGCTGGGACTCGAGCGGTCCCCGGCGTACCGTAGGCTGATCGGGACAGTCCCTTGGAAACCGGGAACCGGAAACAGGGAACCGGGAACAGGAAACAGGAAACAGGGAACAGGAAGATCGTCGGAAGAGGCGAACTCCAGGATGGGCGGAAAGGTCGGGGCTGATGCCGCCTCTCCGCACTCCTGCTTTGTTCGCCTTCCGAAATCCGAATCCATGACGACAGTTCTCTCCGCACTCTCCGATCCCAACAGCGCTGCCACGGTGGTGGTGGATGCCGCGTTCACCCAGGCTAACCGGCGCAACATCGAGTGGCTGCTCGACCGGCTGGCGAAGTCGACGGCGGGGGTGCGCGGGCTGATCGCCGGCACGCCGCACCTCACCACGCTGACGCTGGAGGAGGCGGAGCAGACGCCGCAGCTCAGCCCCACGGTGGTGGCGCTCATTGCGCAGGCGTACGCGCAGTACTTCCTGCTGGGCGAGCCGCGCGGCACCTCGCCGGCGGCCTTCGTGGGGTATGACGCCCGCTTCCTCTCCCGGGAGTTCGGAGAGATCTTCTCGCGGGTCTTCGCGGGCAATGAGGTCCGGGTGATCCGCGACCACCACCACGAGCCGACCCCCACCCCCGTCACCTCCTTTATGGCCAACTACCTGGCGCTGGACGGTGGCATCCAGATCACAGCAAGCCACAATCCGCCCAACCATAACGGGGTGAAGAGCAGCACCTACTACGGCGGCGTGGACACCGATGACATCTCCGACCAGATCGCGGACCAGCTTCGCGCGCTGCTCGAGAACGGTGGAGAGATCGTCTTCGGCCCGCTCGATTCGCCGCTGGTCGATCCGGTGGACGCGAAGGGGATCTACTGCCGCGAGTACCTGCGGGCCACTTTCCCCGATACCGCGCTCCAGCCCTTGAAGGACGCGATGGGCCAGGGCGCCGGCTTCCTCTTCGACGGGCTCCACGGCGTGGGCGGCAGCGCCATGCGCCAGTACCTGGACGAACTGCTGCCGGATACCGACTGGCGCTCCGCCGTCCACCTGCTGAACGAGCACCCCAACAGCAGCATCGGCGGCATCGAGAAGCCGGACCCGAGCGACCCGAACACGCTGGTCCTCTCCGGCGCTATCGCGTTCCTGGCCGCGCACCCCGGCGTGCTGGTCTCCGTCACCGCTGATATGGATGCGGACCGCATCGGCACCGCAGTCATCATCCCGGAGGCGCAGGTCGACCGCGCCCGCCGCTTCGGCCTCTTCGTCAGCGGCTTTGAGGGCGGCATCCACGCGGTCCGCTTCACCCCCAACCAGATCTTCACGCTGATTGCCTACGACCGCCTCCTCACCGCCACCGGCTGCGAGCCAGGGACCCTGCGCGGAGCCATTGAAAGCGGGAAGGTGGAGCCGCAGCGGTACCATCTGCTCACCAGCATCGCCAGCAGCGTGCTGGCGGAGCAGCTCGCCGTCAGCTACGGACTGCAGTTCCACCTCACGGCGGTCGGCTTTAAGAACCTCGGCAAGCTGGCATGGCAGATCGATGGCCGCCGCACGGGGGACGTGGTGCTGGCGCTGATGGAGGAGAGCGGCGGCGCGCAGATCGGCCCCTTCACCCCCTGGAACGATGCCGGCGACACCATCCACCGGGACAAGGACACCTGTGCCCTCGCGCTCGCCCTCTTCAACCTGGCCGCCCGGCTGCAACTGCAGGGCCGCACGGTCCTCGACTTCTACCTGGAGATGGCGGAGCAGTTCGGCTCCCTGGCCTACTTCGAGCGGCTGGACGCCTACCTGCCGGACCGCGAGACCGCCGAGGACCCGAACCGGGGCGAGGAAGCCAACCGGGTGAAGGCGGCGATTCTGGAGAAGCTGGTCGCCCTCTCCCTGCCGGAGAATGCGCCGCAGCTCCTGGACCTGCTGGGGTACGTGCCGGGGATGGCGGAGCAGGAGGAGTCCGGAGAGCTGGAGCAGATTTCCCTGCTGGTGAAGACCGGCGGCGACTGGCGGACGATCCACCCGGAGGCGACCCGCTTCCGCTTCCCGGACGGCGAGCGGGTGGAGTACTACCGCGCCGGCCCCTTTCCTCACGACGGCCTGCGCGTCACGGTCTACGACCCCGCCGGCAAGGTGAAGCACTGGACGCTGGTCCGTGCCAGCGGCACAGAGGCGATGCTCCGCGTCTACATGGAAGTGGTGGAGCCGTACGACAACCCACAGCCGATGCGCCTGGTGGAGCAGTTCGAGCCGCTCCTGCGACACCTCGGCCTGGATCAGTACGCGCTGGACGAGGCGTCCGGCAACTACCTGGACGTCTTCCGGCAGACGGTGGAAGAGAAGTACGTGGGCGGTTAGCGTTCGCAAAGGGCTTCCAGAGTTCCAGACACAGAAGGACACAGAGGGCACGGAAGGGACACAGAGTGCGAGCAACACAAGCAGGCTTCCTTCTGCTCCTACCGGCCCTGTCCCTGATGGCAGCTATGGCTCAGGGGAAGTCCCTAACGCGAGAGGTTCCCGCAGTCCCGGCTATCACGAAGCCCGGTACGTCGGCGGAGAAGTGGCCCGACTTCCGCGGACCCGCCGGCAATGGCCACAGCCAGGGCAAAGGCGTCCCACTGGCCTGGAGCGAGACGAAGAACGTTCGGTGGAAGATCCCGGTGCCGGGGCGGGCGTGGTCCTCGCCGGTGGTGTGGGGCGACCAGATCTGGCTGACCACCGCCACGGAGGACGGGCGCGCAATGTCGGCGTGGTGCGTCGACCGGGCCACGGGCGCGGTGCGGATGAAGCGGGACCTCTTCCTGAACACGCAACTGGAGGAGCAGGGTCCCGGCCACGATTCCAACAGCTACGCCTCCCCCTCGCCGGTGATCGAGGCGGGGCGCGTCTACCTGCACTACGGCAAGTACGGCACCGCCTGCCTGGACACCCGTACCTTCAAGACCCTCTGGCAGCGGCGCGACCTTCTCTGCACCCACTCCGCCGGGCCGGGGTCGTCTCCGGTCCTCTACAAGAATCTGCTGATCCTCACCTTCGACGGGATCGACGTTCAGTACGTCGCCGCCTTGGACACCCGGACCGGCAAGACGGTCTGGAAGACGGATCGCTCCGTGGCGTGGGACTCGCCGGACGTGCAGCAGCGGAAGTCGTTCAGCACGCCCTTCGTGACGGAGTGGCAGGGGAAGGCGGTGGTGATCAGTACCGGCGCGAAGGCGACCTTCGCGTACGACGCGCTGACCGGCCGAGAACTGTGGAAGGTGACCTACAAGGGCTTCTCCAACGCCGCCCGTCCGATTGCTGAGAAGGGCATTGCCTATGTCACCACGGGCTACCCGCGCGGGGAACTGCTGGCAGTTCGCCTGGGCGGAGCGGGCGATGTAACTAAGACGCACGTGGCGTGGGAGTGCGCGCGAAACGTCCCGCTGAACCCCTCTCCGCTGCTGCTGGACGGGCTGATCTACCTCATCAACGGCGGCGGCATCCTCACCTGCCTGGACGCTGCCACCGGAGAGGATGTCTGGAAAGAGCGGCTCGTCGGCCCCTTCTCCGCCTCGCCGGTCCTGGTGGAAGGCCGGATCTTCCTCTTCAACGAGAGCGGCAAGGCGACGATCCTCGAAGCGGGGCGTCAGTTCAAGAAAGTCGCGGAGAACGACCTCGAAGGCGGTCTGATGGGCAGCCCCGCGATCGTCGGGCGGTCAATGATCCTGCGGAGCCGGACGCACCTGTACTGCATCGAAGCTCCAGCGCGGTAAAGGGCGGGCGTGGGCCGAGCGATTCTCCGGCGGAAGGCAATTAACCGCTTTTAACTGGAGGGAACTTCGCACAGGCCTATAATCCCAGCGAGCTCATTGCTTGCCTGCCCCCAGAACGAATGTCCTACCAAACCGTCAAGATCGTTGCCATCGCCGCCGCCGTGATCGTGCTGATCGCCGCCGCCGTGATGTGGAAGATCGCATCGTCGCAGAGCCTCGGACCGCGCCCGGGGATTGACATCCCGATGCGCGGAATGTGAACGCGGCAGAGGTGACCCTATGAGATTACTGAACTCCAACCGGCGCCCTGTCGGCTTCACGCTGATCGAGCTGCTCGTGGTGATCGCCATCATCGCCATCCTGGCCGCGATCCTCTTTCCCGTCTTCGCCCGCGCGCGCGAGGCGGCACGGAAGACCCAGTGCATCTCCAACGTCCGCCAACTCGGCATGGCGATCCAGCAATACGTGCAGGACTACGACGAGCAGTTCCCGCCGCGCCTACCGAACCCGGCGGCCGGCCCTCCCTTCCCCTGCAAGCCGTGCCGGACCATTGACTGGCGGGATTACCCCCGCCCCTACGTGAAGAACGAGCAGATGTTCCGCTGCCCCAGCGACTTCGGGGTGCCTGCCGCGCTTGCCGCCGACCCGACCCTGGGTGGCCCCGTGTGGCGGGAACCCGCTCTTGGCGGATACGGGAGCAGCTACTGCATCAACGTGGTCGCCACGCGCGTTGGTGGGTTGGCCGCCATCATCGCCCCCGCAGACACCTATCTCGGGGCGGAGATCTTCCCGTGGCACTCGGCGGACGCCCTCTCCTATCTCCAGGGCCGGACAGGGCACCCGGCGCGCGTGGCCTACTTTGCGGACGGCCACGCCAAAGCGGTGGGGGAGTCCGAGATCGCCAAGCAATGCGTTCCAATCCCCGCACTGCCGGATGGCAACGGCGGCTTCACCCCAATACCCTAAGGGATGCACTATCAGAGGCTGGTCGGGGTAGCTGCGTGCCTCTTCCTGGCAGGCGGATGCGTGCGAGGAGGAACGCGGGTTCTGGGAACCACCCCTCCTGCCAAGCTCGCCACCGTCGGCGCAGTGCGTACTGCTCCCATTGGGACCCAGGTGGCGATCACGGGCGAGATGGTGGAGAAGTGCCCGGTGGCGGGATGCTGGTTCGACCTGCGCGACGAGAGCGGCACGATGCGCGTGGACACCAGGAACGCCGGGTTTGTGGTCCTGGACGTGCCGCTCCACAGCCGGATGACCGTGTCGGGCCGAGTCAAGGCGTCCGGCGAAGATCGGCAGTTGGACGCGGCGGGGGTCCGCTACTGACGTGAAGAGTCCGATCATTCGTATCGCTCTGGTAATCCTGAGCCTCGGGTTCGCGGTGGCCGTGGGGATTCTGCTCATCTTCCCAATGCCGGAGCTTCCAGAGGCCCGCAGCTCCGACCAGGTCGCCCACTCTGCCGATCCGGTTCCCTGGCGTGAGCCGGAGGCGGACATTCGCCGCTACTTCCCGGGTGCTGACGGCCACCGGGAAGAATCGCGTATCCTGAGCCGGGAACGCCTCACGCTGATCCGCCGGCTCGGGCGGCAGCCCCTGGCCGAAGAGTACCTCGCGGTCCTTCACCGGGTGTTGCGCGGGAAGCGGCGAGTGGGCGTCGTGATGGTTCGGCGTGTTGCTGGGGCGGGCGGCTCCATTGAGGTGGTCACGGCGGTGTCGTCGGCGGGCAAGGTCCAGGGCCTGCGACTGCAGCGCCACCGGGAGCCGGTAGAGGTGTCCCGCGTTCTGGAGGCGCCGGCGTGGCTGGGGCGTTTCACCGGCAAGACAGCGGCGAGCGACTGGAGTTCCGCCTCTTCCGTGCCGGAACCCGCCAAGTCATCCGCCGCAGCGATTGTCGAGGCGGTTCGCAGCAATCTGATCCTACTGGAGATTGCTGAGGCCAAGGGGATCCCCGCCGCATCGGACGCTCATCACTAGAATGCTTCTCCTCGCCCTCCGCAACCTGATCCGTCGACCCTTGCGGACCGCCCTCACCATTGTGGGGCTGGCGCTTGCCATTGCGGTGATGTCCGCGGTGACGGCCTTCGGCGAGGGATACCGGACAGGGCTCCGGTCTGAGCTGGACCGGATGGGCGTGCAGATGATGCTCGTTCCTCTGGGCTGCCCCTACGACGCCGCTGCCCGCGTGCTCAAAGGCCGCAGCCTGGAGCACTCGCTTCCAGAGGACGCGCTACGCGTGGTGCGGGCCGATCCGGCAGTGGCGGTGGCGGCGCCTCTTCTGACGGCTGCCGTGCCTCGACCGGACGAGGGCCGCACCGACATGTGGGCGGGGATCGACGAAGAGGGCCTCAGGCTGCGGCCCTGGTGGAAGGCGGAATCCGGCGGTGAGAGCTTCTCCGGCCCGGACTCCGTCATCCTGGGCGCGGAGGCGGCGTCGGTTGAGCTTCGTTCGGTGGGGGACCAGCTTCACTCTCCCGAGACCGAACGCACCTTCCGGGTGGAGGGAATCCTCAAGCGCAGCGGGACCAGCGATGACAGCCTCTTCTTCGTTCCGCTGAGGAGTGCGCAGGCGATGTTCGGGCAGCAGGGACGGCTCACGGCGGTGGCAATCCGGCTGAAAGACCCCGCCCTGGCTGCTGCGGCGGCGGACCGGCTGCAGAAGATATCGGGCGCGCAGGTGGTGACGCTGACGGAGATGATGGGCACGTTCCTGAACCTGGTCGGATCGGTGCGGACGCTGGTCACCTCCATCGCCCTGGTGGCGCTCCTGGCGAGTGCGCTGGGCGTGTTCAACACCCTGCTGTTCAGCGTGCTGGACCAACTGCCGGAGCTGAGCGTGATGCGGGCGATCGGCGCATCACGGTCGCAGGTGTTCGCCCTGGTCTCTCTGGAATCGCTGCTACTCGCTTCCGCCGCCACGGTTCTGGGACTTCTGATTGCGGCCGGTGCCGGGGGGCTGGTGCAGGAACTGGTCCGAGGCTGGGTTCCTCTCGCCCCCAGCGCCGGCCTGATGGCGATGGGGCCGGGAGTCCTCTTCTCGGGCGCGGCGGTGGGGCTGGGAGTGGGGCTGGCTGCCGGGCTGATTCCGGCTTGGCGGGCGTGCTGCGTGCGGCCGGCAAGCGCGATGAGG
>JANPLG010000008.1:0-3824 GCA_031426395.1 Actinomycetes bacterium
GCCGGGAAGCGGTCGCGGATGAAGTCGGGATCGAGGTGGGTGACATCGAGGTAGACGAAGTCATCGCCGGAGCGCTTCAATTCGCTATCGATGGCGCGGGCTACGATGTCGCGCGGCGCGAGCGACGCCAGCGGATGGTACCCATCCATGAAGGGTGTGCCGTCGCGCAGCTTCAGAATGCCGCCTTCGCCCCGGACCGCCTCCGAGATGAGGAATGAGCGCGCGTCCGGGTGGAAGAGCGAAGTGGGATGGAACTGGATGAACTCCATATTCGCAACCTTTGCGCCGGCACGGAAGCCCATCGCAACACCATCCGCCGTGGCAATCAGCGGATTAGTGGTGTGTAGGTAGACATGTCCGGCTCCGCCGGTGGCCAGGCAGGTTGCGTCGGCCAGCAGGGTCTTCACTTTGCCGTCCACGGTATCAAGCACCGTGGCACCCACTACGGATCGCTGGCCCTCGCGCTCGTCCACCAGCAGGTCGAGCGCGGCGTGATGCTGGTCGACCCGAATGTTGGGATGCGCCTGGACGGCAGCAACCAGCGTCCGCTCGACTTCCCGGCCCGTCAAATCCTTGGCGTGCACAATCCGGTTGCGCGAATGGCCGCCTTCTCGCCCAAGGGACAAGCTGGGCGAATGCCCCGCTGCAGTGTCGACGGTGAACTGGGCACCCCATTCGATCAGTTCGCGCACGCGTGCGGGCCCTTCACGAACCATCTGGAGGACGGCCTCGCGCTTGCAGAGTCCTGCCCCGGCAACTTCCGTATCCTCCACGTGGAGGTCCGGAGTGTCGTCGGCGGACATCACCGCCGCAATGCCGCCCTGGGCATAGTTGGTGTTCGACTCGGAGCGCTCTTTCTTAGTGACCAGTGTCACTTTGGAGAACTCCGCAGTCTTCAGGGCGTAGGTCAGGCCGGCAACACCACTGCCGATCACCAGGACGGTCGGTTGCATGCTGGGTGGGAGATGCGGACCACGCCGTTGGGGTCTACTCTCAAGATCCTGCCGGAGAGACACGAATGCCCGGCGGGCGCCGGGCTTGCCAAATTATCGCACCGGCTTGGGGTAGCGTCAACCGAAGCGGCTGCGCAGGGTGAGACGCATGATCTGGGCAGTTCCACAGGTACGGACGGTGGCGATGGCCGTGGGCTCAGGGTACGTAACACAAGCAAGTGGATCAGCTGTCCGAGGACGTCATAGTCCTAGCTTGCAGGTTGCCCCAGAGGACCCGGTTGCCGCAGACAGTTGGCACCGAACAATTGGTCCTATGGACGTTCCTGCTGTGAGATGCCTAACGAGGGGAGCCTCTACGCCTCCGGCAGGAATCGAACCTGCGACTAACTGCTTAGAAGGAACCTGCTCTGTTTGGCGTAATCCCGCTAACGTTTCGTGCGTAAATCTCAGGCTCGGAAGGCCTCCGCAGACCCATTTGCGGAGTAGGGAAGTTGCTCTTACTTCCACCCAGGAAGTTGCTCTATTCCCTCACACATATGTTCGCCGCTGGCGGCGGTTTGTCCTTCGATGAGAGTGACAATATGCATCATACCCTGATCAATACTGTTCGTGATTGGAACAGGTATCGAGCGGCTCGCGAGGGTGGCTATACGGTATTCAGTGTGCCCATCGGCCACGAGGACACATTTCAGTCCCATCCGAAGCGGAACAAGCCACAAGGATGCGAGCGAGTCGCCGAATTCGTATTCTAATCCGCTGCAATCCAGAACCATGCCAACAAGCTGGCTTACTCCTGTATCAGAGGCGAGCGCCGCTATTGCTTCACTAATCTCATCCCTGCACCTGGCAACGGCAGCGTTTCCAGCAGATCCGGGCGGCACCCTACCTGAGACGTGAGCCAAGAGTAGGGTCGGTCCACTAGCCAGTCGCTTCGTTGATATTTCGACTTTCAAGGCAGCTCCGCCGGGGCCGCTCCGAGGGCGTCACATCAAAGCTCCAACGCGTACCGGGCGACCAGTTCTTGGGCCATGGGACGCCAGTAAGTGCCGCAGTCCGGCTCGACCAGTCGCGCGAGAATCGCCGCGGCTTCGGATCGGTGCCCCGACACAAGCTGCCATTCTGCCATCGTGAGTTCGAAGCGCGGGTGCCCCTCTTCAATCGCGAGTGCCCGAAACAGCTCCTTCATCGCGTCCTCGTCGCGGTGCATCGACTTCCAGAGGAGCGCGCGCTCGTAGATGATCTCAGCGCGTAGGTTCGCGGCATCCTCTGGTCTCGGCATCGATCCATCGGTAGCTAGAAGCTCTTCGGCGTGCGCGAGGGTTTCATCGGCCTCCACGAAGTGGCCCACCCTGTGCAGCGTGCTGGCAAGAAAGAGATGAGCGCTTGATTTGTGGGGCAAGACCGACACCACCGTCGTGTAGCAGGCTAGTGCTAAAGCGTAATCGCCGGCCTCAAAGTGCACGTGGCCGAGAGACTCAAGGGCGCCGCTGTCGTCGGGAACAAGGCGGAGATACTCGCGAAGGCCTGCCTCCGCGCCTGCAAGGTCGCCTTGATGATAAAGCTTTTCCGCCTGCCAGCGAAGTTCCTCGAACTCGTTCATACGACCCTGCAAGCGAAATGACTCAGCTTGTCTCATGCGGCCCCGGGCCTAGAGCTCGGCCACAGCGTTGTTGCTCCTTCTAGGATGCTTGTCGGGGTAAGGTGGTTGCGCGGCAATCTGGCCAGGAATAGGCTCAAGTCCAGGAAGGCCCCAAGGCGTACACCTTGGGACCTCACTTGTAGCGGCTACACGTCCGCTCCCCCGGTCTGCCGGAAGAGGATGCGGCTGCCCTGGCGGCGGATCTGCGGCGCTCGGTAGAACTGCCGCCCCGGAATCACCGGGCCGACGGGGCGCGTCAGCGCCCGGAGCAGGGCCCGCACCTCCGTGCGGGTGAAGGCGCGACGGTTGATCACCGCCCAGTGGGTCCACCGGTCCCCCTCCCCGCCGAGACGGGTGTCGGTGACGAGGTGCCCCGCGGCGAGGCTCGCCGCGATGCGCTGGGCACCGTGGGCGCAAAGCGCGTGCGGGTAACCGACGACGTGCAGCCTTCCTGTGGACCGCTGCCAGCCGTGGACGACGAAGCGGCTCTCCGGGTCGTCGTTCTGGTAGTAATCCGCCACGAACCAGCGGATGCCGCGCCGGTCCGGTTGCGTGGGTGGGAGTATCCGCACCCGCCACATGGGGCGGAGGCTGGGCCGGTCCTCGAAGCTCTGGATACCGGCGGAGCAGAGCTCCGCCAGTAGGCCAGCAATGGGATTGAGGGTTGCGCTGCTCATCGCTCCCCCTCCTGCTCGAACTGGCGGGCGAGCTCCGCGAAGCGGCGGTAGTGGTCCGCGGTGCGCTGCCAGCCGGCGGCGAGGTTCTCCTGCCCCGCCTGACGGCGGCTCTCCGCCATCCGGCGGCTGTGGTCCGCCAGCTGCTCCAGGCCTTCGCTGCGGCGGTCGGGATCGTAGCTCATGGGTGTTCTCCTTCTGGAATGGGCGCTTAAGTTCGCATTAAGAGGGTGGAGCGGGGCCGACCGGTTCGGCCCCGGCTCCTTGCCGTGGTTCCGCTAGCGGGTCCGTTGCGGTGGGCTTCCTAGGTCACCACGAACCGAAACTTCGTACCGTCCCGCCCATCGCCGGGGGCGGGAGCCCGGTTCCGCCCATGACCCGGGGGCGGGCGGGTGGATGCCGCGGGGCCTTGCCGCACGCGCTGGGAACCGGGGGGAGCTGCTCTACTCCGGCGAGGGCGCTGCGCTGCGTTTGACCGCGGCCTCGGCCAGTTCCTCACGGCCCAGGACTTCCAGCGCCTGCAGCAGCTCGCCGCCCAGGTGGGCGCGGACCCCGCAC
>JANPLG010000009.1:0-14873 GCA_031426395.1 Actinomycetes bacterium
CAGGAAGCGAACGTTCTTCCCCTGCTGGCGAGAGTATTCCCGCGTGTACTGGGCGAGGTCATTCACCGCGCGGAGGTAGAGCTCCGACTTCAGCTTGGACGCCTTCCAATGGTTCGTCACCGACTCATGGGGCGGCTGCCACGGCTGCTGGTAGAACGCCTGCCACGCATCCTTGAACGCCGGCGAATAGCCTCCCGCCGCGTGCAGCAGCGGCTCCTCCGGCAGGATGCCCTCGGCGCCGGCATCGATGGAGCGACGGATCATCTCCTTCAGGTAATCCAGCCAGCCAGAGGTGGGCACCACGTAGGGGCGCCGGCCGACCATGATCGGATTGCCGTCGCGGTCGGTCTCCACCATCTCCGGATGGGGCATGCCGTCCCACTTCCCGCCGGTGTAGATCGCGCCCGCATCCGACCCAATGAAGAACATCCGGTGGACCGGGTAGCCGGCGGCCTTCCAGGAGCGGATGGCCGCTTCCGTCTGGTCATGCGGCGATCCATGCTGGTGCACCGCCACGAAATCGGTCTTCAGGTCCAGGCGGGGGTCGTAGGGCAGGTTGGTCTGGAAGAAGGTGACCGGTCCGGTCGCCCGGCCCATCCCCTTCGGCAACTGGGAAGCGGCCTGGCGGCGCAACTGCGCGGCCCGTTTCTGGTCGGCCTTTACCTTCAGGGCCTTCTGATGAGCCGCCTTCTGGCGGGCAGCCTTCTCGGCCTTCATCCGCGCGAGCTGGGCCGCCTTCTGCTTGAGGCGCGGCGCGGCCTCGGTGATGGCGGTGGCCGCCACGGAAGCGAGGCAGAGGGCGGCGATAACGCGGGCCGCGAGGAGCGGGACGGCTGGGCGGCGTGAGGGGTTGCGGGAAGGCATAAGTCTGCTGGCATCGCCGGGGCGACCCGCCACCCGGGTCATGGCAGCAGCCGGTGGGGACGCGTGCGCGGCCAGGCATCCGCCTGACGGAACCCCTCGGCGTGGGCGACCCCGCACTGGAGACCCCGGAAGCGGGCGACGGTCTCCATGAAAGCGGTGATGTCGATACCGTCATGATAACGCAGCGGGTCGACCTACTCGAAATGCTAAAGGTCAAAGGGTAGGGCGAGCCCCAATGCTAGGAGAGTCTTGGTGAGGCTTCATCCGGAGGCTGGCTCCTGGACGAGAGGTGGGTGCGGGCGGGACGCCCGCGCTCCGTGGGGAGATTCGCGTGCTGCCTGGATCGTTGCGCCGGAAGCTGCTGAACGGTGGGGCCGCCCTGGCCCTGTTCACCGCGCTTCTGGGCGTGGTGGCGATGGCGCTGTGGACGGACCCACGCGAGGCGAAGGCCCTGAAGACGCAGGGTGCGCTGTTGGGGGTGACGGTTGGTTCGCGGCCGCTGATCGTAGGCACGAACTGGCAGAAGGCTGTGCTTTCCCTCTTCCCCGACCTTCAGAAGCACGTCGGCGGAGTGGTACTTTCATCACCTTATGGCACTCCGGAGCGGATGGTGGTTTGGGAAAACACGAGATTCGTCCCGGCAAGGACCTCGACGGGGTTGCCCGCTATCCTGATCAGTAATCCGGGTCCGAAGGGTCTGATTGCTGTTTCAGAGGATGGCTCAGCCCTGCGGAGTTTGGCCCCGAGGGTGCATTGGTCTGGCGGGCCTACCGGTTATGAGGTGACGAGCTACCCAAGGAGAGGTCGATGGATCACGCTCCGTGGCGAGCCTGAAGCGGGGGACGAAGCGGACGGGCTTGCGCTTACCTTTCAGAATCCCGTAATCACCACCTACCCGGTCTGGAAGCCCGAACCGCTCCCGGCCATTCGGGAAGTTGACTCCGTCAAGTTTGTGCTAGACCGCTTTGCCACCGGTTTGGAAGCCAAGCCAACCCCCGATGCTGGCACAACTCTGGGATTGAGAGTTCTGGAGCGGGGTGCTCCCGCTGGGGACCGATGGCATGTTGAAGCAGTCCAGATATCAGATGCTACAGGGAACGCATGGAATCCGGAGTTAGATGGGTCAAGTGAGTTGCGGAGCATTCGAGTACCTCCACGCCGTCTGCCGGATGAGGCCGCCTTTGACATCAAGGTCGACGTTGCTCGACTTACTGGCTTTCATGCGCGAGAGGTATGGAGCATTCCCGGCCTGATCGTGCCGAAGCCGAAGTCTGGCACCCCTCTCAGATTGGCGCACACCCTGAACGGGTGCCGAGTTGAAGTGACGGCCATTGAGGGTGCCGGCGCGAAGTCGAAAGGCTGGACCAGCCGCACACCATTCGTTCGGGTCAGGGTATCCGACCCGGAGAAGCGGTTCTTCCTGCGGTCCCGTTCGGGCAGTCAGCCCTTTGCGCCCGAAAGCGCGGACTCGGGTGAAGTTGCGGTCTCACTTGGGAAGGCAAAGCCCGGATCGCCGGTGCGCCTGCAGCTTGCGGTGACGCCACGAGTGAGTTTTGAGTTTCGTGCTGCGCCGCAGAAGCCTGCGGACCCATCCCTGCGGTTGAGGTAGAGGCCCCCCAGCCACCAATGCTGGGGAGTTCTGGCGTTGCTTGGTGCGGAGGTGGGTGTCCTGACGGAAGTTGGGTGCGGGCGGGACGCCCGCGCTCCGTGGGGAGATTCGCGTGCTGCCTGGATCGTTGCGCCGGAAGCTGCTGAACGGTGGGGCCGCCCTTGCCCTGTTCACCGCGCTCTTGGGTGTAGTGGCGCTGGCGCTGTGGACAGACCCTCGGGAGGCGAAGGCGTAGAGGACCCGGGGTGCCCTCCTGTGGGTGACGGTTAGCGGACAACGGCTCATCCTGGGGGCGAGCTGGCAGAAGCGATTGCTCGCCAGGTTCCCCGACCTTTAGGATCGCATCGGCGGATTGGGTGCCGTCCCGCTTTCATGCCGTCACCCATCGAGACAGAATCGTACTGCTTGGACGGAGTGGGAGAATAGGAGTGAAGCTGGGTGGGAGCAGGCTCCAGGGCCATTTGCCCCATTTTGGTCTCCCGCTCCCTTTTCCCCGCTCTCCCTTTCGGCTTAGCAGAACATACTTGACACGCTACTCGGTTTACGAGCGATTGGCTCACTGGAGGCAGGTGCCTCCCCGGTCCTGTTGGAACGCTGGAGAGGCGCGGTGATGAGCGGAACAGCGGTCATTCAGCGGGTCCGGCTGGCGGCGCTTCTGCTGATTCTGGTTGGCGTCGGCGGGACCGTCGGCTACGTCCTCATCGAGCACTGGTCCCCGTTCGACGCGCTCTACATGACCGTCATCACGCTGGCCACGGTCGGCTATGGGGAAACGCACCCCCTCTCGGAGGGCGGCCGGATCTTCACGGTCGTCCTCATCATCTCCGGCGTGGCGTCCAGTATCTTCGCCGCGGGAGCGTTCGCTGAGGTGGTGCTGGGCGAGGTGCTGCGGGACACCCTGGAGCGTGGACGCATGGATCGACAACTGGCGGTGATCAAGGACCACGTCATCATCTGCGGCTTCGGGCGGATGGGGCAGGAACTGGTGGAGGAGTTCCGCCGTCGGCAGCAGCGCTTCGTGGTGATCGAGCTGGACCCGGATCGGTGCCGCAAGCTGGCGGAACTGGGGCACCCGTACGTGCTGGGCAACGGCTCTGACAATGCGGTCCTCCTCAAAGCCGGCCTGGAGCGGGCGCGCTCCCTGGTCACCGTCGCGCCACGGGATGCGGACAACGTCTTCATCACCCTGAGCGCCCGCGCCATCCGCAAGGACCTCTACATCGTGGCGCGGTCCGAGTCCGAGCAAGACGTGCGCAAGCTGGAGATCGCCGGCGCTGACCGGGTGATCTCGCCCTACATCATCGGAGCGCGCCGCATCGCCTCCTCCGTGATGCAGCCGGCCGCTATCGACTTCCTCGACTTCACCGCCTCCAGGCAGCAGCTTCACTGGGAGATGCGGGAGTTCATCGTCGCTCCGGGCGCTCAGTTCACCTCTCTGGAGGAGAGCGGCATTAAAGCGACGACCGGCTGCACCGTGCTGGCAATCCGGAGCAGCGACAACGCCGAGTACTGCACCAACCCGGAGCCGTCCCACCCCGTGCGCGCCGGCGATACCCTCGTGGTCCTCGGCACCCACGAGCAGTTGGCGCAGCTTGGCCGATTCCTCATGGGCGAATGACCTCCCGCAGCAGCGTCTCCCTCTCCCCCCTTGGGCTTCTCTCCCATTCCTTACCATTAGCCGTGGTGGCCACCGGGCGTCGGTCTGAACTTTGCCCTGGAACGAAAGCGCACTTGCGGTGTCAGACGAGGTAGATAAGATGAAACCTGGACGCAGAGAACTAGAAATCCCTGCGCACAGGATGCAGAATAGTTGCAGCGATCCAGACTAGGCCTGCCAACGTTAGCTGACACGAGATGGCGAAAACCCCACCGTCGGTCCAAGACAGCCCCCGCGCACGATGGGCAGCACCCGCGAGAACCCTCGCGGCGGCGGTGCTCCTCGCCGGGTGCGCCGTTGTGGCGCACGCGCAAAAGGAGCAGACGCGAGAGCCCGCTCCCGGCTCCCCGCAAACGGTGAAGATCCCGCTCTTCGGCAGCCCGCGGGAGTTCGCGCACAAGCTGAAGTTCCTGGTGAGCATGGCACGCTTCACGGAGTGGCCCTCAGAGGCTTTCTCCCGCGCCGATTCGCCCATCATCATCGGAGTGGTCGGCCCGCCCCCTTCGCATCACGGCAAGACGCCTCCTCCCCCGGAAGGTGCGCCGCCGCCCCCGCAGGTTCGCGCGTTCGAGAAACACGCCGTGGGCGGGCGGCCCATCATCATCCATTCCGTCAACCGCCTGGATGACATGCGCCAGTGCCACGTGCTCTACTTCCCGGCCGGCCTCGACCGCAAGGCGATGGGGCTGATGAGGCGGCTGAAAGACCTGCCCATCGTCACGGTGGGTGAGTTCGAGGAGTTTGCGCGGGCGGGCGGCATGGTGGAGTTGGGTGCCTTCACCCGCGACGCTCCTCCCAGTTTCGAAGTGAACGTTTCCGCCGCCCAGCGCTCCAAGATCAACTTCAGCAGCCGCATGCTCTCCATTGCCAGCCGCGTCCACCGCGAAGCGGACCGGTAGACCGCAGGCATGCAGGTCGTCACGGCGTTCCGCAACCTGAGCCTGCGGAGCAAGTTGACGCTGGTCACCATGCTGACCAGCACCCTGGCGCTCCTGCTCGCCTGCACCGGGATGATCTGGTACGACCAGGTCCTCTTCCGGAACGAGATGACCCGCGACCTCATCTCCGTCGCGGACATCGTCGGAGCCAACAGCACCGGCGCGCTCTCCTTCAACAGCCGTCGGGATGCCGAGGAGACCCTGGCCGCTCTGCGGGCGCGGCCGGAGATTCTCGGCGCGGCTCTCTACACCCCGGATGGCGCACCCTTCGCGTCCTACGTGGCACTCGATCAGAGGGTGCTTTACTTTCCCGGCGCTCCTGACGGTCCATTCGTGCGCTTCGAAGGTGACCAGCTCACCATCCGCCGACCCGTGATGCGTCAGGGCGACATGCTCGGCTACGTGCTGGTCCGCGCGGATATGCGCCATTGGTATGACCGGGTGCGCCGCTTCGGCCTGATCATCGCGGCGCTGCTGCTGGTCTCCGCCAGCCTCGCCTATGTGCTCTCCCAGCGGTTGCAGCGCCTGATCTCGGACCCTATCCTGGCGCTCACCGGCATGATGCGGAAAGTCTCCGAGGGGGAGTACGGGGTGCGCGGGAAGACCTCGTACAACGATGAGATCGGCGTTCTGATCCGCGGATTCAACGGGATGCTGGACGGCATCCAGCACCGGGACGAGGCCCTGGTCAAGGCGAAGGACACGCTGGAGAACCGGGTGCTGGCCCGGACCAGCGAGCTGGAACTGGCGAAGGAAGAGGCGGATGCCGCCAGCCGGGCCAAGAGCGAGTTCTTGGCCGTGATGAGCCACGAGATCCGGACGCCGATGAACGCCGTCATCGGGATGTCCGGGCTGATCCTGGTCACGCCGCTCAACGCCGCGCAACGGGAGTACGCCCATGTGATCCGGGAGAGCGGCGACGCCCTCCTCGCCATCATCAACGACATCCTCGACTACTCCAAGATTGAGGCGGGCCAGCTCGACCTGGAGCGGCAGCCGTTCGACCTGCGCGAGTGCGTGGAGACCGCGCTCGACCTGCTGGCCGCGCGCGCCGCCGAGAAGCGCCTCGACCTCGCCTACCTCATCGACCCGCACACGCCAAACGCGCTGGTGGGGGACGTGACCCGGCTGCGGCAGATCCTGGTGAACCTCATCAGCAACGCCGTCAAGTTCACCGACCAGGGCGAAGTGGTGGTGACTGTGGAGAGCCGGCCGCTGGAGGAAGGCAAGCCGGAAGGCGATCATGAGGTCCGGTTTGCGGTGCGGGACACCGGAATTGGGATTCCCTCCGACCGCATGGACCGCCTGTTCCAGTCGTTCTCGCAGGTCGACACCTCCACCACGCGGCGCTACGGCGGCACCGGCCTCGGCCTGGCGATTTGCAAGCGGCTCTGCGACATGATGGGCGGCACCATGGGCGCGGAGAGCGAGGTGGGCAAGGGATCGACCTTCCACTTCACGCTCGTCGCTCCGGCGGCGCCTTCGGCGATGCGGGTCTACACGCACCTTTCGCAGCCGCACCTGGAGGGCAAGCGCCTCCTGATCGTGGACGACAACGCGACCAACCGCCAGATCCTCTCCATCCAGGCCCGCGCGTGGGGAATGGAGCCGGTCGAGGCGGAAAGCGGTCCCGCCGCGCTGGAGCTGCTGCGCAGCGAGGCCGCGTTCGACCTCGCCATCCTCGATATCCAGATGCCAGACATGGACGGCATGGCCCTCGCCCGCGCGATGCGCGAGCTGCCGGAGTGGCCCGACTTCCCGATGATCGCCCTGAGTTCCGTCGGCCGCAGGGCCAGCGACATCGAACGTGCGGGGTTCAACGCCTTCCTCACGAAGCCGGTGAAGCAGTCGCAGTTGTATAACGTGCTAGTCCAGGTCTTCACCGGGCAGCCGGTGCAGGTCCGGGAGACCACCGGGCCGGAGATCGACGTTACGCTGGGTCAACGCCATCCGCTGCGGATCCTGCTGGCGGAAGACCTGGTGGTGAACCAGCGGCTGATGCAGACGATCCTCGGCCGGATGGGCTACCGGGTCGACCTGGCTGCCAACGGGCTGGAGGTGCTCGACGCGCTGGAGCGCCAGGCGTACGACGTCATCCTCATGGACGTGCAGATGCCGGAGATGGACGGCCTGGAGGCCTCCCGCCGCATCCTCAGCCGCTGGCTGCCGGACGAGCGGCCCCGCATCGTGGCGCTGACCGCTAACGCGTTGAAGGAAGACCGGGACGCCTGCGCGGCGGCAGGGATGGACGACTACCTGGCGAAGCCGGTACGAGTGAAGGAGCTGCAGGCGGTGCTGACCCGCGCCGGCGAGTGGGCGCGCTCCCACCGGGGAGAACTCCCCGCACAGGAGCCGCTGTCAGCCGACCTCCCTGACGCCCCGCCCGGGCCAGGGTCCGCGCCGCTGCCGCACACCGCTCAGCCCATCTTCGATCCCTCCATCCTGCATGAGCTGCGGCAGATGCGCGACGCGGGAATGGCGGAGGCACTCACGGAGCTGCTGGAAGCCTTCAGCTCCGACTCAGAGCCGCTCCTCGGGGCCATTGAGGATGCCATCTCCCTCGGCGAGGCGGAGAAGCTGAAGGCGGCGGCGCACGGAATCAAGGGCGCGGCCGGCAACCTGGGCGGCAAGCGCGTGGCGGCGCTGGCAGGAGTCCTGGAGAAACTGGGCCGGGAAGGCACGGTGAACGGTGCCGCCCCACTTGCACAGGAGCTTGCGGAAGAGTACCGCGCCTTCCACGCGGCCCTCCACGTAGAGCTTGGATTGCCGCCCGGATAGAACCTGTATGGGTAGGGCTAGTGCTTGAGCAATCGAGCGGCTCCTCGCCGACAGCGCTGCCACAACCGGGGCGCGATGTTCGTACGAGGTTCCATTGGCATGGAACCGAGAATCCAGGAGGCTTGACGGCCAGCATTCGCCCTGGGACGGCCAGGCAAAGCGGTGGGAGGCGGGGCGGATGTCGCAGATTTCGGTGACGGACCTGAAGAAGGTCTTCAAGGTCCACGAACGGGAAGCCGGCACCAAAGCGTCGGTCAAGAGCCTCTTCTTTCGCAAGTTCAAGGAGGTGGAGGCCGTCAAGGGCGTCACCTTCTCCCTGGCACCGGGCGAGGTGGTCGGCTTCCTCGGTCCGAACGGCGCCGGCAAGACGACCACGCTGAAGATGCTCTCCGGGCTCCTCTACCCCAGCGGCGGCGACGCGCGCGTCATGGGCCACGTACCTTGGAAGCGGGACCGGGAGTTCCTCCGCCGCATCAGCCTGGTGATGGGCAACAGGAACCAGTTGGTCTGGGACATCCCGGCGCAGGACTCGTTCGAGGTAAACCGCGCGGTCTACCAGATTCCGGAGAAGCAGTTCCGAGCCACCCTGGACGAGCTCGTGGAGCTGCTCGACCTCTCCACCTTGCTGAAGAAGCCGGTCCGGGGCCTCTCCCTCGGCGAGCGGATGAAGTGCGAACTGGCCGCCGCCCTCCTCCACCGGCCGGAAGTGCTCTTCCTGGATGAGCCGACCCTTGGCGTCGACATCACGATGCAGGGGCGGATTCGGGACTTCATTGCGGATTACAACCGGCGGCACGGTGCCACCGTCATCCTCACCAGCCACTACATGGCGGATGTCACCGCGCTCTGTCAGCGGGTGGTGGTCATCCACCACGGCAGCCTCCTGTACGACGGCGACCTCAGCACGCTCAGCGACAAAATCGCGCCGTTCAAGCTGGTGGAGGTCGACCTAGCCGACCCTGCCTCCGCCCCGCGCGTGGCGGACTACGGCGAGGTGGTGGAAGAGCAGGGGGCGAAGGTCCGCCTGCGCGTCCCCCGCGCCGAAACCTCCGCCACCGTCGCCCGCCTCCTCTCCGAACTGGACGTCTCCGACCTCACCGTGCAGGACCCACCTATTGAGGAAGTGATCGAGCAGGTGTTCAGAGTCGGCATCGGGGAGAAGCCCGAGGTGTCCGACGTGATAGCGGAGGTGGCGTCGTGACGGAGCACGTCCCGCCGCCAACCCAGATGAGCTACGGCCCTCGCTACTTCCTGGACAACTACCGGGAGCAGTTGAAGGTCGGAATGGCCGTCATGCTCCAGTACCGGTTCGCCGTGCTGATCTGGGGCGTGTGGGGCTTCGTCGGCCCGCTTGTCTCGCTGGCTGTCTGGACCGCCGTGGCCGGCAGCGGGATCGTGAGCAACGGGGCGACCAGCTTCAACCGGGCGGAGTTCTCGGCCTACTTCCTCGTCTTCATGGTGTTCGGCCACGTCACGATGTCGTGGGACGCCTTCGAGTACGGGATGCGGGTGCGTAATGGTGCGCTCTCACCCCACCTGCTGAAGCCGCTGGAGCCGATTCACCGGGACGCCGCGCAGAACATCAGCTTCAAGGTGGTCACCAGCTCCATGCTGATCCCAGTCTGGATCCTGCTCTGGATCCTCCTGAAGCCCGCCCCACCCGTCTCCCTGGAGCAGGCCCTGCTCTCGATCCCCTCCCTGGCGCTTGCGGCGGTGATGCGCTACGTCTGGCAGTATGCCCTCGCCTGCCTCGCGTTCTGGACCACGCGCGTGGAGGCGGTCAACCAGCTCTGGTTCGCCGTCGACTCCTTCCTGGGCGGAAGGGTGGCCCCGCTGGCGCTGCTCCCCGGCTGGCTGGGCACCCTCGCCTACTTCTCTCCGTTCCGGAGCATGGGGTCGTTTCCCGTGGAACTGGCGCTGGGGCGTGTGCCGCCGGACCAGGTCCTACCCGGCTTCCTGCTCCAGCTTGCGTGGCTTGCCGGAGGCATCCTCGTCTTCCGCGTGATCTGGGCGGCGGGAATCCGCCAGTACTCCGCCGTAGGGGCCTGATCCCGGACGGAATAGAACGCGGATGACGCGGATCTGACGGATTCTCGCGGATCATCTGGGATAGGGACACAGGCTGCTCGGATGGATCGGAGCCTCATGGATCAATCGAACAGAATCGGAGAACCCAACTACCGAAGCTAGGCAACCACCAGGCCGGGAACCAGTCCATTCCGCGTACATCCGCCTGCGTAGCTCATTTCAGATTTGCTTGATCCGCGTCCATCCCTCAAATCCGCGTCATCCGCGTTCCATTTCTTCTCTTTCGCCCCCGGGGCCAACCGCCTATGACCTGGCTGAAGCTGCTCTCCGTTTTCTACCGGACCTCCATTCAGACCGACCTGGAGTACCGGGCGGACTTCTTCACGCGGCTGATCGCCAGCCTGCTGGGGCTGCTGACGACGGTCGGCGGGCTCTCCATCGCGTTCCGGTACACGGGGGAGATCAAGGGGTGGAGCTTCGCGGACGCGCTGGTGCTCTTGGCCGTTTACTACCTGATGGACGGGCTGATCGAGACCTTCATCGGCCCGAACATGCGGGAGATCATGACGCAGGTACGGGAGGGGACCCTCGACTTCGTGCTGCTGAAGCCGGTCAGCAGCCAGTTCATGGCCACGTTCCGCACGCTCAACATCTGGCGCGCGGCGAACGCGCTGGTCGGGCTTGGCCTCTCCATCTACGCCGTGACGAAGCTCTCGCTGACGGTCGGCTGGATGGAGTCCCTCCTCTTCGCGCTTACCATGGCGTGCGGGATGGCGGTGATCTACAGCCTCTGGCTGGCGCTGGTGACCCTCACCTTCTGGTTCGTCCGGATCGACAACCTGGAGCAGATCATCTGGCAGGCGTTCGAGACGGGCCGATACCCGGTCGAGATCTATCCCGACTGGCTCCGCGCGACGCTCACCTACGTCATCCCCGTGGTCTTCATCCTCACCGTGCCGGCCTCCGCCCTCACGGGTCGGCTGGAGCTATGGCAGGCGGGGACGGCCGTGGTGATAGCGGTGGTGGCGCTGATCGCCTCCTCGCAGTTCTGGCGCTTCGGCCTCCGGCACTACACCGGCGCCTCCGCTTGATCCGCTCCCACGCAACTTACCGCCGCACCTCATGACCAGCGGACGCTTCCCGCTTCGGGCAGGATCACCCTCGCGATCAATAGGCAACTCATCGCATGAGGACTCTCCCCCAGGATTGCAGCATTGGGGGCCGGGGGGCGGAACCTCGGCCAGACGGAATCCGCTGGCCCTTCAGTCAACGCGAAGCCCGTGCCCCGACCCTCTCCGGTGCGAGGCATCAAGCTAACCGTGCCCGGCCCTTCGGGGCAGGTTGATCCCCGGCGGGATACTATTGCAGAGCCTTCCTCGCACCGATCTCCCGCTCCCTCTGACCGGGCCGCGTACTCTGCGGCTGTACCCTTGGCCGCCGCACCCCGATGTCAGTCCACGTTTCGGAGAGCTATCGCCACTGTGTCCACGTGGCGCGCACGCAGGCGAGGAACTTCTACTACTCGTTCCTCTGCCTGACGCCGGAGAAGCGGGAGGCGATGTGCGCCATCTACGCCTTCATGCGCTACTCGGATGACATCTCCGACGAGGCCGCTGATTCGGACGACAGCGGACCGGAGCGCGCCCGCGTGATGGGGGAGTGGCGCGCCGCGCTGGACCGGGCGCTCCACGGCGACTACGGCGACAGCCTGATCCTCCCGGCCTTCCATGACACCGTTCGCCGCTTCAACATCCCGCCGGAGTACTTCCACGACCTGATCGACGGGACGGAGATGGACCTGGAGCCGCGCCGCTTCGAGACCTTTGCGGAGACCTACGACTACTGCTACCACGTCGCCTCGGTGGTCGGCCTGGTCTGCATCCACGTCTTCGGGTTCACGGATCCCCGCGCCAAGGAGCTTGCCGAGTGCAATGGCATCGCCTTTCAGCTCACCAACATCCTGCGGGACCTGCAGGAAGATGCCCGGATGGGGCGCGTCTACCTTCCGCAAGAAGACCTCCGCCACTTCGGCTACACGGAGGCCGACCTGACCGCCGGCACGGAGAACGAGGCGTTCCGCGCTCTGATGCGGTTCGAGGTGGAGCGCGCGCGGGATTACTATCAGCGCGCCGCACCGCTGGTGGCGATGGTCGATGCGGACAGCCAGCCATGTCTTCGCGCCATGCGCTCCATCTATGGCGGCATCCTGGAGTGCATTGAACGGCGCAACTACGATGTCTTCACCCGCCGCGCCCGTGTGACCACCATGCGCAAGCTGATGGTCGCCACCAGCGCGTGGTGGGAGTCCCGCCAGGTGCAGAGGAAGCAGCTATCAAGCGCGTAGTGGTGATTGGCGCGGGGCTGGCCGGCCTCGCGGCGGGGACGGCGCTCGCGGAGCGCGGCTTCCACGTGACCGTGCTGGAGCGGAAGTCGATTCCCGGTGGCCGCGCCTCGTCCTACGAGGCCCAGGACACCGGCGAGCCGATTGACAACTGCCAGCACATCCTGATGCGCTGCTGCACCAACCTGCTGCAGTTCTACCGGCAGGCAGGCGTCCTCGACACGATCCGGTGGACCCGCAACCTCCACTTCCTGGAGCCGAACGGCCGCACCTCGACCCTCTACGGCTCCCGCAAGCTGCCCGCGCCGTTCCACTTGATGCCGGCGTTCTTCAAGCTGCGCTTCCTCGGCGCGGCGGACAAGTGGGCGGTGGCGAACGCGCTCATGGGGATGCTCCGGTCGACCGGTCCGAAGCCGGACGCGCCAGGGGAGGATGCGCCAATGATCGACTGGCTGCGGGCGACCCGCCAGACGCACCGCGCCATCGAACGGTTCTGGCGTCCGATCCTGGTCAGCGCGCTCAACGAGGAGCCGGAGCGGTGCAGCGCCCGCTACGCCTTCCAGATCTTCCGGCAGGGGTTCCTGTCGCACCCGGACGCCTACGAGATGGGCGTCCCCGGCATCCCGCTGCTGAAGCTGTACGGCCCCTGTGTCGAAGCAGTCCGGCAGCGCGGCGGCGAGGTTCGGTTCCGGTCCAGCGTGAAGCGGCTGGTATTCCGAGATGGCCTGGTGAGCGGGGTCGGCCTTGCTGACGGTGATCTGAGCACGGACTACGTGGTCAGCGCCGTGCCGTTCAATGAGGTGGGCGATCTGGTGGCGCCGGGCGGCGAGGATCCCTTCTTCCGCCGCTGGGCAAAGATGGACGTCTCCCCGATCAGCGCCGTCCACCTCTGGTGGGATCGGCCCGTCACGGAGATGGCGCACGCCGCGCTCCTCGACCGGCAGGTCCAATGGATGTTCAACAAGACCCAGGACTTCAGCAGTGCGAACGGTCGCGCCGACGGAGAGGCGAGCGGCACCTACATGGGGCTGGTGGTGAGCGCCTCCCGTGATTGGCTGCCCCGCTCCCGAGCGGAGATCCTGGAGATTGCCGAGCGGGAGGTGCGGGCGTCCTTCCCCGGCACTCAAGGCGCGCGCGTGGTGAAGTCCGCCGTTATCAAGGAGGCGCGGGCGACATGGTCCGCTGTGCCCGGTGTGGACGAGCTACGGCCGCCGGTGGAAACGCCGATTCGGAACCTCTTCCTGGCGGGCGACTGGGTTCAGAACGGCTGGCCCTCGACCATGGAGGCTGCGGTCCGCAGTGGCTACCTGGCAGCAGAGCGGGTTCTCGCAGCGGAGGGGCGGCCGGAGGCTTTACTGGCACCCGATCTTCCCTGGAGCGCACTCCTCGGCAAGGCTTAGCTAGCGGTGTGACCGCGCTTTGTAGGTAGCGGGGAATCGGAACGCCAGCCTGTCGCAGTTTCGGACTAATTTCCGCCTTCGTAATCGTCATCACCCTCGACGGCAGACGTCCCGGGCGTGGAAACCGTCTCATTCGGGGGTCCAGCTGTATCCGGCCTGGGCGTGGGATTCGATCCATCAGGTGGTTTACGGCCGATGGGGTCGCTGCCCCGGTGCGGGACGAGCGTGCCTGGACCCCCGCAAAGCACGGGCACCTTTGCAGTAAGATTGCCTGGCGAGGGTGACGGAGTTTTCGAGAGCGAGACCTTACTCCTTTTGGCGGTCGCGCGCCCTAGCGCGAGGCCGAATGAGGAGTGGGGGTTGAGCGGAAGCCACCCCAGGCGGGGCCGTCTCCCATTCGCCCTCTCCGCTGGAAACACGGAATCCCGTCCCGGTGAACGCTACGGGCGGGGCAGGTGGCGGTAGCAGAAGACCCGGCCACCGTAGCGACCCGCGTGGTTCAACGAATGCCGCCGGTCCCGGGCGGAGAGGCCCGTGCCGCAGCTTGCGCACCGGTGGCTTGAGGGCCGTATGTGCACGCTCTCCGTTGGCGATTCTGGCTCCGGTGTGAGTGGCCGGGGGCGAGCGAGGGAACGGCGAATCAACTCCTCCCGATCCCAGAGTTCCACGGCGTTGGCTACGGCCAGTTCCACTGCCGGCCGAGTGAAGGTGCTGTTTGTGACGACCAGCGCCTCCGTGCAGGCGTACTTGCCCTTTGCGGCGACCGCTTCCTGGACCGCGCCCACCCCGACCGGCTTGCCGTACCGCTTCGCCTGAACCGCCGTGCGGACGCCCTCTCGCTCCACCACCAGGTCCGCACCGAAATCGCCCGAGGCCCGCGTTCGCTGCACCCGGTAGCCCAGGCGTTTGAACAGCGTCTCCAGGTACGCCTCGAAGGTCGCCCCGTCCATGCGGTCGATCTTCCGGATACCGGACCGCGCCAGGCGGAGGTAGAGCAGCAGCCGCCCCAGCCAGCGGACGATCCACGGTGTCAGCAGCAGCAACGCACCGGCAGCGACGAGAAGCGGGATCTGAACCGAGGGACTCACCCCCTAATGTTCGGCAAACTTAGGGGGCAGGTAGCACCCCATTAAACCGTGGTCGCCCTGAGCGCTCCGTCAGGGCCGCGGGCAGCGGCGGAACGAGCGCCCTTGCGGTGTTTGCCGCGCCAGTGGGTGAGGTCGATCGGCTTGGGACGGACGCGGTGGTGCAGCAGTTC
>JANPLG010000010.1:0-6373 GCA_031426395.1 Actinomycetes bacterium
CTTCGGCTTCACCGGCGAGCCGGATGGCTGGGGGCCACGCGGGATGATCTGGCTGCTACCGGGGGTCGCGATCTTCAGCTTCATCCTGATGACGGTGGTGCAGGGCCTGGATGTGCGGCTCAGCAGTTCCCTCGGCCTCGCCCTGCTGAAGTTGGAGCACCAGGGACTCTTCTTCTACCTGCTCTGGGTGCAGCTGGAGGTGGCACTGGGCCGCGCCACTCGCTTAGGCCCGGCGATCTGGGGCTTTCTGGTGCTCATGCTGCTGACTGCGCCATTCATTGTCTCTTTCACCAGCCGCTAGCCCGAGCAGCCATCCGTGGTCTCGCCAGTCAGAGCGTTCTCGTAATGCATCGCGACGCCGACTGAAAGGACACGGGGCGTTCGAGCTTCGCTGCAGAGCGATTGGGCATCCCGCCAGGTGTGTCCTTTGCTTCCCGAAGAGTGCTCGCCTTGCGCCCACATTGAGTCAGTTGTGGGATAACTTTAGGCACAGAAGCCGGGCAGGCGGGAGGCTTGAAGCATGGCAGACGAGGGTGCGAACAACCGGGAAGCGGGCAAAATCGAGGCAGGCGAACCGCCCATTCCGCTGGACGTGGACCGTGATCCGGTCACCACCGTCCACGAGATGGAGATTGGCGGGCGCACCTTCGCGTACGAGGCTACCACCGGCATGCTCCCGCTCAAGTCTGAGACGGGCGAGGTGGAAGCCGGCATCTTCTTTGTCGCGTACCGGAAGCTGGACGCGGGGCCAGAGCGCCCGCTCCTCTTCAGCTTCAACGGCGGACCGGGATCGTCATCAGTCTGGCTACACCTCGGGTGCGTGGGACCCAAGCGCGTCCGAATGCTGCCGGACGGCCAGCTTCCGCCGCCGCCATTCACGCTTGAGGAGAACTCGCACACCTGGCTGGAGCACGCCGATCTCGTCTTCATCGACCCCGTTGGCACCGGGTTCAGCCGGCCGGCGAAGGCCTCCCTGGGCAGCAAGTACTGGAGCCTCACGGGCGACATCGAGTCCGTAGGGGAATTCATTCGCCTTTACCTGACCCGCTACCAGCGCCGGTCGTCTCCCCTCTATCTGGTGGGGGAGAGCTACGGAACCACCCGCGCGGCCGGGCTGGCCGGTCACCTCATCGACCGTGGCATCGCCTTTAGCGGCATCCTGCTGATCTCCAGCATCCTCAACTTTCAGACCGCGCGCTTCAGCCGGGGCAACGATCTGCCCTACGTCCTCTTCCTGCCCACCTACACCGCCACCGCCTTCTACCACGGACGGCTCGCGCCGGAGCTTTCCCGTGATCTGAAGGCAACGCTCTGGGAGGTGGAGGCGTGGGCGGAAGGAGATTACACCGTTGCCTTGGGCCGGGGAGACCGACTGTCGGCCGAGGAGCGGGCACGGATCGCGGCGCGGCTGGCTCGCTACACCGGACTGAGCAGCGCCTTCGTGGAGCGGTGCGACCTCCGTGTGGAGATCTTCCAGTTCTGCAAGGAACTGCTGCGGGACGCGGGCCGGACGGTCGGACGGCTCGACAGCCGCTTCACCGGGCGTGATGCGAGCGGCGTCACCGCCACGCCGGACTACGATCCCAGCATGGCCGCCATCCGCCCGCCCTACACCGCGCTGCTGAACGACTACGTCCGCCGCGAGCTCGGCTACCACACCGACGCCCCGTACCACATCCTGGGCGGCGAGCGGAAGCTGTGGGAGACCTGGGACTGGGGCTCCGCCGGCCAGGGCCATCCGGACACCAGTGAGGCGCTCCGCAGCGCCTTCGTCAAGAACCCCTACATGCGGCTATTCGTCGCCTCCGGCTACTTCGACCTCGCGACCCCCTACTTCGCCACCGAGTACACGCTGGCCCACTCCGGCCTTGATGCCGAACTGCGGGCGCAGGTGGTCACCCACGAGTATGAAGCGGGCCACATGATGTACATTCATCAGCCGTCGCTGCTAAAGTTGAAGGCGGACGTGGACGCTTTCTTGGCCCCACGGCCAAGGACTGGCTGAAGAGCTGGCAATCATTGATCTAAGTCTGAGCGAGCGCTTGAATGGGTGAGCGCCGCCAACCAAGGAGTTACGATGCAGAGGTTGACGATGATCCGCATGGCGCTCGCCGGCGCGGCGATCCTGGTTCTGGGCACCGGTGTCGGGGCGCAGGTGACGAAGGGCAAGACCCGCCCGATGACCACCAAGCAGTTGATGAGCGGCCTGGTCAAGCCCCAGGCCACGGTGGTGGGTGAGGCGGTCAACGGCACCGGCCCTGCGGACGAGAAGGCGTGGACGGCTCTTGCCACCAGCGCCGCCCTCCTCACCGAGTCCGGCTACACCATGATGGAAGACGGCCGCTGCCCGGACGATGTGTGGGCCGCCGCGTGCAAGACGCAGCAGGAGAGCGGCAAGACCCTGCTGGAGAAGATCCAGGCGAAGGATCTGGCGGGCTCCAAGGAAGCGTTCGGGAAGCTGACGAGCGCCTGCAAAAGCTGCCACACGGTGCACCACAAGAAGTAGCCTGCGCCGCGCGGTGAACCTGATCGAGAAAGAAGGCCCGGCTCCTGGATCACCTCCAGATGCCGGGTCATTCTCATGGAACTCAATTGGACCAATCATCGGTCAGTATCACCGTGCAGAGGCCAGCCACTCCGACGAGAGGAAGGCTGATTTCGATCCAGGCGTGCGTGGATCGGGCTATCGCGGCTGGGGAACGTTTCGGTAGCGAGCGTGACATGAGCCGCAGCCAACCGCAAGCTGTCCGAGGCTCACACCGGCCCGATTCGCATCGCCGTTACGAAGGGACGTTTCTAGCGACTTTCCCGCCTGCTCGCCCTCGGCCACCCAGCGGCGGAAGTCGTCTGGCTTGCGGCGCACCTCCTGGGTGCGGTTCAGTTCGGTGAAGAGTTCCTGAAGCTGGAGCGCCTCGTGGGCGGGGTCCTCGCCGGGCTGTGGCTTCCAATCGCGCTTCTGGAGCTTGATCAAGCGGTCGAAGCGCACCTCGATCCTGACCATCGCGTCGACCATCGGTTCCGTCGGCGCGACCTCACGGTAGGTCACCTTGAGGGCGTCGAGCTGTGCCGGAGTGGGCGGGCGATAGGTACGGACGTCGGCATAGAGGCCGGTGTAGTTCTTGCCGGTCCCGGCACGCTCCATCTCGCGCACGGCTTGCTCATTGCTGATCCCGTCCAACGCGATGCGGACCATCGCTGCGGCGGCAGGACTGCGATGCTTGCCGTGATGGCAGTGGATGAAGACGGGACCGGGAAGCTCCCGCACCGCTTTGACAAGCACGTTTGCAACCGGCGAAGGGCAGGCGTCATAGCCGAACGGGATGTGGACATACCGCATTCCGCGCGCGCGCGCCAACTCCACATCCGGGGGAGCACCGTCCACCGTGATGATCGTCCGGATGCCGAGACGCCGGAGCGCCTCGAAGCCGTCTGCGCCCTCTGGAACCCCTCCGGAGTAGAGCTTCTCGGAGAGCCGAACGACGTTGTGCAGCGACGGGAAGTCGACCGGCCGCGCCGCGATCGGAAGGGGTCCGGGCAGAAGTTCCTGCGCAACGCTGGACCTCGACCAAGTAGCAAGTGAGGCGCAGAGCGTCGCCGCAAGTATCACCAGCCACCCGCGCCCAGTCGACTTCCAGAAACTCATCGTGCTTTCATCGTCCATCCATTGTGCCACCTACGCATGGTCAACGGATTCTACGGACGGATCGTTTCAGCGTTAGCCGCCCGATGACGCCCGGTGCGTGTGAACCAGGTAGGCCAGCATTGAGCCGGTGACCTGGCCCCGCTCCCCGATGCGGTCCAGCACGCGGGAGTAGGCACGCTCATCAGCCTCGGAGGGTGACTCCGACATTAGCCGACCGTAAGCCTCCGCCAGGACCTCCACCGCTTCAGCGAGGTAGCGCCCCTGGACGCCTGCCAGCGCGCGATTGTTCAAGCTGCTGAACCTTCGCGTCAACTGCTCTCCCACCGCCTCCCACGTAGTGCCGGCTTCCACGGTCTGTTGGTGCTGCTTGAGCGTCTGCTGCTGAAGGCGCTGACCTTCGCTCTGGGTGGCCTGATAGTGGTCCCAGTCCTCGGCCGTGTCACCGGGAATCACCGTGAACCGGATCCGCCTGCGGGTGGCAGACTCCATGATCTGCTCGATCACGTTCTTGGTGCGATGATCGCTAAGCAAGCCTGCCTGGTGCATGGCGGCCGGGTTCATCCCAAGGACCAGCAGATCGCCTTCCAGCGCTAGGGGCTTTGCTGCTTCCAGCGCACGGAAGAGTGCGGGCATCGCGATCTTGCTCTTGGTCTCGCTCACGATGTAGGTCCAGAAGGCGGTGAGGTCAACAGCGGGTTCGGACATCGGTAGGTCTCCAGAGTCAGGTGCCGGGTTGTTCTGCAGATCGTGCGTGTTGCCCTGCCTCATGTGGCTCCGCAAAGTCTCCGGTGTGCCCCCAACAACCCTTTCAAATCGACCGCTGCGAGACGACGCTCCGTTTGTGTTGATCCGCTGAGGGGTATTCCAGAATCCCAGGCCCTCTCCGCGTACGAGAGCCCAACCCATGACCCGCCGTCCAATCCTGATTCTCCTTTCCGTGTCGATGGCCATGGGCGCTGAAGCTCTGCTTCCGTCCACGGCGTGTGCGCAGGAGACGCCGCGCGTCACCATTCGCACCGTCCTGCCCAAGATGCCCGCGCCGGCCGCGAAGTCCACACCGGCGCCTACTCGCCGCAGGACCGTCAGGCGGACACGCACTATCCGAAGGCCGACCCCGCCGTCGGCGGAGACCACGCGTACTCCGGAGCGTCGCACTGAGCCTCGTGTAGCACGCACGGCTGGGAGCAGAATGCCCGAGCGAGAGGCCGCCCGGAGGGTTGCGTCCGCGCGTCGCGCTTCCAGCACTCGCCGGGCTGCGGGCGCCCCCGCTTCCACAGCTCCAGTCCGACCGGGCACGCGAGAAGCAGGGCCCATGACGTTGAACGGGCAGGGATACCGGCTGCTCCAGCAGAGCCGCTTCGCAGAGGCGGAGCCCGTGCTCAGAAAGTCGATCGCCATGCGCCCGTCGCAACCTACCTACGCCTACGCCCTCTACAATTTGGGATGGAGCCTCATGGGCCAGGGACGCGTGAAGGAAGCCGTGGAACCGCTGCGGCGCTCTGCTGAAATGCAGCCGGGACGTAGGGACCCGAAGCGCAAGCTGGCAGAGGCATACGAGCTTCTGGGTCAAGAAGATCGGGCTGCGGAGATTCGAGGGAGTCTCCGCTCCAGCGTGCGCACCAGTCGCCCGTCGACCCGGCGCAGCCGCAAGGGGACCCGTGAGGACGCGCGCGCCATTCCGCTGAGGGGACCGACGGTTCGGCTGGCGGACGGTGGGTCGTGGCTCGGGTCCACCCGCCCGGCCGAAGAGCGGGGGCTGCGCGAGGAGCGGACCGCTCGTCTCGCCGTGCGCTCCGAAGGTCCATAGAGCGGCCGGGAACTGCCCGTCACGCGGGTGCGACTCGATTCAGGCAGTTCACTCGCAGTAGCCAAGGGTGCATTCTGCGCGTCCCACGCGATGAGCCTAACGCCGCAGATTGCGGCCTTCCATCGCTGACTGAACCCTGAACCCTCCCTCGTCAGTCCCGCTCTCCCACGGTGAGGGAACGGAGGCGCGTTCCGAGGATCAGGAGGGCGGTCACCAGGCCGAAGAGCTGCACCGACACGCTGACCTGTGCGGAGTGAATCAGCTCGGGGATCGGTCCCTGGAGCACTAACAGCAGGCCCAGCACGGGCGGCGTGAATGGCAGCGCCCAGCCTTCAACGCCGCCGATCGGGTGGGGGAGTATGGTCGCGAGACTGGGGATGGCGCCGAGGATCGCCCACCAGTAGAGCGCTTCCTCCAGGGTGCGGTGCCGGAGAGTGATCACGGCTGTGACAGCGGAGAGCACCACCGGGAACATCATCACCAGCAGTCCCATCCAGAGCGCCGCGTCCAGGTGAATTGCTCCCCGCAGGCCCAGCACGACGCTGGTCAGACCCGCCAGCAGGCAGAGCCAGAGGGAGGGCCGTACCACGCCCTTGATCTTTCCCAGCGCCAGGCGGTAGTCCGAGATGGGGATCACCGCAAGGCTTTGCCAGCGGTGCTGGTCTCGCTCCCACCCGAAGCTCACCGCCACGCCGCCGGACATCATCAGAAGCGACATCGTGGCGGGGATGAGGATGGCGACCAGCGAGGTCACCTGGCCCAGGGCCGGCACCAACAGCCCCCAGACCAGCAGGAAACCGTACACCAGCAGCAGCACCGTCCAGAGAAAGGGATGCAGATAGACCCGGTGGCCGAGCGCCACATCAAAGGCGGCGATTGGGTTGCCACCGTCGTAGTAGGGGGGAGTCCGGCGGCGCTCCTCA
>JANPLG010000011.1:0-13967 GCA_031426395.1 Actinomycetes bacterium
CTGGTCTGACGACCGGGACCGACGGTACTATGCCCCGCTCCGACTCCCTCTCGGTGGTCCGCCCAGGGGCGTTCCCTGCCGAGGAGGGCCTCTCCAGTTCCATCGAGTGGCTGTCCCTACGTTCCAGGCTCCCTACGCCGGAGGGTTCTTCGCGGCTGCGCCCAGGTGGCCAAAGGTCGCCTGGGATTCCAGTTCTTGACCGCTTCCGTGGCCTTCGCCTTGAATGAACAGGCTCGGCTCCCCCTGTTTCCCTTCGGGCCGTCTAACGACGCTGCAAACTTCGCTTGATGCTGCGGACCGCAGGTTTGCTAGACTCCTTTCCGAGCCGTTGTCAGCGGGCTTCGACGTCAGCATTTCGGCTGCCGCCGCCGCTCAGCTACCCGGCCGCTGGGTCGCTACCGGGACCGGACTTTCACCGGCAAGCCACTCGTGGCTTATCTGGACACACTCATCCTCGACGGCGGATGCTTGGGGCGCGGTAGCCGTCACCTTCGGGGATCCAGCTGTAATCGGCTGTTGCGTCGGGGCTGTGGCTACCGTCCCTGAGATGATGGGCAGTTCAGTATGGCGAAAGCTGATCCGCGAGGTTATACCATTCGGGGTTCTGGCGCTCGATTAGGGCGAGTTTTCGCTCCCGGCTCCACTTCTTAAGGAGCTTCTCGCGCAAGATCGCCCCTTCCATGCTTCCGTGGAGCTCATACCAGACCAGCCGCTTGATACCGTAACGCCGCGCGAAACCGCTCCCCTGTCCCTCCTGATGCTGGGCGATACGAGTTAGAAGGTCTGACGTAACACCAATGTAGAGGGCACCGTTCCGGCGATTGGCAAGGATGTAGACGCATGGCTGCTTCATCGATCCTATGTTTGCGAACAATCGAGTGGCTTCCTGTCGTTCAGCCAGCTCGCGGCCATCAGGAAGCAGGTTCCTCGTATTCTTGGTGGGGAGGCGGTAGGCGCGGTGGACGGCATTCAGAATCGCCGGAACGTCGATGGTAACGATCAGGCCGTTGAACCTGTCGCCCGCAGGAGAGGGGAGTATTGGATGACCCGTCGGTTTCTACATTGGGCTGCTTTGCTTGTGATCCTGGCCGGTCGATCTGTTACGGCGGCGGACCCGAAGCCCGATTCCACGCCGATCAAGCCGCTTCCACGCGCGCACGCGCACAACGACTACCTCCATCCACGCCCGCTGATCGACGCGCTGGACCAGGGATTCTGCAGCGTGGAGGCGGACATCCACCTGGTGAACGGCCAGTTGCTGGTGGCGCATGACCGCAAGGATGTCACGCCGGAGCGGACGCTGGAGAGTCTCTACCTCGACCCGTTGCGCGTAAGGGCGAAGCTCAACGGCGGAAAGGTGTACCGGGATGGACCTCGCTTCTGGCTTCTGATTGACGTGAAGTCGCCCGCTGCGGAGACCTATCCGGTGCTGCGAACCGTGTTCTCCCGGTACCGGGACCTGCTGACCTCGACCGGGGACAAGACGACGCATAGCGCCGTGACGGTGGTCCTGTCCGGCACCATGTCGGATCCTGCTTCACGCAAGCTCGCGGAGCTGGACCATGAGCTGCTGGCAGGAATTGATGGTCGCCCGGCGGACCTCGGGAAGGGCGCGTCGGCGCAGTTCGTCCCATGGGTGAGCGCATCGTGGGCCTCGCTGTTCGCGTGGCGCGGAGAAGGCGAGTTCCCCGCTGACCAGCGGGAGCGGCTGCGGAGCGTGGTGAAGCGCGCCCACGCCGAGAAGCGGTTGGTCCGGTTCTGGGCCACGCCGGAACGGGAGAACGTCTGGCGCGAGCTTTCCGAGGCAGGCGTCGACCTGCTCAACACGGACCGACTTGCGGAACTGCGCCAGTTCTTGACAGCGGAAGGCCAAAGACCCTGATACGCTTCCGCCACCCATTTCGAAGGCGTGACGCCGGTCCCGCGCTCCGGCTGCTGCTTCCTGCCAGCCTGAGTGCCGCAGTACTACTGGCACCCTCCGCGTCTGGCGTGCTGCCTCCCGCATACGACGTGGTCATCGCCGGCGGCCGGGTGATGGACCCCGATAGCGGTACGGACGGCTTCGCCGACGTAGGGGTGCGTGGCGGTCGCATTGAGACCACTCGCGGGAAGGGACTTGTCGGGCGAGTACGGATCGATGCACGGGGCAAGGTGGTGGCACCGGGTTTCGTGGACATCCTCGCGAATGCGCACGCAGAGGGTGATCGCTACAAGGTGATGGACGGCGTCACCACGGTACTGGCCACCCATGGCGGACCGATCGAAGTGGCGAAGTGGTACGCGGATCAGGCGGCGCGGAAACCCCTGGTCAACTACGGGACGGTGACCGGCCACTTCGCACTCCGGCCGGCGGCCGGGGCCACGGATGGCAACCTGCCGGCCACGCCGGAGCAGGTCGCGCGGATGGTCGCGATGGCGGACAAGGCCCACCGCGAGGGTGCCATTGGCGTCGGATTCGGGGTGGAGTACATCCCCGGCACCAGCGGCGAGGAAGTCACTGAACTGGCTGCGGTTGCCGCGAAGTACCGGACCTCCGTTCACTCGCATATCCGCCTGCCGCACCTCCTCGACCCGTTCCAGGGGATCAACGAGTTGGTGGCCGCCAGCGCCGCCACGGGGGCGCGGGTGCAGGTGGTCCACATCGGCAGCATGGCGATCCAGCGGGTGCCGGAGTCGCTGCGGCTCATCGACCGCGCCCGCAAGCGCGGCATCGACATCGCGGCGGATGTCTACCCTTACGACGCCTGGATGACCCGCATCCAGAGCGCTCTCTTCGATCCTGGCTGGCAGCAGAAGTACGCCCTGGATTATGGCGACCTGGTCTGGGTGAAGACTGGCGAGCGGGTCACGGCGGAGAGCTTCCCCCGCTTCCGCGCGGAGGGCGGCTTCGTGGCGTGCCACCAGATCCGCGAGGTGGACATTGAGGCCGCCCTCCGGCATCCCGCCGTCAGCGTGGCCAGTGATGGCTACATCGGTGAGGGGCCGGTGAGCCATCCGCGTGGTGCGGGGACCTTCGCCCGCGTGCTGGGGCGCCACGTGCGGGAGCGGAAGACGCTCTCGCTGATGGCCGCGCTGCGGAAGATGACCGTCCAGCCGTTGAAGCGGCTCGAACCCGGCGCCCCGGCCCTTCGGCGCAAGGGTCGGCTTCAGCCGGGGATGGACGCGGACATCACCGTTTTTGATCCCGCCACGGTCCTCGACCGCGCCACCTTTGCGGAGCCGAAGCAGTACAGCCGGGGCATTGCGGCGGTGCTGGTCAACGGGGTGCTGTCCGTGCGGGACGGGAAGCTGCTTATCACACCCGGTGCCGGACGCCCGATACGGGGAACCGGGGTTGCGGCGACTCCTGGGAAGTAGGGGACGTCCAAGCCGCTCCGGTCTGTTCCGGCACGCCACGCAGTCGATTTAAATGATCCTTCAGTTGCCGGGCAGGCTCTCGTTAATCTTGTGACTCGATAAGGAAGCGTTGCACTCCGTGACCCACTTTTGGGAGCGATCCGATGCGCTTTCTTCCTTTCCGGCGATTCCGTGCCTTCACCCTGATCGAGTTGCTGGTCGTGATTGCGATCATCGCCATCCTCGCGGCCATCCTTTTCCCCGTCTTTGCCCAGGCCCGTGAGGCGGCCCGAAAGGCGAGCTGCTCTTCTAACTTGAAGCAATTCGCCATCGCAACCCTGATGTACGTCCAGGACTACGACGAGACGTTCCCCCAGAGCGTCTACAGTATGGATGCCGCCGTGCTCTTGCCGGGTAGTGGCAACCGCTGCTTCACGGTCTATGACGCCATCATGCCCTATATGCGGAACACGGGCATCCTGGTCTGCCCGTCCCAGCGGCCCGGCATCGACTTCACCCAACTCCTGGGCACGCTGGGGTTGCAGACCAGCGGCCAGTTCCGCTACTCGTCCTACGCCTTAAACTTCGCGCTGTTCCAGGACCCGGCACTCCCGCCCGGACTCTTCGACCAGGACCCAGTGGTGCCTCTGGCGGCTCTGCAGGACGTGGTGAACACCACGATGTTCTACGACAGCGCCTATGTCCGTCAGACGGGACCCCAGGTGGACCCGAACTGCCCCAACCCCACCGGGCCGTTCGGCTGGGACAACTTCCCTGGCGATCCGCGCCACAGCGATGGGTTCAACGTCAACTTCGCCGACGGACACGTGAAATGGATTAGGCGGAACGGCAAGATCGACGGCGTCTCGAACGGAGGGGTCGCCACCTACCGTCGTCTGCCTTGCGACCTCTCCGGCCTTCCAGGAAACACTCCTGACACCTAAGAGCGTCAGTGTCCCACCACCTGACCACCTGGGGGAAGCGTCGGAGGCCAGTTCCGTGGGACCCCGATGCTTCCCCTCACGCCTTCTTTCACTGTCCGCCACCAGCCTGGGTCGCGTACTCAGGGCGTTGACTGGCTACCCCAGGCCCGGAAACCGCTGGTGCGGGAACGCCTTGACCAGGCCGTAGTCCGTAAGGTCCAGCTGCACCGGCGTAACGGAGATGAGGCCGTCCGAGATGGCGGCCACGTCCGCGCCTTCCTCGTGGGTGTCCACGGGATCATCGCCGCCAATCCAGTAGTAGGGACGGCCCATGGGGTCCATGCGCTTCTCCAGCTTGGCCGGGTAGCGGCGGACCCCCTGGTGGGTGACCCGCGCCCCTTTGGGCTTCAGGTGGGGCACGTTCACGTTCAGCAGCGTGTGCTCCGGCAGCGGGTGCTGCTCCAGCCACCGCATCAGGTCGACCGCGTAGGCTGCGGCGTGGCTGTAGTCGATGGGTGGCAGCGGCTCCGCTTCTTCCTGGACCACGCGCCGGAAGCGCCAAGCCAGCGACATCGCCACGGCCGGCACGCCGGCGATGACGGCCTCCATCGCGGCGGAGACGGTCCCGCTGTACGTGAGGTCCCAGCCGAGGTTCGGTCCCTGGTTGATGCCGCTGAACACCAGATCCGGCGGCTCGTTCCGCATCACGTCGAGGAGTGCCAGGGTGACGCAGTCCGAGGGGGTGCCGTTGGAGCACCAGCCGGAGGAGCCGTCCGCCAGGAGCGCCTCAGAGAGACGGAGCGGTTTGTGGAGGGTGATGCTGTGACCGCAGGCGGAACGCGGCCGGTCCGGGGCCACCACGGTGACCTCAGCCACGGGGTCGAGCGCCTGCTTCAGGGCGAGCAGTCCTTCGGCATAAACGCCGTCGTCGTTGGTGATGAGCACCCTCATGGACAATAGCTCCTAGTCCTAATCCTAATCCTAGTCAGAACCTCTCGGCCCTCACCCTACGCCAAACAAAGCCTATCAGTCGGAGATCAACCCACGCTGTCGGCGCATGGCCTGGTTCTGCATCCACGCGCCGGCGAGGATCAGCACAATGGAGACGACAAAGATCCAGCGCAGGTTCAGTTGGTGCGCACGGAGCACCCCCACCATCGCGCTCCCGATGAAGGGGGCGATGGAGCCACGGACCCCCAGCAGGAACGACTGCAACGCCTGGTAGCGGGAGACGTCGCGGTCGCCGGCGAAAGTGAGGAGCGCGCTGAAGTAGGCGATATCGATCCCCGCGTTCACGATCCCCGATATCAAGAATGCCGGCACCAGCCACCACGCGTTCGCGGGTAGGACGGTGCCCGTAGCAATGTACACCACCGAGATCAGCGTGGTCAGGACGATGTTGACCACCACGGCCAACTGCGGGCTGCGCCGGTCGACGAACCGGCCCCAGAAGAAATAGGAGCCGACCATCGTCACCTGCGTGAGGATGGTGAAGAGGGAAACCTGCCACTTGGCGATGTGCAGCTCATCCACCTGGAGGAGCGGCAGAATCGGCAGGTTGAGCAGGTTGCCGAAGCCGTAGGTGAAGACCGACAGGGCGAACCAGCGGTAGGCCACGTCGGTCTTGAGGATGCCGAGCGTGCCCCAGACAAACACCAGCGTGCCCTTCACCCCGTCCAGGGGGCCGGACTTCTGGTCCTCAGGGGCCTCCTCACGGGGCATCGCCGATTCGCCGGGATGGACGCGGGAATAGATCCACGCGCCGGCCACGCCCACAATCGCGGCCACGGGGAAGACGACCTGGTACCCCTTCAACGGGCCGAAGGCGGTGCTGCTCAGGAGCCAGCCGGCGATCAGCGTGCTGACCATCTGCGCCGCGATGATCGCCGCGCGCGTGAGGCTGACGATGCGGCCGCGCTGGTCGTCCGGGTAGACCTCCTTGATCACCGCCGCGTACGCCGGGGTGGCGATGGTCCCGATGATCTGCGCGAGCGAGATGACCAGCGCGAAGGGCCACGCGCCCACCGCGAAGAGGGAGAGCATGACCACGAGCCGCGCCGCTCCCCAGGAGCCGACCACCCACGGAACCTTCCGCTGGCCCTCCATCGCCCGCGCCCAGAACATCGCCAGCAGGTTGCCGAGGAACGGCGCGGCGGTGATGAGCGCCAGCAGCTCAGGCGACGCCTTCAGGTCATCCCGGGCGATGACGTTGACGAACGGGAAGACCGCGCCAGTGTAGAGGCCGGCCAGCAGCATCGAGAGGATGTCGACACGGAACGAGGCGCGCGAGCCGGCGGGGACCTGGGCGCGCACCACCTGCTTGGCCCGGACGCGCGCCTGGCGGGTGACGCGCGCGTTCGACGCCCACTCGGCAAGCGGCCTGGCACGAGTGGGCGGCTTCTCGTCGGTTACCTCCGTGGGACTCGCAGGCTCGTCCTCTGGCATAGCATCCGGGTCCTTGCAGCCACTCAGCGCTCGAATGCAGCTGCGGAGGCGGAGCGGCTGGGGCAGCTCCGCCTCCCGGCTAGTAGTTCGTCAAGACAGAGTTGCGTCTGTCCGGCGGAATGGGAGAGTGGGGGAGAGGGTGAATGGGAGAAGCTCCGGCCGTGATGTCTCCCTTTCCCCCATTCCCCCATTCCCCCACTCTCCCTTTCAACCTGTCAGAACATCCTCGACCCGCTACTACAACTCGACCACGCGGACGTAGTCGGCGTCGATCTGGGACTTGATCTCGTCCTGGAGTTCCTGCGGAATCGGCTGGTCCACCGTCAGCACCATCACCGCGCGCTTGCCGACCGCTTCCCGGCCCACGTACATCCCGCCGATGTTGATGTTGCCTTCGCCCAGCAGCGTGCCGACGCTCCCGATGACTCCCGGCCGGTCGTGGTGGAGGGCCATCAGGAGGAAGCCTTCCGGCTTGAGGTCGATGCGGAACTCATCGATCTCCCGGATGCGGAGGGAGCGGCGACCAAGGACGGTGCCGCCGACGGTCCGTTTGCCGGCAGGCGTCTCCACCTCGATGCGCAGGAAGCTCTGGTAGTCCTCCTCGTTCCCAACGCACTTGCTCTCCGTCACGCGCAGCCCCTGCTGCTCCGCGAGGTAGGGCGCATTCACGAGGTTGACGCCCTCCAGTCCCTCCTGGAGCACGCCGACAAGGACGGCGCGCGTCACCGGCTGGACATCCATCCCCAGCAGCTCGCCGCTGTAGGCGACGGTGACACCGCGGATCGGCTCCATGGTGAGCTGCGCGATGAGCCGCCCCATCCGCGTGCCGAGCTCAATGAACGGCTCCAGGCGGGCGAGGACATCGGCGCTGAAGGCGGGCATGTTGACCGCGCTACGCGGCGGCTTGCCCTCCAGCACCAGGACGATCTGCTCGCAGACGTCGAGCGCCACGTTGACCTGCGCCTCCTCGGTGCTGGCGCCGAGGTGCGGGGTGGCGATCACCAGCGGGTGCTTGGGCAACACCGCGTCCGCTGGGAGCGGCTCCTTCTCGAAGACGTCGAGCGCCGCGCCGGCCACCTTGCCTGACTCCAGGCCGCGAAGAAGCGCCTCTTCATCCACGATCCCGCCCCGGGCGACGTTGATGATCCGGACGCCGTCCTTCATCTGGGCCAGGGAGGCATCGCCGATCAGCCCCCGCGTGTCCTTGGTTAGCGGCGCGTGGACCGTGATGTAGTCTGCCTGGCGGTAAAGGTCCGCCAGTTCGACCAGCTCCGCGCCTTCACGAGCCACCACTTCCGGGGAGACGAAGGCGTCGCTGGCGAGGATGCGCATCCCGAGGCCCTTGGCGCGACGGGCGACCTCCCGGCCGATCTTGCCGAAGCCGATGATGCCGAGCGTCTTCTTGTACACCTCAACGCCGACGAACTTGCTCCGCTTCCACTCCCCGGCGCGGACCGAAGCGACGGCATCTGGGATCTTGCGCGAGAGCGCCATCAGCATCGCGATGGTGTGCTCCGCCGCAGCCATGGTGTTGCCTTCCGGCGAGTTGACGACGATCACGCCATGTTCCGTGGCAGCAGGAACGTCGATGTTGTCTACGCCGACGCCAGCGCGCGCTACGATCCGCAGCTTCCGCGCGGCGGCGAAGCCCTCGCGCGTGATCTTCGTCTCACTGCGGACCACGACGGCATCGTAATCCCCGATGCAGGCGATCAATTCCTCGGGCTTCTGCCCGGTCTTCACATCCACTTCCGCTACGGTGCGGAGCGTCTCCACGCCCGCCGCCGAGATGGGATCGGCAACGAGCACGCGGTACGGTCGGGTCTGGGTATCCGGCAACTTCCAATGCTCCATGAGGTCAGCGCCTCGGCAAGAAGGGTTCCAGGGGCTGCGCGACAGTCCGTCGGAGCCTCCTGAGGTCCAACCGGCAGGCCGCTCAGCCGGGCGGCAGCGCCCGCCTCAGCCCGTATCGGGTCCGGTTGGGGTGGTTGGGTCAAGGTCGGCTTATCATATCACCGCCTCCGGGAGCCTCTTTCCAAGGTGAGCCGTCCTACAGGCTGCCGGAACCGCGGGCATTCCGGCGTTCACGCACCGTTGGATGGGGTATGCCACTGCAAGCGCCGCCTCCGCGCTCTTGGCGGAGTTGGCCGCCCAGCTCAGAGCGGGGCGCATCCTGAATAGGGTGAATGAGTGAGTTCTCGACTTCGCGGCGTGTTTGCCCGCAAGCCATCCGCACGGTTTCGGCCGCATAGGCCCCCGCGACCACGGATGACCCGTGAGGAAGCCATGTGGCTGACCGTGGCGCCGATCATCGGTCGCCTAACCCTGGCCGTCCTGGCGGCGATGCTGGGCATGTACTTCTTCGCGGACCTGGCCCACGAGGTAGCACGAGGCGAGACACGGCAGTTCGATTTCGCCGTGCTCGCAGCCATCCGTGAGCACCGGCCGGAGTGGCTTTTTCACTTCATGCGCTGGTACTCGTGGCTGGGCGGTCCTGTCGTTCAGCCGGTGGTCTTTGCGCTTCTGGTTCTTGGCTTTGTGGCGGCACGGCGCTTCTGGCCGGATGGCCTGACGCTGCTGCTGGCGGGCCTGGGCGGAACGGCCTTGATCTACTTCCTGAAGCGGGCTTTCCACCGGCCCCGGCCGGAGGTGATCTTCGACGAACTGGGCTATTCGTTCCCCTCCGGCCACACCTTCTTCGCTCTGGTGCTGTACTGCATGGCGGCCTACTGGCTGGCCCGCGACGCGCCTCCCCGCCGTCGCTTCTGGATCTGGACGGTGGCCGTCCTTGCCACGGGCCTGATGGGGCTGAGCCGCATGGTGCTGGGCGAACACTTCCCCTCGGATGTGGCGGCGTCGCTGGCCATCGGGATCCCCTGGGTCTGGGGCTGCCTCGCGCTCCCGAAGGCGTTCCATCGGGGTGGGCGTGACATCTCCCCAGAGGAGAAGCGAGCGCGATACCAATCCGAGGCAGCGCAGTTGATGAAGGCCGCAGCCGCCCTGCCGCAAATCAGGCAACTGATGGGTGAGCTATCCGGGGATACCCGCTTGCCTCAGCAACAAAGGAGGGCTGCTGCGTTCCTTCACTGGTACATAGGGGCACCGGTTGACCTCATCCCGGACTTCATCCCGCTCCTTGGCAAGGTGGATGATCTCCTGCTGACGCGTCTCGCCCTGCGATGGATTGCCTGTTCCAACTCCGTGGAGGCTGTCTACGACCACTGGTGCGGTGTCGGCGACCCGCTGGAGGTGCTGGACAACGCGCACGCCACCCTCGCAACGCTCTGGCGGCGCGCCTGACGGACTGCGGTATTCCTCGACAGAGGGATCAGCCAACGGCGATGGTAGGGTGCCGGTCGCCGCACCGGCCCGCCATGCGGTGCAGATGCCGTTCCGGACAGTCGGGTCACCCGTCGGTGATGCCGAACATTAGGAAGCGGCTGCCGCCACGATGGCTCCGGTGCGCTGCAGCGAGCGCACCCTACCGCCTACCGGCGGGTTACCCGGTCCACGTTCGGACCGCTTCGCCCCCTCGCTCCCTCGCTCCCTCTCTGCCGCACCGGCCCGCCCCCTACGGTACCGAAGCCGTCCAGAACAGGCGGGGCCGCCCCCGCACGCTAGGCGAGCGTCGCCCCCTCGCTCCCTCGCTTTCTGCCGAACCGCAGCAGCCGAAGGCCGTTGAAGACGACCAGGAGGCTGCCTCCCATGTCCGCGAAGACCGCCATCCAGAGGGTGGCGACCCCACCCAGGGCCAGTCCGAAGAAGAGCAGCTTGATCCCGAGCGCCAGGGCGATGTTCTGACCCAGCACCTGGCCGGTGGCGCGGGAGAGGCGGATGAACTGGGGCAGCCTGCGCAGATCGTCGTCCATCAGCGCCACGTCCGCTGTTTCCAGCGCGGTGTCCGTCCCGGCGGCGCCCATCGCGAAGCCGATATCGGCGCGGGCCAGGGCGGGCGCGTCGTTGATGCCATCGCCCACCATCCCGACGATGCCGCCTCCCTTCCCACCGAATTGCTTCCGCAGCGCCTCGATCACCGCGAGCTTATCCTCCGGAAGCAGCTCGCCCCGGACATCCTCGATACCAAGATTGGTAGCGATGGCCTGCGCAGTACGGGGATTGTCGCCGGTGAGCATCACGGTGCGAACCCCGAGGTCGTGCAGCTCACGGATGGCGGTGACGCTCGTCTCTCGCACGGTGTCGGCTACCGCGATGACGCCGAGCGACCGCCGCCCGTCGGTGATCACCACGGTCGTCTTCCCCTCCGCTTCCAGCCGGTCCAGAATCACCTCCACGGCGGGGCTGCAGACGTTGTTGTCATGCGCCAGACGGTGGCTTCCGATGAAGTGAGGCTCTCCGCCAATCATGCCGCGCACGCCGCGGCCGGCCAGCGCCTCGAAGTCGGCCACCGGGATCGGATGGCAGCGACTTTCGCCGTGCGCCGTCTCGCAGCGCCGCACGATGGCGGATGCGACCGGATGCTCCGAGTGCGCATTGAGGCTGGCGGCGAGATGCAGCAACTCCGCCTCGCTGATGCCGTCCAGCGGGATGACATCCGTGACGATGGGCCGGCCGTGGGTCAGCGTTCCCGTCTTGTCGAGCGCAACCACCCGCAGGTTGCGGCCCTGCTCAAGGTAGGCGCCGCCCTTCACCAGGATGCCGTTGCGAGCCGCCGCCGCCAGTCCGCTCACGACGGTGACCGGGGTGGAGAGGACCAGGGCGCAGGGGCAGGCGATCACCAGCATCACCAGCGCGCGGTAGACCCACACGCCCCAGGGCTGCCCCAGCGCAAGCGGCGGGACAACCGCGACCAGAAGGGCGAAGAGCACCACAGCAGGCGTGTACCACCGGGCGAACTGGTCGACGGATCGCTGGGTTGGCGCCCGGTCCGCCTGGGCCTCCTGGACGGCCCGCACGATGCGGTCGAGTGTCGTGTCGCCCTTACCGGCGGTGACGTTGAACTCGAAGGTACCCCGTTCGTTCACGGTGCCGGCAAAAACGGTGTCGCCCGGCCCCTTCTCGACCGGCAGGCTCTCTCCGGTGATCGGTGCCTGGTTCACCGTGGAGCGGCCTCCGGTCACGAGGCCGTCCAACGGGATGCGCTCCCCCGGACGAACCCGCACCAACTGGCCCACCACAACCGCCGCTGCCTCCACCTCATGCCAGGCACCCTGCCCATCCCGCACGGATGCGGTCTCCGGGCTGAGGGCCATCAGCGAGCGGATGGCGTTCCGCGCGCGGTCGAGGGAGCCGGCCTCGATCTTCTCCGCCAGGGCGAAGAGGAAGGTGACCATGGCCGCTTCCGGCCACTGGCCGATGACCACCGCGCCGAGGACCGCCAGGCTCATCAGGAAGTTGATGTTCAGCGTGAAGTTGCGGAGCGCCAGCCAGCCCTTGCGCAGCGTCTCCCGACCCCCCAGCAGGATGGAGAGAACCGCCAGCGCGATCACCACCGGACTCTGCTCATGCCCGGTGGACCAGGCGACCAGTTCCGAGGAGAAGGCCAGAATCCCGGATGCTGCCAGGAGCGCGACGCCAAGCCAACTGGCGCGCGGCGAAGAGCCGACAGCCTTCCGGGTCGCAGTGGATTCGCCGTGCTCCTTAACCTCCGCGTCCATGCCCAGGGCACGCAGTTCGCTAAGCAGCAGTCCCTCGTTTGCGAGGCGGTCTGCGGCTGATCCCCGGACGAGCCGCACCACCACCTGCCGTTCCATGGTGTTGGCGGTGACCGCGAGCACGCCTGGGAGCTTGCCGAGGCGGCCCCGGATCATCTCGGACTCCGTAGGGCAGCACATCCCCGGGGCGTGTAGAACCGTTTCCCATTCCGCCGCAGCGCCGCCGTGATCCGTGGGGGTGGCAACCTCTTCGCGACGGGGTGCCATTCCCAGGCTCTCCAGAGCCACGAACAGGGACTGGTCGTCGGCCAGGCGGTGCTGGACGGTCAGGCGCCGCGCCATCAGGTCGAAGCGAAGGCTATCCACGCCCTCCATCCGCTCCAGGCGACGCCGGATCAACTGCTCCTCCACGGGGCAGTCCATCTGATCAATCTGGAAGGTCGAGCGTTTCATAGGTGGGACTGGAACCAGCATCTGCGTGGGCCGGCAAGGGTAGATGCCGGACACCCCTCACGGGTATCTTACTGCTGAAGGCCACGATGTCGCGCCTGGAACTGCTACCGCCCACTCGGTAGCGGGTCACGTGAGAGGCGGCAACCAGCGCAGATGACGACCGAGCGTGATAGAGCGATGATGGCAGAACGCGAACTCTCGGTAACCGACGGGCGTCTCGTTTCCGTAATCTTCACCAGTCCTCGCATCTTGGAGCAAGACCATGAGAATTCGTGCTTACATGCCGCTGTTCACCCTTGCGGGCACCTTCACCGGGGCCGCTGTCCTGGCGGCCGCACCCCCCGCTCTCGCTGCGCCGAAGAGCGCTCCGTGCGCCGTCTGCTCGGTGAAGGAGGGCGCGGGCCTTGAGCCGGTCAAGGCGACCGCCAAGCACGAGGGCAAGGAATATTACTTCTGCCAGGACTCCTGCAAGAAGGAGTTCCTGGCAGATCCCGCCGCTTTCCTGAAGCCCCAGGCACCCCGGCCTGCGCCTGAATTCACCCTCAAGGACCTGAACGGCAAGCCCGTGACCCTGGCGGAGTATCGCGGGAAGGTGGTGCTCCTGGACTTCTGGGCCACCTTCTGCGCCCCCTGCGTGAAGGCGATGCCGAAGTTGCAGAAGCTTCAGAGCCAGCACGCCGAGCGTGGCCTCGTGGTCCTCGGGATCGCAACGGATGAGGAAGGCGAGAAACTCGTCCGGCCGATGGTTGCCAAGACCAAGGTGACCTACCCGATCCTGCTGGACACGGCTGCCGCGTGGAAGGCCTACGGCGTGGAGACGCTGCCAGCGCTCTTCTTGATTGACCGCAAAGGCCAGATCGTCAAGCGATTTGGTGGTGGGACTGACCACAAGACGCTTGAGGCGGAAGTCGCCCGCCTCCTGGGGTCAGAATGATGGCCGCCCCCGCCTGCACCTGGAGCTTGGCCCTGGCGATCTGCCTCGCACTGCTCAGTCCCGCTGGGGCGCAGGTGACTGTGCCCGAGGGCAAGGAGGGCGTCACCCGTCCCCCGGCAGGCACCCCTTCTGTGGAACCGAAAGCAAAGGAGGGTGGGAGCAAGTCCACCGCCCCCACCTGACCCAGTTGACCCGGTGAGGGAGCCTCCGTGCGAGGCTCAGGAGCACTATTAGGAACTCGCTTCAACCTCGGCGTGCGCTACG
>JANPLG010000012.1:0-2629 GCA_031426395.1 Actinomycetes bacterium
CCTCGCGGCTCTGAAGCTGCGGGAACTCGTCCTCATCCCGGAGCTGGCTGGCCTCCAGCCTGCTTGAGCCGAATCCTGCGCGCTTTGCGCGCAAATGAAGTGAGTAGAGACTACTCCCGCCCCTTCGGCATACCCCGGATAACTCGGGAGATCGCATCAACGATCCAGACGATCCCCGCCAGCAGCAGACCGATCAGTAGGAGACAGAGCAACGCGAGCAGCGCCGTCAACAGAAGCAGGACGAGATGGTGGAACCAGGCGAGCTGCACGCCACGCCCAGTCAACGCAGCCGTCAGCTTGGCATAGGCGGGCAGGTAGAGCCCCACAAGGATCATCATGCCCGCGATGATGACGAGCCGCTCTGTGCGTTCGCTGTCCACTGCCGTTCCTGCGGTCTCCGCTTGCTCTCCACAGTCACCCCAGGTCCGACGGCAAATCGGCCGAACCTGGGGTCGACGGGCTGACTTATGGAGGGCTACTGCTTCCGCCGGACCGGGACCGCTTCGGGCGCGGCAGCCAGCGGTGCCTCTGTGGCGAGGAGATCGGTCAGCACCCCTCCCCGGCCGGGGATGAGCGTCACCTGGGCCTGGCCCTCCACCAGCCGCTGCATCTCCAGCAACTCGAACATGGCGTCGGCCACCTCCGGGTCGTCACTGATCCGCTGTAGGGCAGAACCCACAATCTGCGGACGCATCGCTTGGGCGCGGGCGAACTCCACGGCGGCCTGCCGCTCCGCAGTGCTGGTGATGATGCTCACCTGGTTCGCGCCGTCCTGCTTGATGGCGGAGGTCACCTGACGCAGGCGGTTGACGACCTTCTCCTCAATCTGCCGGATCATCCCGCCGTCCCGGAAGTGGACCTTGCGGATGTAGACGGAGCCCAGCCGGTATCCCCATTCGTGCGACTTCGGCGAGACTTCCTGGCGGACCACCTGGCTCATCTTGTGCCGGGTCTCTAGCATCTCTTCCAGCGGCATGTTGCTGAGGCACCGGACGGTGGTGTTGCTCACGTTGGCGGAGAGGGAGCCGCGCGGGTCAGTGTTCTTGAACAGGTAAGAGACCGGCTCGCTGATGTACATCTCGTACCAGATGCCGATGCCCATGGGGGCACCTTCCTCCGAGTTGACCGCCTGGCTCCGGAGGTACTGCTGGTCGAGCCGCATGTCCAGCACGTGGCACCGGCCCAGCCAGTTCACCACCAGGCCCGGCAGGCCCAGCTTCGCCCACAGGAAGTAGAGGCCCGGCTCATCCAGGATGGCGACCACTTTCCCGAAGAGGACATAGACGTGGCACCGCCCCTCTTCCACGATGGTGTAAGCACCGAGCGCCCGGACAATAGCGCCGAGGATCGGCATGGCGATGAAGAGGCTGACAAAGGTGATCGCCGCAGCGGTGAGAATCTCCATCACTTCCTCCCTCCATCGGTTTCCAGGAAGACCCGGCGCGCCTGGCTGAAGAGCCGAAGGCGGACGTTGCGCAGGTAGGCGGGAAGGGCGGCCGGGCCGCTCGCCTTCAGCGCCTTCAACTGGCCGGCCAGGGCATTGAGCGGCTCCACTTCCGCGTGAGCGTTCAGCGTCTCGATCTCCACGGCCCGCTTCGACTGCACGATGCGCTGATCGGCTGCGGCCTGCGCCAGGCTGACATCGGAGGAGACATGGTTGTGAGCGGTGTTGATGGCCGCCAGCGCCGATTCCACATCCTCCGGCGGGTCGATGCCGGTGATGAGGGAAGCGTCCAGCGTGATGCCATACCGGGCGACGGAGGAGAGGCACTCCCGCTCCATGTGCTCGTTCAGGTCCCGCAGGTTCTTGCGGAGGTCATTGATGGAGACCCCCGTGACGATGCTGGCGTCCAGCGGCTGCGATCCCGGCGAGGGGGCCGCCAGCGCCAACTGCGCCTCAGTGGGCGGCGGGGCCTCGAAGTTGGCGATTCGCTCCCGCAGCACGGAGATGAAGTAGCCCATCACGTGGACAAAGGGCCGCTTCACGCCAAAGAGGTAGGCGTAAAGGTTGCGGTCGGAGACCCGGTAGCGGATCTGGCCGTTCAGCCCGATGTTCAACTGATCCTTGGTCACTGCATCCAGGATGGTGCCTTCCTGGTTCTGGCGCGGGTCTTCCGGGTCGTACGCCATGTTCACAGTCTGGGTGGCGATGGAAATCTTGTAGACGCGCTCCCACGGCCACTTGAAGTAAGGGCCGCCCGGCTGGATCACGCGCACCTGCGGGTAGTTGTAGCGCTCCCGCTGGTCCTCCGTGAGGTGCTCCGAAATCGGGTCTTCCAGCGTGGTGGCGTTGCCCACCCGCTCCGCCCGGCCGAAGCGCGTCTTCACCGCGCGCTCATTCTGGTCAACCGTATAGAGGCCGGCGAGGAAGTAGCGGGCGATGAACCAGGCTACAAACCCGAGAATCATCCCGAAGAGGTAGGTCATAACGGTTGCCTCATACTGGGTGGTCGAAGAGCGGGTCGCGTCATGTGCAGCGCCTCCCGGCGCGAGCGGTCCCGAGGGATACCGCTTGATTGCCCGTAGCCTCGCATTGCACCTGCCCTTGAGGGAGTGCGGAGTGCGGAGTGCGGAGTGCGGAGTGCGGAGTGCGGAGTGCGGAGTGCGGAGTGCGGAGTGCGGAGTGCGG
>JANPLG010000013.1:0-4495 GCA_031426395.1 Actinomycetes bacterium
CACGCGCCGCCGTGACGTCGTAGCCGTCCATGGCGAAGCTGGCAAGCTGCGGATCGTAGAGGCTGCTGTCGCTGGTGACGGAGGCGGTGGTGGCCTGGCCCTTGAACAGCTTCACCCGCACGGTGCCATTGACCACCTGCTGCGTGTGGTCAACAAACGACTGTAGCGCCTCACGCAGCGGATGGAACCACTGACCGTTGTAGGTGAGGTCGGCGTACTTGAGCGCGACCTGCTGCTTGAAGTGGTAGGTGTCCCGCTCCATGCAGAGGTGCTCCAACGCCTTGTGCGCCTCGTAGAGGATCGTTCCGCCGGGGGTCTCGTAGGCGCCTCGGCTCTTCATGCCGACCAGCCGGTTCTCAACAAGCTGCGTCTGCCCAACGGCATGCCGCCCGCCGATCTCGTTCAGGCGCTCGATCAGCAGGTGGCCCGGCAATGCTTCGCCGTCCACGGACACGGGATTGCCCCGCGCGAAGCCGATCTCCGTGTACTCGGGGGTGTCCGGTGCCTGGGAGACGGGGACGCTCATCACCCAGAGCGGGTCCTGCGGCTCATTGGCGGGATCTTCCAGGTCGGCACCCTCATGGCTGATGTGCCACAGGTTGCGGTCCCGGCTGTAGATCTTCTCCTTGGTCTGGTCGACTGGCACGCCCTTGAGCTTGGCATACTCAATGGCGCTCTCGCGGTCGGTCAGCTCGAAGGAGCGGTCCTTCCAGGGCGCGACGATCTGAAGCGAGGGGTCGAGCGCCATGTAGGTCAGCTCGAAGCGGACCTGGTCGTTCCCCTTGCCGGTGGCACCGTGGCCCACGGCATCCGCGCCTGTCTGGTGCGCCACCTCGACCTGATGCTTGGCGATGATGGGGCGTGCGACGCTGGTCCCGAGGAGGTAGTCCTCCTCATAGATGGCGTGGGCGCGGAGCATCGGGAAGCAGTACTCCTCCGCGAACTCCTGGCGGAGATCCTTGACCACCACCTCGTCCGCGCCGCTCTTGTACGCCTTCTCCTCGATGTTCTTGAGCTCATCCCCCTGGCCCAGCTCCGCCGCGAACGCGACGAGCTTCACGCCAGGATAGCGCTCCTTGAGCCACGGCAGGATGACGGAAGTATCCAGCCCGCCGCTGTAAGCCAACACGATCTTCTTCATGGTTGATTCCTTGGGTGAATTCTCTTCGACACAGACGGACACAGAAGTCACAGCGGACACAGACGGAATGGGAGGGAACCGCCAAGTCGCCAAGAACGCCAAGAGGGGAATAGGACTTAGGGTGAGGCAGATCTCAGGGTTCACGCACGGGAAGGAAGTACCGCAGGTTGCTTCACCAGAAGAGAGCCGCTCTTCTTCCAAATTGCGACCGGTCTCCCTTGATGCTCCCTCTCTCAACTACTTGGCGCTCTTGACGACTTGGCGGTTGATCCTTCTGTGTCTCTCTGTGACCTCTGTGTCCGTCTGTGTCGAAAAAGTGGGAGCTAGCCGAGAAGAACGGCGAGGACCGCCTTCTGGGCGTGGAGCCGGTTCTCGGCCTGGTCGAAGACGACGCTGTTGGGTCCGTCCATGACGGCCGCAGAGACCTCCTCGCCGCGATGGGCGGGGAGGCAGTGCATGAAAAGGTAGTTCGGCTTGGCCAGCGCGGTGAGCGCCTCGTTCACCTGATACGGTGCGAAGAGCTTGGCACGCGCGGCTGCCTCAGCTTCCTGGCCCATGCTGGCCCAGACGTCCGTGTAGATCACATCTGCGTCCTTGCACGCCTCAGCGGGGTCCTGGGTGAGAGTCACCGACCCTCCGGCTGCGGCGGCATCGGCCTGAGCCAGGGCGATGATCTCGGAGTCCGCCTCGTAACCGGCGGGTGAGGCGAGCACCACATGCGCTCCGATCTTCGCCGCCGCCAGCGCCAGCGAGTGCGCGACGTTGTTGCCGTCACCTAGGTAGGCAATGCGGTTGCCGCGCACCTGGCCCCGGTGCTGCCGAATGGTCATCAGGTCCGCCAGCGCCTGGCACGGGTGCTCGCGGTCGCAGAGGCCGTTGATCACCGGCACCTGCGCGGCGTTGGCAAGGTCGACGATGGTCTGGTGCGAGAAGACGCGCGCCATGATCCCGTTGGCGAACCGCTCCAGGTTGCGCGCCACGTCCGCCACCGGCTCCCGCTCGCCCATCCGGATGTCGGCGGGCTGCAGGTAGATGGCGTGCCCGCCTAACTGGAACATCCCGGTCTCGAAGGAGACGCGGGTGCGCAGGGAGGGCTTCTCGAAAATCATCGCCAGCGTCTGGCCCGCGAGGATCTCGCGGTGAGCGGTCTGGCTCACCTTGAGCGTGTGCCGGAAAATGCGGCCCAGCAGCAGGAGCGAGAGGAGTTGCTCCCGGCTGAGGTCGGTGACGCCGCGGAGATCGGTCACCTCCCGGCAGGTGGTGCGCGCAAGCTCCACCGCTACCCGCGAGGCCTCATAGGCGGTGCTGACGGTGCGGACCTTCTCCGACTGTCCGGCGATCCATCGCAGCACGTCCGTGGGCGGTTCCTCGCCGGTGAAGTCGTGCTCGGCGCCCATCGTGTCCTGGAGCGAGGGGATGTGGCGCTTTATCCGCTGTCGCAGCGTCTCGGTGAACGCCCCCAGTTCGGCATCGCCTTCCTGCCGCAGGATAACCTCGCGCCGCACCCGCTCGTATTCCGCGCCCATTCCGATCAGAACGCGCGCGGCCACGCCATCCGCTTCCCGGACCAAGCCGAGAAGGATGTGCTCCGTGCCAAGGTAGTTGTTGGCTAACCTACGGCCCTCTTCGTAGGCGAGGTCGGCCACGCTCTCCGCGCGGGGCGACAGCGTGAGTTCCGCATCCGCGTGACCTTCGGCGGGAGGTAGGCGGCGCTCCACATCTATGCGGATCTGCTCAAGAGAGAGGCCGAGCTGCCCGAGGACGCGTACGGCGGCGCATTCACCCTCCTGGATCAGTCCGAGCAGGAGGTGCTCCGTGCCCACCTGCTTGGCACCGCGCCGCGCCGCCTCCGAGTAGGCGTTTCGCATGATTCGCTGGGCACGCTCCGTGAATCGCTGCCACATGGTCGTGTTCCTTTTCCTTGGGTTGGGAGAGATGCCCGGGGTCTCTTCGTGAGAGGCCTTGAGTGGGTGGGGTCGGTGGCAGGTCACGCTGCCCCGATGGCCGCGTCCAGCACGGCGAGGCCTTCGTCGGCTTGTTGCTGCGTCAGGATCATGGGGGGGAGGATCCGCAGGATCGAGTCACCCACCGTGTGCATGATCAATCCGCTTTCCAGACAAGCGGCCTGGGCCTTCTTGCCCTGGTCGCCATGGAACTCAATGGCGAGCATGAGGCCGAGGCCGCGAACCTCCTTGATGGAGGAGTGCTTTCCGGCCAGTTCGCGGAAGCGGCCGGCGAGGTACTCTCCCTGAACGGCGGCGTTCTCCACGTATCCGTGGCGGTCGAGAGCGTCCAGCGCAGCGCAGGCGGCGGCGGCGGCGAAGGGGTTGCCGCCGAAAGTGCAGCCGTGATCCCCGGGCACCAGCGCGCACTTGTTCGGCTTTGCGAGACACGCGCCCATGGTAAAGCCGCCGCCCAGCGCCTTCGCCAGCGTGACGACATCCGGATCGACACCAGCGTGATCATGTGCCCAGAATCGTCCCGTTCTGCCGAAACCGGTCTGGACCTCGTCCACCATGAAAAGGATGTCGCGCTCCGTGCAGAGCCGCTGAACGCCCTGAAGGAACTCTTTGCTGGCGGGATAGGTGCCGCTCTCACCCTGGACTGGCTCTAGGAAGATGGCGCATGTCTGCGAGCCCGCCGCCTCCCGCAGTGCGTCCAGGTCTTCCCAAGGCACATAAGTGAAGCCAGGCACCATCGGGCCGAAGCCTTCGTGGAACTTGGTCTGGGCGGTGGCTGAGAGCGCCCCGTAGGTCCGCCCGTGAAAGCTCCGGGTGAAGGTGATCACCTCATGGCACGCCGGACCCCGCTGGGCGTAGCCCCATTTCCGCGCCAGCTTGATGGCCGTCTCGGAAGCCTCGGCCCCGGAGTTGCAGAAGAACGACTTCCGCCCACCGCTGCGCTCCGCCAGCATCTCACCCAGGCGTGCGCCCCAGGGGTTGTAGAAGTCGTTGGAGACGTAGGTGAGCGTGTCCAACTGTCGGTGCATTGCTGCGGTCACGTCCGGATGGCAGTGCCCCAGAGCGTTTCCCGCCCGCCCGCCGGAGACCCAGTCGAGATAGCGCTTTCCATTCGCGTCCCAGAGGTACGCCCCCTCGCCGCGGACGAACGCCAGCGGCGTGCGACCATAGGTGGTCTGAACGGACGCGTGGTAGGTGGTGATGATCCGATCCTGCGACCACTGGCTTGGATCGGTAGCAGGGTCGGCGAGGAAAGGGGTGCTGGAGGTCGACATCGAGGGGCTCCCGGGGCCTGGTAAGCATACCGCCCACCGGCGGCTACTAAGCAAAAAAGACGGGGCTTGCGCCCCGTCTTTCGCCACATAAAGGTGAACGCCTGGCTCAGGCAGGTAGG
>JANPLG010000014.1:0-33756 GCA_031426395.1 Actinomycetes bacterium
TGGGTGAATGGGTGAATGGGTGAATGGGTGAATGGGTGAATGGGTGAATGGGTGAATGGGTGAATGGGTGAATGGGTGAATGGGTGAATGGGTGAATGGGTGAATGGGTGAATGGGTGAATGGGTGAGCGAAGCAGGCTTCGCTCCCTCTCCCCCTCGCTCCCTCTCCCCCTCGCTCCCTCTCCCCCTCTGGCACGCTGCTATGCTGCCACCGGGATGGCGGGGTCCTTGAGGGTCGGCTTCTCCACCTCGCCCCAATCGGCCGGAAGCTCCTTCACCTCTTCCATGGTCGTCTGGACCTCTCCGGCCACGGTGCCTCCCAGCGCTTCCGCCAGCCGTTTGAGGAAGGTAACCCAGATGGTGGTCTGCGCGTGCCTTCCCACGGTGAGGTATAGCACGTTCCGGACGGCGTCCACGATGCGGGAGCGGCTCCGGATGTGAAGCTGCAACTGGCCCGTGGGCAGCCGCTCCGCGCCGAAGGTGATCCGTCCCGCCTCAAGGTGACCTTCCTGGGTACGGAAGGTGAAGCTGCGCGGTTCGATGAGGGTGGTGATGACCGCGCAGTGCCCCGCGCCACGGATGTTGATGTGCATCGTGTCCCCCTCTTCTAGGGGACCGGTGCCGCCATCCGGCCGTGAAAAGTCCGCCAGCAGACCCGGCGAGAAGCGGGCGAAGTCGGTCCGCATCAGCAGCACCGCGGCCTCAGCGGACATGCTGCTGCCTTCCACCACCGCCAAGTAATCCCGCTGCCAGAGCGCCCCAACTCCGTTGGTAGCAAGTTGGACCGGGCGCATTTCCTCGCGGCTCTTCCCATCGTCCTTACTCACGCCCTGGGGGACGGCCGCCTCCGTTCCGGTCGCGTTGGCCATTGGTTCTCCTCCGCTTCATCGCCCGCGTTCATCTTGCAGATTGTTACCCTCATCCGGCGCGGCGCAAATCCAATGCGTGAGGCGCACGAGGCAGGGGAACAAGGGCGACGATCATCAACCTGCGACGGAGCGATAGGAGCAAGAGCGTGAACACGACCGATAGAACCCTCTCAGTCGAAGCAACCCAACGCCCGCTGAGCGGCCCGCAGCCAACATCTACAGTGCGTCGTGAAGTCGATGGGCAAGGCAGCGACGGTGAGCGATCCGAGGCTGCGGCAGGTCAACCTGAGCATCCTGCGGCCGGGATTGATGAGAGCCACCTGGCAGCGACCCATCCTGGCGGTCCCGGCGTCGGTGGAGACTAGCTCTCCGGCCTGAACGGGATTGAACTAGGGGACGGGGGCTCGAATGGTCAGGACGTCTTCGGTGCAGCCTTGGACGGGATCTACCTGGGATTCCCTCAGACGCGGCGAATTGGGTGCATAGCCGGTGCTGCCCGTCTGTGGAATGTCACGTGATCTTTGAGGCCCAGGAAATCTCACTTCAGCCGGTGGACTGCTGTCAGCCGGTGGGGGCGGATTGCTCCAACTGGCGCACCAGGCGGTTGCGGTCCCCCTCCTCGGAAAGGTCGAAGAGGGGGACCTCCCGCTGCTGGGCGAGCCAGATCGCCTGTTCCGCGCTGCCTTTGTCCACCTCGCCCTTGCCGCGGCGGGCCATCGGGAGGGCCAGCACGCTGTCCGCTTCCAGCACGCTTCCGAAGGTGCGGGCGTAGCTCTTCATCATCGCCGGCGCCAGGTAGCGGGCGGTGGGGTGCCACGCGTGGACCACCTCCTCCCACTCGTGACGGGACTCGGCATCGTAGCGTGCGCGGTCGACCTGTCCGGGGAATCCGGTTTCCATCTTGTCCACCCATGCCTGTTCATAGGCGTCCCACGGGAGGTAGATGCGGACGGAGGCGCCCGCGCGGAGAGCGTACTCGGCGGCCATGCGGTCACTGCCGGGCATGGCGGTGGAGTGAATAACCGCCCCTTCCCGTGCGAACTGCCGCACCGCAGAGACATACAGGTCGACCCATGCGCGAGGCAGGTGGTGCGGGGACCGGGTACCGAGGCAGGCGACGCGAGGCATAGGCAGAGGACCAGCAGCGGGGGGCGGGAAGCTCGATGGGATAATGTCGCCGCTTGGTAGGTTACTCCGTTAAGCGGGAAAGTCCTGTGATTGAGGCGGTCGGTTAAGATGTATCGCGAGCGGATATCCAGCGCAAGTCCGTCACGATGCTTCGTCCTCGTCTCTACCTCGGCACAAATGCCACTTTTCAGAACCCCAGAGGTTGAGCGTGCCCTCGCCACTCGTCATTCTCATTGGCCGGCCGGATCCGGCGCTTCATTCGCGGGTTGCGGCGCTCTCGGACCAGATCCGGATTGTCACGTCCGAAGAGCTTCGCGATCAGCCTGACCTGATCCGCGACATTGAGGTTTCCTATGCCGGTCTCCGCAGACCCCAGTTCCTGGAGGCCACGGGACTGCGGTGGATCCAGTTGGGCGGCGCGGGCGTGAACGGCGTCCTCGACCCGGTGCTGCGGGAGCGCGACGTGGTGGTCACCAATGCCAGTGGTATCCACGCGGAGCCGATCACGGAGCATATGTTCGCGATGCTGCTGATGGTTACGCGGAAGCTCCACCTGGCGTGGGAGCAGCAGCAGTCGCGGGTGTGGCAGGGCTTTGATTTCAACGCCGCTAGCAGCGGAGTAGGAATGCTTGCGGGGCGGACATTGGGGGTGCTGGGCGTGGGTGCCATCGGTGGGCACAGTGCGCGGGTGGGGAAAGCGTTCGGGATGCGCGTCATCGGCTGCCGCCGCACCGGTGAGCCGCACCCGGATGTGGAGACGATGTTCCGGCAGGACGATGCCCTCGACTTCTTCCGGCAGTCGGACGTGGTGATGAACTCCTTGCCGCTCACGGAGAAGACACGCCACTTCATGGGGTGGGATGTCTTCCGTGAGATCAAGCCGGGCTCGATTGTGATCAACACCGGCCGGGGCGGGACTATCCTGACCGATGCCTTGGTGGATGCGCTCCGCGAGCGGCGCATCGGAGCGGCGCTGCTGGACGTGACCGATCCCGAGCCGCTGCCCACGGATCACCCACTTTGGTCGATGGAGAACGTCTACATCACCTCTCATTACAGCGGCGCTCACCTCACCTACTGGGAGCGCGCCGACTGCATTTTCCTCGACAACCTCCGGCGCTACCTGTCGGGAGAGCCGATGATCAATGTGGTGGATCAGGACGAGGGCTACTGAGCTTAATGCAGAATGCAGAATTCAGAATGCAAATGACGAAGCGGGGTTGGCAGGGGTTGGTGAGCGAGCTTTCGCGCGGTGGAGAGTCGCACGGGACCAATTGCAAATTGACAATTGCAAATTGCAAATTGCAAATTGCGTTTGCGGATGGCGCGAGGCAGCACCTTGGGCACTGGGTGGCCCTGGCTACGTTGGCTGCATTCTGCATTCTGCATTCTGCATCGTCTGGCAGTGCTGCCGCTCAGGCCCCTACTACCGTTGCTCCTGCGGTTGTAACCGTGCGGGTGAATCAGGTAGAGGGGCGGTTTGTGCCGGAGCGGTACACCAGCCTTTCCACCAACGCGATCCACGGTCCCGTTACCGGTCCGCTCTCCGAACCGGCGCTGCAGTGGGTGCGGGCGGGTGGCGGGCTTTCCTATGTCCGCTGCTACAACTGGCTGGGCGACGGGATGCCGAAGGACCACCCGGAGTGGTTCAGCGGCGCGCGCGTGGTGCGCACCGGCCCGGCGGGTGAACCGGTCTACCAGTGGGACGCGCTGGAGCGGACCCTCGACACGCTGGTTTCCGCAGGAGTGAAGCCTTGGATCGTCTGCGGCGGCATGCCGGAATTGCTGGCCGACGGTCCCGCGCGACGGAATGAGACCGGCGCGGCGGTGAACCGGCCGAAGGATTACGCCCGCTGGGGGGACATGCTCACCCAGATGTTCCGCCGTCTGGAGAAGACCTACGGTACCAAGGAAGTCCGCTCTTGGTACTTCGAGGCGTGGAGCCAGCCGGACCATGAGGGCTCTTGGGCCGACGGTCGCCCCGCGCCCTTCACGGGGCCAGTTGAGGGAGCGCGGATTGCCTCCTTCCTGAAGCTCTATGACACCTTCACGGCAGCGGCGATGGGCGTCGACCGGGACCTGCGGGTAGGCGGGCCGGGGTTGGCGGGTGACCTCTCTTTCTACCGGAGCTTCCTGGAGCACTGCGCCCGTGGCAAGAACCTGGTGACGGGTCAGACGGGTAGCCCGCTCCGCTTCATCTCCTGGAGCCGCTACGGCCCGGTGGCGGACGTGATCCGCTGGAACGCGGAGCTGCGCCAGATTGCGGAGAAGGAGTTCCCGGAGTTGAAGGTCGGTTCCGGCAAGGGCGATGGGAAGGGCGATGCGAAGGGAATTGAGTTTGTCCTGGCGGAGAGCGGCGGTGGCCCGGTGGAAGGCGAGCGCGCCAACTATAGCTACGAGGCCGCCCGCATGGCGGCGCTCATTGCGGAGAACGCCCGCTCACCGCATCCGGTGGATGTCATCTTCCGCAGCGGCGACCTGGCGGACGACCACTTCGACGGCAACCGGCCGCTGATCACGCGGCTGGGCAACAACACCGTGCCGATGCCCGCCTTCCGCCTCGGAATCCTTCTCTCCAAGCTGGGCGATGAGCGGGTGAAGTCAGAGGCCCCGTCCGGCGGCGAGATCGGCGTGCTGGCGGCGCGGCCGGGTGGCAAGGCGCTTAAGAATGCAGCCCAGGCCATGCTCTACCGCTACGATCCCTCCGTCCCCCCGGGCACGCCAGCAGCGTCTGCGTCCATGCCGCAGGTGCTGGACGTGCGGTTCTCCGGCCTTCCGACCAACCTGATCCGACTGCCGATGCGCATCTACCGCATCGACGGTGGTCCCCAGTCGCCGTATGAGGCGTGGCTGGCGGCGGGAAAGCCCCGTCTCAAAGAGGAGACGCCGCTGAGCGAGCAGGCGGATACGGTGCGCTCGCTGGTTGAGCTGGGACGTGGCGTTCTGGGCAAGGCACCTTTTTCGCCGGACCAGGAAGACCCCAGCATCGCGGTGAGCCAGGGGACGGCCACGGTGCGTGTGGAGCTGCCGGTCAATAGCGTAATCCTGGTGAGCGTGGGGTCGGAGCCGTCAACCGACACCGCCATCTGCGACCGCGCGGAGCGGCTCCGCAAGGCCGAGGAGGCATTCACGGGCGGCGTGGGACTCCAGCGCCAGGGAGCGGCCGCAGCCGGCGACGTCACCCGGAAAGCTGCGCTGGAGAAGGCGATCGAAGTCTTTACCAAGGTCCGCGAGGTCTATGCGGACACCTACTGGCGCGAGGAAGCGCTCCGAGCCATCGCGGGGATCTACGAGGTGGACCTGAAGTCGCCGGAGCAGGCGGAAGCGACCCGCAAGGAGCTACTCACGCTCTCGCTGGATGACACCAGCCGGGTCCGTATCCTGGAGCGGCTGAAGGTAGACGCTGCTCGCCGCGGGGATACCTCCGCCCTCACCGACCTCACCCGCCAGATCACCGTTATCGAGCAACGGCTCGAGGGGCTACGGAAGTGGGAGCTAAAGCGGTACGTAGGGGGATAGACGGTGGGATGCAGACGCGATCTGACACCGGAGAGCATAGCCATCAGCCTTGCCCTGCGTTCGATCACCGTGGACGTCTCGGTAGCCCGTGCCCCCCTCAGTCAGGGTCGTTGCCCCAGGTGGCCAGACGACCTTCCGGCGAAAGGCCGGAGATCCGAACCGCGACCGTGAGGGAGCGCGTCGTGATCTGTCGAGCCGGATCTTGCATCCAGGGAGCATTCAATGCCCCCGGATGCATTTGATCGAACAGCAGAGCGCTTGTCTTGGCTACTCTTCAGGGTCCTTGAAGAGTCCGAGCGTGGCCTGGGCTAGCGCGTAGCTCTCTAGCACCTGGGCGTGGCGCTCTTTCTCCGCCAGAACCGGGCGCACGGCGCGGTCCACGCGCTTGTCACCGCTGGCATACGCGATCCGCTGCAGCGTCAGCCACCCGAGCCGCGTCTGTCGCTGGCCTGCCACCAAGCTCGCGACAGAGCTCTCGCCGACGGGTTCCCCGTTGGGGCCGTCCACCGTCACGTCCAGGTCACGGGCAAGCTGCTGGAGAACGTCGCGGTGCCGCTCCACCTGGGTGCGGAGGGAGTGAAGGGAAGCGTCTCCCGTCGCCTCCGCTAGGCCGGCCAGAGCCGTGGCCAGCGTCCGCTCCTGGCCCAGCGTCTCGCCCACGGTGCGGCTGACCACCGCCGGGTCAAGCGCCGACGCGACCACGATGGGGCCACCCGTATCGGCCGGGAAGCTCACAAACGTCTCGTCGGAGTAGCTGGAGGCCTGCTGGCCCTCGCCTTTGCGCGGGATGCGCCCGCCTCGGCCGGAGCGTCCCCGGCCTCTTCGTCGCTGGTCTCCCATGTCTTACTCCCCTCCCGATTGTTCGGGTGAGCCATACAGCTCATCCGAACCGCCGTATGGCCCTGTGGCGGCAGGCTCCGGGCTTTCGCTCGTGCCGCCGTCGCTCGTGCCGACATCGCCTGCAGCGTCCGCCGGCTCCACTGCCCCGGCGTCCGGTTCCGCAGCGGGTTCGGCGTCATCGCCAACCGGACTGTCGACCGGATGCGCTGATGGAGCACCTTCCGAGATGTCGTCCGCCGAATTCCCAGCGTCCTCAGGCGTTTCAACTTCCGGCGCATCGGCTTCCGTCACGGAAAGCGTGTCACCTGATTCCGCCGGCTCTTCGCTGCCCAGCGGCTCAAGGCTCAAGCTACCGGCATCGGGTCCCGCGCCGATGGAGACATCGACATGGTTGGAAGGGTCCGTCTGGTCCACCGGAGATTCGTCCACCTCGGCATCGCCCGGATCACTGATCGGCGCGTCGGGCTCGGCGTCGTCGACCGATGACTCCGGCTCGTTGGAGATGTCCGTCTCGTCCTGGGTTTCGGTTGCATCGAAGGCAAGATCTTGCTGATCCTCGCCCTCGAATTTCTCGGCTTCCAGGTCGTCGATCAGTTCTTCGCCGTCCGTCGGCTCCAGTTCCTCGGCCACGGGTGCCGCTGCGCGGTCGCCGCGTCCCGAACGTGCTCCGGATCGCTCTACTGCCCGATCTACCGTGACTTGTGTCCGTGAGCGGGTGATGCGCCAGAGAACGCCGGTGCCACCGTACGGCTCCAGGCCCATCTCGCGGCTGAGGTTCACCTCGCCCATATCGACCACATAGAGCACTTCGCCCGTCGGGTCGAAGCGGACGTCGAACGGTCGCTCCAGCCCGCCGCTGTTGCCTGCGGATGCAGGGCCGCGCTGCCGGTTGATGAGGAAGTCGGTCGCCTGCCCGGTGGCAAGGTCAACCGCCACCACGCGGTGGCCACCGGGACCCTCGTCGCCGGGGTAGGTAGAGAGGGTCCACTCGCCCGAGAGGGCCACGAGCGCCTGACCGACCAGTCCGAAGTTCTCCGAATGGGAGACATCCAGCCGTCCCACGCCGGAGCGGGAGGCGAAGGTAGCAAGCGGAGCGACCGCCGGGTCCGGTAGGTTGGGCGCTAGGCGGCGGGCGAGGGGATGCCCCGGCAGCCGGAAGCGCGCGTCCGACACGGAGACGCCACTGGCGAAGTCCGGCCATCCGTACCATTGGCCGGCGCGGACCTCCCACAGATTATCGGAGGCACCGGCGATGGGGCGGCTGCCCCGCTCTTCCATCCCGCCCTCGGTGGCCAGGATGCGGCCGTCGCCGGTCACGGCGATGCCCAGCGGATTGCGGAAGCCCCACGCCAGCCGTTCCGGCTCCGTGCCATCCTGCGGCAGGCGGAAGACCCCGCCGCTGCAACGGTTGGAGCCGGACACCGACTCGTTGGGGGTGCTGCGCCGGCCAAACGGCTTGAAGCCGCCCGTGCTCTGCCGTGCCGAGCCGCCCGCTGTGGACTGCGTGGTGACGTAGTTGACGCCGGCAAGCTTGACTTCCGTGCCCGGCACGTCCGCCCACTCCGGGTTGCGAGCAACCCAGTCGCGCGCGGCATTGTCGAGGCCGACCACCCCGCTGTTGGTCCGGGTCCCGAGTCCGAAGAGGAGCGCGCCCGCGGCATCCAGCGAGAGGCTGCTAAGGCCGTAGTCGCCGCCGCCCGGAAGCCCCTCCACGAGGACCTTCACCTCGCCTTCCGCCGTGACGCGGAGCACGCGTGGTGACGGCCCGTCCTCGCCGATGAGCAGCTCACCGGCGCGGTACACCAGTCCAACAATCGGGTTGTCCAGCCGGCCAATCTCGTTCACCGAGCGGTCCGGATCGATCCGTAGCACCCGGGGCACCGCCACCACCCGGCCGGCGACTCCGCCGCTTTCCGCCAGGTAGAGCTCCCCGCCCGGCCCGAAGGAGATGGCGCTGGGGAACGTGAGGCCCGTCACTAGCGCTTCTACTCGGTAACCGTTGGGCACCACAATAGCATCCGGATTCACCGGACGTTGAGGTCCAATTCGCATGAAACACGTCTCCCACGGGAGCGCGCTCGCCGCAACTCGCGGCGGACACGCGAAAGCCCCGGTTGGCGAAATCCCGCCCCCGGAGCTGGCTGCGCCAGATCAAGGACCCGCTAGGGTCCCCGCTCCCGCGGCAACAGCCATTCCAAGATACCACACTCGGGCCTATCAAACCCGTCCGTTCGTGGTTCGGGGGATTCGGGGTTCAGACAGGGCGGAAGGCCTTTGCAATTGCGAGCCATCAACCCTGGAGTGCTAAACTAGCGTGCGTCGCATCACTCGCCATCGGCCCTTCCGCTACCCGCGATTCCCGCCTGTTCCATTCATGCGCATCCTCTACGTCGGCCGCAACGCGAAGATCGGCGGGGGAAGCACCTTTCGTTACAACGTGGGGCGGGGGATGAGGGACCGCGGCCACGAGGTCACCATTGCTGCCCTCGGTGGCCAGATGGCCGACCGCTACCGCAAGGCGGGTCTCTCGTTCCGGTGGTCGCCGCCGCATCCGCTCTGCGGTGGCTGGCTGGCCCGAATCGCGCGAAACTGCGGCGCGGAGCTGATCCACGCCTCCAACACCACGGCCGGGGACGTGGCTCTTGCCGCCAGCCACGCGGCAGGCATTCCGCTGGTGGTCTCGCTGCATAACACCATCAGCCGGAAGGAGAGCCAGCATCGCTGCCTGAAGGAGGCCCGGCGAGTCCTGGTCTTTGACAGCGGCGCTGCGGAGAGCGCCGGACGCTTCGGCCAGGAGTTTGATACCGGCAAGATCGTTCAACTGCCGCGTCCGGTGGAGCACCAGCCCCTCGCGCCGGAGGCCCTCTCGCCGCTGGAGATTGCCTACGTCTCCCGGCTGAGCAGCCGTAAGGGGAAGGTCGCGCTTAGCCTTTTGGAAGGCTTCGCCGCCTTCGCGCGGCAGCATCCAGGTGCGCGGCTCCAGATCATTGGCGATGGGTCGATGTTCCGCGAGGTCTCGGAAGCAGGCCGGACGGTGACGGCGGAGACCGGCGCGGAGGTTGTCATGGCCGGCGTGGTGACCGAGCCTAAGAGTCTGCTCACCCGGACCGGAATCCTGATCGGCGCGGGCTACGCGGCCCTGGAGGCGCTGATGCAGGGGCGGGCAGTGGTGGGCGCTGGCTTCAAGGGTTACGGACCGATCCATGCCGACAATGTGGCCCACTCGGCGACGGCCAACTTTGGGGATACCGCCGGTTCCTGGGAGATGAGTGCGGCGAATTTCCACGCCGTTCTGGAAGAGATTGCCGCCGCCTGGGACGATCCGACGCAGCGCAACCGATACTGGTACCTGGATCGCGTCCTTGCGCCGATCCATAGCATCCCGGCCGTTGTCACCCGTCTAGAAGAGGTCTACACGGACGTCCTGCGGGAGCGGGCATGACCGTCATGAGCCTGGAAAAGTCCCCGACCGCGGCCTATCCGCGTCCCTTAATGGTCCTGAAACGCACCGGCGGCCGAGGGGGCCTCCAACTGCAGGCGCGACGCGTGACTCGCCATATGGCGCGGATGGGCGTTCCGGTGCGAATGCTGGGGCATCAGCGGGGCACCCCTCGCAAGGTGCCCTCATGGCACCGTGGAGTTCCCATCCGACACATCCAGGCGGGCGGCCAGTGGTCCTTCGCGGTCGGGCTCTACCGCTGGCTCCTCGCCCACCGTGATGAGTACGACGTGGTCCACGTCCACGGCTTCGGCATCGACACCTTCACCGCCATCGCGGCGAAGCGGGTCACCGGCAAGCCGCTAATCGTGAAGCCGAGCACCGCTGGCAAGGGGACTAAGCTCCACGTCTACGCGCACTGGACGCGCAGGCTGCCCCTCCTCCGGCCCCTTGCGTGGGAGCGCGTGGACGCCTGGGTCAGCATCAGCGATCAGACCCGCGCGGACCTGGAACTGATGGGGATCCAGACAGGCCGGATCGTCGATACCCCCAACGGCGTTAACCTGCGTCGGTTTCATCCCTTGAATCCGGATGCGCGCGCCGAGATGCGGGCGAAATTCGGCCTGGCACCGGATGACCGGGTGATCATGAGCGTCGCGCGGCTGACGGACCACAAACGCGTCGATGCGGTGATCCGCGCCTTCCAGGAACTGGTCCAGGAGATGCCGCAGCTCCGCCTCTGGGTGGTCGGCACCGGCGAACGGTGCAAGGATCTGCACGAGCTGGCCCGCAACGGCCCCGGTGCTGACCGCGTCCAGTTTTTCGAGCAGGTGCCTCCGCACGCCGTTGCCCGACGCATGCAGGCCGCCGACCTCTTCACGCTCCTCTCCCGCTGGGAGGGCCTCTCCAACGCGCTGCTGGAAGCGATGGCCACCGCGCTCCCTCCCGTCGTCACCGATGTCAGCGGAATGACTGATGTTGTGAAGCATCGCGAGAGTGGCCTCGTGGTGCCGCTGGACGACCACGCCGTTACCGTCGCCACGCTCCGTGAGCTGCTCACCGACGCGGACCTCTCCTCTCGCCTGGGAAAGGCTGCCAGGGCAACCATCAACGCCCGCTACGCGCTTGGCAATACCGTCGCACGCCTGCTGGAGCTGTATGACCGCTGCCTGACGCTGGATACCGGCAGCGTCCGGTCCTCAGTCGCCGACGGCTCCCCCATGGAGGAGGCAGCGTGAGCGCGTGGGATCAATCTGGCACCGTTGATCGCCAGGAGCTTGCGGCGCTCAGAGAGCGGCTTCGGGCCGAGGGGAAGCGGATCGTGTTCACCAACGGCTGCTTCGATCTGCTCCACGTGGGGCATCTTCGCTATCTCCAGCAGGCGCGTGAGCTGGGCGACGTGCTGGTGATTGGCCTCAATACGGATGCCTCGGTGAAGCGGCTCAAGGGGCCTGACCGGCCGATCACGCCTGAGGACGAGCGGGCCGAGCTTCTGGCCGCGCTACGGTGCGTCAACTACGTCACTCTCTTTGACGAGCCGGTGCCCAACACCGTCATCGAGCTGCTTCGCCCGGATGTGCATGTGAAGGGCGGCGACTACACTGCGGAACAACTGCCGGAAGCGCCCCTGGTCCGCTCCCTGGGCGGCGAGGTGGTGATCCTGCCGCTCACCCCCGGCCGGTCCACCACGCGCATCGTGGAGCACTTGCGAGACGGTGAGCGATGAGAGCGATCGGCATTATTCCCGCCCGTTATGCCTCCAGCCGTTTTCCCGGCAAGCCGCTGGCCGAAATCGGCGGTCGAACGATGATCGAGCACGTCTACCAGCGCGCCGCCCAGGCCTCCTCGCTGGCCGAAGTTTGGGTGGCGACGGACGACCTTCGCATCCAGGATGCCGTGAAGGCGTTTGGCGGAAATGTCGTGATGACCCGCGACAACCACGCATCCGGGACCGACCGCATCGCCGAGGCCGCGGCCGCGCTACGTGGCGAGGTGATTGTCAACGTCCAGGGCGATGAACCACTCCTCGATCCGCACGAGATCGATGCCGTGGTGGAGCCGTTCCGCTCCCAGCCCGGCCTCGCCATGAGCACCCTGGCTGTGCCCATCAGCGATCCCTGCGACATTGAGGATCCGGGGGTCGTCAAGGTCGTCACGGACGCTGTCGGCTTCGCCCTCTATTTCTCCCGGCTGCCTATCCCGTACTACCGGGCGTCCGCGCAGGAGCACGCCACAACCCCCCGGCTGAAGCACATCGGCCTCTACGCCTACTCACGCGAGTTCCTCTTCCGCTACGCCGCCATGCCGCCTTCGAGCCTGGAGCAGGCCGAGGCGCTGGAGCAGCTCCGCGCACTTGAGGCGGGCCACCGGATCTACGTCGTCCGCGCCAAGCAGGAGGCCGGCGAGGACCGCGCGATCAGCGTGGACACACCCGAAGACCTGGAGCGAGTCCGCCGCCTCTACGCTGCCACGCAGGCAGGGTCCTGAACTTGCGGCAAAGGTGCAGGGCCGGAGTAGGAGTAGGATTAAGATTAGGATTAGGAAGCAGAGTACGGCTTGCTCCGATCACCCGCGTGCGAAATGTTGTCGTATCAGCATCAGCACGCTCTGCAAATCCCCGGAGCCCCGCACGGCCCCCTTGCGTAGCCTGCATTCTGAATTCTGCATTCTGAATTCGCCATCGCATCCCACCTCGCCAGAGAAGTCATGCACCCGAATACCCCCTTTGACATAGGCAACGTCCACGTAGGCGGAACCGCCCTTACGGTGATCGCCGGGCCGTGCGTGATCGAGAGTGAGGAAAGCTGCCTCGAAGTCGGGCGCGCGATGCAGGCCGTCTGCCGCGAGCTCGGCTTCGGCTACGTCTTCAAGGCGAGCTTCGACAAGGCGAACCGGACGAGCATCCACAGCTTCCGGGGACCCGGCCTAGCGGCGGGCGCGGAGATTCTGGGGCGAGTGCGCCAGGCCTTGGGCGTCCCGGTCCTCACAGATTTCCACGAAACCACCCAGGCGGCCGCCCTGGCGGAGGCGGTCGACATCCTCCAGGTCCCCGCGTTCCTCGCGCGCCAGACCGACCTCCTCGCGGCCGCCGCTGAGACTGGGCGGGCGGTGAACGTGAAGAAGGGGCAGTTCATGGCGCCCTGGGACATGAAGCAGGTGGTCGCCAAGCTCCACGAGAGCGGCTGCCAGCGCATCCTGCTCACCGAGCGGGGCGTCAGCTTCGGCTACAACACGCTGGTGGTCGACTTCCGCAGCCTGCCGCAGATGCGCGCCCTCGGCCACCCCGTCTGCTACGACGTGACCCACAGCCTGCAGCAGCCGAGCGGACAAGGGAGCCATTCCGGCGCTACCCGGGAATTCGCGCCGCACCTGGCGCGGGCTGCGGTGGCCGTGGGAGTGGATGCGCTCTTCATCGAGGTGCATCCCCACCCGGCCGAGGCGAAGAGCGATGCTGCGGCCCAGCTCGATATCGATCAGGCAACCGCCCTGCTTCGCCAGCTCGCGCGGCTGCGGGCCGTCTTGGTGGAGGACTGACCGTGGCTGCGGAAGAGCTGCTGGAAACGGCGCGTGAGGTGCTGCGGCAGGAAGCAGCTGCAGTCCTCGCCCTCGCGGACCGGCTTGGGGCGCCGTTCGCCGCCGCCGTGGAGGCGATTGTCGCATCGCGCGGCAGGGTGGTTGTCACCGGCATCGGCAAGTCCGGTGCTATCGCCCGGAAGAGCGCCGCCACCCTCTCCAGCACCGGAACCCCCGCGCTCTACCTCCATCCCGCGGAAGGGGTCCACGGCGACCACGGCATGGTGACCCCGGGCGATGTGGTCGTTGCCCTCTCCTACAGCGGCGAGACCGACGAGATCTCCGCTATCCTTCCGGCGCTGAAGCGGATGAGGGTTCTCCTGATCGCCGTCACGGGTAAGCCTGACTCCACCCTGAGCGGAGCCGCCGACCTCATCCTGGACGTCTCCGTGGAGCGCGAAGCCTGCCCGCTGAACCTCGCTCCCACCACCTCGACCACGGCGATGCTTGCACTCATGGACGCTCTGGCCGTGGCTGCGATGCGGGTGCGGCGCTTCACGCGGGAAGACTATGCCCTCTTCCACCCCGCCGGCTCGCTCGGCCGCCGCCTCCTGCTCCGCGTCTCCGACCTCATGCGAACGGGCGACCGCGTGGCGGTCTGTGGCCCCGGCGCCACCGTTCACGACGCCCTCTTCACCATCACCCGCGCCCAGTCCGGCACCGCCTTCATCCTGGACGAAACCGGCCGCTTCCAGGGAATCTTGACCGACGGCGACATCCGCCGCCTGCTGCTCGCTGACGAGGGTGCCTTCCACCATCCGGTCGGCGATCGCTTCAATCAAAGCCCACGCACCATCGCCCCGGACCGCCTCGCCTCGGAAGCGGCGCGGATCATGCAGGAGCCACCCGGCTGCCTGGAACTCCCGGTCCTCGGGGAGAACGGCATGCCGGTGGGGGTCCTCAACATCAAGGATGTGGCCCGCGCTGGCATCTTCTGACGCGATTCACACCTCGTCCGGTCGCCGCACGAGCGTCCTGAGGAGCGCGGGCGTCCCGCCCGCACCCACCAATGGCTCGCAGGAACCCGCATCGGGTTGCAGCCAGCCCTGATTCGCAGACCGCACTCCGCACTCGACTCCCCTGCCTTTCCCACGAACGCGGGCAACTGACCACGGAGGTGTGACAAACTCCACACCGTGCTTGGTTCCCGGAGCAGGAAGTTAAGGAATGGGGACCTGGTACGGTGAACTGCCGTGCCGGAGCACGCGAAGTTCGTCTGCCGGAACGTCAGGCGGGTCGCCGGCAGACCGGGTGACCCATGACCCGACCCGTGTCCCACGCTCGCTATCGGAATTGACCCTCGCATGTCACCGCCGCCCGGCCAGTCACTGCCCCTGCTGGCTCAAGCGGTTCTCGGAGCCGTTTGGGAATGAAAGCCATCCAGGTCATCGATAGCGCCCATCTCGTCTCCCTGCCCGCAGGCCGGTCGATCATGGTGGGGGCCCCGCCGGAAGCGCTGAAGATCCTGGTGCTGTGGGAGATTCCGTTCCCCTCCGTGGTGGTCCTGCCGCCCGACCCGCTCTACGCTTACGGCATCAACCAGGCCAGCTTCGAGTTTCTGCTCTACAACCACATGTTCCGCCTGGGTGGCTTGCAGGAGCGCCGCCCGTTCACTGTGGTCTGCCAGCCGCATCAGCGAGCGCGCGTGGAGGACCTGATCCGCCACATGCTGCGCGGCCCTTCCGATCAGGAGATGGCCGCCTTTCGCACGCCCGCGCACCACCGTCGGCAGTTGCTGGTGGAGACCACGGTGGTCTCTGGCGAGGTGTCGAAGCTGCGGCTGGACCAGATGGCGCAGGTGGTGACCTTCAGCGAGGGTGGGCTGGACCTGCCCGACGGCACGCACCTCTCGATTCTGCCCACCGGTGAGCTGGAGGTCCGCGCGGACGGGGAGGCCATCACCGTTCCCTATGCCGCCGCCCGCCGGGAGCAGCTTCCCCTGTACTTCGCGGATGTTGACACGCCCGTCCACGGCCCCAAGTTCGGCCTGCAGATCATCGGTAGCGCCAGCGGGTTTTCCGGCGCGGAGTGGGGAAGCTGCTTCATCGTCTGGATCAACGGGCAGGCGCTGATCATCGACGGCACGCCCTACTTGGGGGACCACCTGCGCCGCCTCGGCATTGAGGATGACCATATCCTTGGCTACCTCATTACGCATAACCACGAGGACCATGCCAACGCAATTGGGCAGTTGGTCGGCCGGCGCCCGGTCACCGTCCTGACCAGTCCGCCCGTCATGGCCGGATTGGTGGCCCGTCTCTCCGCCCTTCTGGACTGCCCCGAGAAGGAAGTGGTGCGCCTCTTCAAGTGGGTCCCGCTCCAGCCCGGCATGAACGGCTTCGGCGACCCGCTCCACTGGTTCGGCGCGGAGATCCGCACCTGGTACAGCGTCCACACTTTGCCCACCCTGGGCGTAGACGTAAGCATGGACGGCAAGCACATCAGGATGCCGGGCGACACTCTCTGGGGTCGGCAACTGGAGCCGCTTCTGGAGCAGAAGGTGATCTCGCCGCAGCGCTACCACTTCATCCAGCACACCTACGACGGCGCGGACGTGATTGTGGCGGACGCGGGCGGCGGGCCGATCCACCCTGACCCGCAGGAAGTGTCGGAACTCGTCTCGCACAGCGGCGGGTGCCAGCTCATGGTCACTCACGTGCCGGAGTTCGCCCGTCCCATCCTGCCCACCGCAGAACCGGGTACCGTGGTGGAATTGATTCCGCGCGCCATCCGTTCGCCAGAAGAGGCGATGGCGCTCTTCGGGTCCCCGGTCCTCAGGGGGGTCGCGGAGCGGTGGCTCCTGGGGCTGCTGTACGGCGGCGAGGTGATCGACCCGCCGGAGCAGCCGATCCCGCACTATGAAGGTGCCTTCGTGGTGCTCTCCGGCTCCATGACCCTGCTTGACGGCGAATCGGACGCGTACCTGCTCCAGCGCGGCGACGTGTTCCACCCGAGCCTGATTCCGGCGGTCGCGGATCTAAAGCTGCTCTCCACCGCCACCTGGACGCGGCTGCTCCACATCCCGGAGGATCTCTTCCAGGCCTTCGTCCGGGACACGGGCATCGCGAAGAGCATGGAGCGGCTTTACCGCACCCGCAACTGGTGGCGGGCCGTCACCGCAGAAGAACTGGGCCTCGACACACTGGTGGCGCTCTCGCAGCTCAGCCGGGAGCGCGCCTATCATTCCGGCGCGCAGATTGTCTCCCAGCGGGAACCGGGGCAGACCTTCTACATGGTGATCGAAGGCCGAATCACCGTCTCCCGGGAGGCCAACGGAAGAGCGCGAAGCTTAGGCGAGCACGGCCCGGGCTACTACTTCGGTGAGATCGCGCTGCTGGATGAGGCGTTCCGCACCGACACCGTCCGCGCCGTGGACGAGGTGCGCGTGCTGGAACTGCCCGCCCGTGCCTTCCATCGGCATCTGATGGACATTCCGCTGGCGCGTCACCGGATCTGCCGGGTGGCAGCAGAGCGCCGGAATGAGCTGAACCAGGACAACAGTCCGTCCTCAAATCCTTGAGCGACAGATTACGCGCTGCCCATCGGCTCTGAATCCCGCTCGGTGCCTTGCTCGCTCCAACGGGGAGGAGGTGGCCGGGACGGAAGCTAACGGGGCGATACCCGGCAACCATGCGGCCCCCGAAGCGTTATCAAGGGTGTGCCTGCCTTCCGGCCTCACGCCATCATCTGTTATCAAGGAACATCAGCACCATGCGACCCACTCTCATCCTGGCCCTCGCGGCCGCCGCAGTGATCCTGCCCACTGCGGCCAGTGCCCGGCCTCCCTACAAGCAGGCGTTCGCGCAGAATTACCAGGTGAAGCCAGGCAGCACCCTGGACAAGGCCGGCTGCAACCTCTGCCACATGGGCGCCAGCAAGGCCCTGCGCAACCCCTACGGTGCCGACCTCGCCAAGGTCCTGGGTAAGGCCAACGCCTCCAACGATGAGACTTTGGTCGCGCTCAAAAAGGTGGAAGGGCTGGTGAGCTCGGACAAGAAGACGAAGTATGTGGATCTGATCAAGGCAGACAAGCTGCCGGGCGAAGCGCCGAAGTAAGCGCGCTTTGCCAGCATCAGGTTGCAACGGGAGTTAGGGGTTGGAGGGGCTACGATTCACCGACCGGTCAGCCGGTTGTAGGGTGGGTCGTCCCGTGTGTCCCTCGTCTCCGGTGAAGGAACCGTCATCGACGAGAAGGCCGCGCGAGCGTCCAGGGCTGGTCCCGCCTGACGCAACAGGTACCGCCACGAAGGCGGGGCGGCGACAGAGCGCCCGCCCTACGCTCCGTGGCCGAGACTGCGCCCGCTTTGCCCTCCGGCGTCCGGTCGGTCAGATCGAGATGGAGCGATGGAGAGACGGGACTGTCCTGACGCCTTCAGCCAACCCGCACCCGAAATCCGAAATCCGCAATCCGCAATCCGCAATCGAGTGTCCGGTCCTTCCCAGCGAACTGGAGGTTAGACTAATGCTCGTGTCCTCCACGCTCCCCGGGAGCGACGCTTCTGCGCGCTCGGTCCGTCGTTCACGGCCGGGCGTCGACAACCAAAGCGCCCTGGAAACCGGGATGAAGATATTGCAAGTCCATTCGCATTCTAGAAAGCAGTGTATTGATGCAGCGGAAAATGGCTCTTTTCGTCGATTTCGAGAACATAGCCCGTGGAGTTCGTCAACGGCATCTGGAGGAGCGGGTCGATTTACGCGCCATTCTTGACGAGTTGGAACAGCACGGACGCTTGCTGGTGAAGCGAGCTTATGGCGACTGGTCGTACTTCAAGGACTACCGAAGTGACCTCCTCCAGAACAGCATCGAGCCGGTGCAGGTGTTCGCCGCCTCGCGAGACCGCGAAGGGTGGAAGAACGGGGCGGACATCCGCATCGCCATTGATGCCGTGGAGACCGTGTTCCGCTTCCCGGAGATCACCGACTTCGTCCTGGTCTCCGGAGACAGCGATTTCCTCTCGCTGGTCAACAAGCTGCGCGAGAACGGGAAGACCGTGCGGGGCGTGGGCCTCAAGTTCAGCAGCAGCCAGTACCTGGTCAAGAGCTGTGACCACTACACCTTCTACGAGGAGGTGGCGGATTGGCTGGCAGACGAGTCGCCGGACACGCCCAGCGGCCAGCGCCGCGACGGCCGATCCCTGCTCCTGGCAACCGTGCGGCGGATGACCGACCGCCAGGGCCTGCCGGGAATGCCGCCGCCTGGAACACCACTGAAGGCTTCCGCGGTGGCCACCTCCATGCGGCGCATGGACCCGGCCTGGGACGAGCACTCTGAAGGGCACCCCTCCTTCCTCGCGTTTCTCCACGCCCATGAGGATGTCGTTCTCTACGGCCAGCCTCTGGACGGCTCCGAGCATTTCATCGCGGAGCGAGGAACCATCTCGGAGATAAACCTGCGGCGGATGCTCGATGCGCGGAACGGACATGCAGAGGCGCCAGTCTCCGACCAGGGGCCGCTTGTGCGGGAGGAACTGGTCGACGCCATCCGGCGGGCTGCCCGGCGGCTGCAGGGTTCGGGTGCGGACCCAGAGGCTCCGCAGCGGGTCCCCGTCCGTGGGATGGCCCTTCGCGCGCGTCTCGTGGAGGAGATCCGTGACTTCCAGGAGGGAAGCTACGGGGCCGACACCTTCCTGGACCTGCTCCTATCACTGCGGGAGTGGTTCCGTGTCGGCCGGTCAGAGCCTCGTGCCGATGTGCTGGTGGCGGAGCGTGGGTCGCCTGCGGAGCACAGTATCGAGGCCCTTCCGGAACCCTCGTCCGGCAGCTTCGCCCCGGGCGCGCAGACGCCCACCCAGCGCTACGTCACGGCCCTCCGGATGCGCCGCATCCGCTACGTCCCGATGGCGGATCGCTACCGGATCACGCAGACCCTCTGCCGCATCTTTGACGACGCCAAAGCCCAGGGCGAGGATATCTCCCTGAAGGAAGCCAAGGATCGGCTTCACCGCTGGTATGAGGAGACCGACCCCTCCGTACCGTGGGAGTGCGTGAACAACGTGGTCTACCACCTCTTCTGGACCTACAACTTCGAGTTCGGAGAGGGGAGCGACGATGTTCCGCTCTGGGACCGGCCCACCTGTTGGCAGGGCGGGCTGGAGACGCCGGAAGATGTCATCCGCCGCTGCGATACGGGGCTGGTGAAGATGATCTCGGAGATTGTGGGGGTAGTGGACCCCGGCATCGTGCTGGAAGTCCTCGGTGACCAGAACGAGGAGCGGCGCGCCTACTTTGAAGAAGTGTGCGCTCAGGTCAACCAGCGCTTCTCGCAGCCGCTGCTCAAGTAAGCCGGTGCCCTTAGGGGGGGTTGGCGACGCGCCGGCCCTTCCTCAGTCGCCCTGTTCCAGCGACCGGAGCTGCGCTCGCAGGTCAGCCGCGCGGTCTGGATCCTCGCGCCGGAGCGCCTCGTCCAGCAGAATCTGCAGGCGGTGCCGGGAACTGTTCTGCCGTCGCTTCATCAGTTTCCGGCGCAGCCCAGCGAGGATTCCCAGCTCCACGCTGGTTTCGGCTTCGCTGGGCCGCTCCTGGGCGGCGAACGCCTCCCGGATTCGCGCCATCCCGCGGTCGATCTCCAGCAGGGCACCGCGACCATCCTCATGCTCCATGCAGTGAAGCGCGAGGCACTCGAAGCGGTGCGCGAGAATGAACGGCCGGAACTGTTCGGTCGCCTGCTGGTCCTCAAGGTCCTTCGCGAACGCCTTGATCAAGTCGAGGATCGCCAGGTTGTGGTCCGCATCCGCCACGGCCGCAAGGTGCTCCCGCAGGGTCCGGTGGGCGATGCGCCGGTGGTAGTACTGGAGGCACTCGCTTCGCAGGCGGCTGCAGTCTCGGGGAGTGAGCTCGAACTCCTCGTACCAGCCGGTGCGCCGACGGTGCGCCTCCGCCTCAGCCCGGTAGTGGTCCAGGAGCGAGGGAAACCCATGCGGGCGCGTCCCATCGGGTCGACCCTCCATCTCCAGTTGAAGCACGCCCAGCTCCACGCGAATCTGGATGAACGACGAGCCGTCTTCCCGCAGTACCTTCCTGGCCTGAAGGCCCGCGTCGTCCTCGTAGTCCCAGCCGTCGAGAATGGGCTGGAGGTCTACGCGCGCTTTACCTTCCTGGGCATCGGAAGGGTCTGCGGATGGGTCAGTGGAAGCGGAAGAAAAGGATGACGAAGCGTTCTGCATCGTGCCTCAGGAGGGCGAATGGATCGGATCACGTCTAAGCAAATCCTGTTGAGAATTCGCATTCAGGAAACGCACATCCTCCGTGCGAGGCTTGCCGGCTGGTTAGCTATCTCTCGGGCTGTGGCGAACATTCTTTGCATCCCAGCGTCACGCGCGGTGTCGCCCAAGCGTACTGCATAGGTTATGCGCACCCTGCAGGCCGCAATGCTCCCCGGCGCCCACGAGCCTTTCCCAATCAGCAGCAGCGTATCGCACGCCCTCTCGGCGGACGACGAGGCCATGCGGCGCGTGGCCGCGGGTGACTCCGATGCGCTGGCAGCCCTGTTCGACCGTCACAAAGTCCGCCTCTTCGGGTTCATCTGCCACCTCGTCAACGAGCGTGCGCTCGCCGAGGACCTGCTGGGCGAGACCTTCCTCCGGGTCCATCGCAGCCGAGCCGCCTATCGCGTGGGGAGCGGGTTCACGGCCTGGCTCTACACCATCGCCCGCAATCTGGCGCTGGGGGAGCTGCGTCGGCGCAGTTCCTGGCTCCGCTTCCATCGCCGCTTCTCCCGGGAGACTTCGCTTGTTGCGGAGTGGGGAATTGAATCTGACGGCACGGAAGCCTGGGAAACGGGCGAGCAAGTTCGGGCGGCGCTGGCACGGCTGCCGGAAGAGCAGCGGTCGGCCATCGTCCTGAAGGAGTACCTGGAGTTGGATTACGCCGAGATCGGTCGCGTGCTGGGATGCACGGAGCAGGCGGCGCGGGCGCGGACCTACCGCGCCCGGCAGGCGCTCCGAGTGCTGCTTAAGGACTGGTGGGAGGGATGAGGCCAGTGCGGTTGCCATTCATTCGTTCACGACATGAAGGCGCGTCCAGTTGCGTGGAGCTGACCACTCGGCGCATTTGGCAGCGCCGCGACGGGGAACTCGACGTTGTGGAATCCCAGGCGCTGGAACGGCACCTCTCAGCCTGCTCTACCTGCCGTCGCGAAGCGAACCTCCTGGCCGGCATCACGCAGGCCGTGCGGGCAGATCCGGCTCCTGCCGTTCCGCTGCCCTCCGGTCCCCAGGCCGTGGCCTGGCTCCGAGAGGAAGAACGTCGCAGCGCAACCCGTTCCCGCGGTTGGCTTCTCGCGGCTCCGGCGATGGCGGCTTCGGCTCTGGCGATCTGGGCCGTGACCGCCAACCGCGAAACACGCCTGGCTCCGCAACTTCCGTTAGCAAGCGCTTACCAGGCCCCCCCGTCCCGCACAGATCTCGCAGCACAGCCACTGCTGGTGGTGGTGGACGATGAGCGCACGGGTCGGCAGGTGATGATCGCTCCTCCTCCGCAACCGTAGAACATGAACATCGACATCGCTATCAACCGGCGACCGAAACGACTCCGGTCCACCCTTGCGGCATTGCTCTTACATGCAATGCCTGGCGGGGTGCTCATTGCTGGTTCATCGAGCCCGGCCCTTGCGCAGGAGCGTTCGGACACGCTTCGCCTCGCGGTGATGGAGATCGCGCAGAGCGTCGACCTCTCCCGTGGCCGCGAGAAGTTTCTGACACTCACCGTGGAGATCAGTGGTGGAAGCCCCGTGCGCCTCCGCCGCGTCCAACCAATGCGCGAGGACTTCACCGTGCTCGCCGGCAAGCAGCGCCTGCACTGCCGCTGGCTGCGCGGGGGGGCCTTGCCGGAAGATCCGGAGCGGCTTCGATTCACGTTAGGCTTCAGCATGCCGTCGCCCCCGGTGAAAACCATCGCCCTGGAGGCGAACCTGCCGCGGCTTGAGAACGCGGATGCGGTGGAACTTCGGCTGAACGGACTGGCCCAAGGGAGCACCGCGCAGGAGCGCGCCGGCGACGGCTGGTCCGTCACCGTGGTCCGCTTCGAGGAAGGCGAATACGAAGCTCCGTCGCTCCCTCCCAGCGGTCGCTTCACATCCAAGGCGGGACCCGTGGATGCGCGCGTCTACCGCTCTCCGGGAACAGGCGCGCCGCCGACCCGAGCGTTCATTCTCCGGTGGCGTTCCAATCAGGCTGACCTGTATGACCGGACGGTCGACCTCTCCGGTCGGCTCATCCTGGAGGGCGGGGGCACCACACCGCTGCTCTCCGCACTGCTGAAGCGCGACCCCTCCGCCGCGATCAAGAAGGCACCCTACGGCCCCTTCGTCGACGCGACCTTTTACTTCACGCTCCCGGTGGGGAAGCGGCCCACGGGTGCCTCGGTCACCCTCACCCGTCGGCCGATTCAGGCCAATGCAAAGCCGCTGCGCATCACGGGCCTGCCCGTTCCCTGACCGGTCACACAATCTCGAGTTTCGGATTTCGAATTTCGAATTGAGACATCGGTTGGCTGGTGGCGGGAGGTTGTCCGCCTTTGTCTTCACTCGCCCCGCACTTCAACTCGAAATCCGACTCCGCATTACGTCACGCAGACCCATTCCCAAGCGTACACCTTTCGAACAAACACAAGCCCGCTCACCGCGGGGTGGCTGGCTTCTCTTTGGGGCGCGAAATGCGCCGGAGGGTGGAGACGATGAGGATTCGAGCCGCAATACGGACGGTCGGTTGGGCCGTGGGATTGACCAGTGTCGCAGTGGGGGCCGCAGTTACAGCGGCATCTCCCGCCGGTAAGGCGGCACCCGTGAATGACCTGGTGCTCCATGAGTGGGGCACGTTTCTCTCGATGCAGGGAGCGGATGGCGTCACGCTGGACGGAATGTATCACGAAGAGCATGCCCTCCCATCGTTCGTCCACGCTCGTAGTCGTGAGCAACTACGCTTGCCGGCCATCCTGACCAAGGGCGAAACGCCGGTGATCTACTTTTACACGGGTCGCCGGCAAAAGGTGACCGTGGAGGTTGGCTTCCCCAAGGGCACCTGGACACAATGGTATCCGCAGGCGTCCGCGCTCACCCCTAACGCCGTTGGCCCGGCCACCCTCGGGGCCGCACCCCAGGGCACCGGACGGATCCGGTGGCAGGCGGATGTCATCCCGGCAGAGAGCGGTCCCGCCCCAAAGCTGCCGCCCGTTGAGGGGGATGCGCTCTGGCGCTACTCCCGGCAGGTCGACGCGGCTTACGTGCGGACCCAGCACACCACCAAGACGGGTCCCCGCGATGAGTACGAGCGGTTCCTCTTCTATCGCGGGCTTGGGACCAACCCGTTGCCGCTTCAATGGACGGAGAGCCAGGGCGGCACCCTCTCCGTGACCGGTCCCCGCGACGCGTCGGGAGCTGCCAATTCCTGGGATGGCAGCTTGCGGCATCTCTTCATCCTGCGAGTGGAGAATGGGCGCGCCGTCTACCGTTACGTGCCGGAACTGCGTCCCGGACAGGAGCTGACGGAGATGCTTCCGACCATGAGCGCCGCGCGTCCCGTTGCGGAAGTCACCCAGCGTATCTCGAATGAGCTTGCCGGGAAGCTCACGGAGTCCGGCCTTTACGGGAAGGAAGCGCGCGCCATGGTCAACACGTGGAAGACCAGCTACTTCCAGAGCGAAGGGACGCGGGTGCTCTACGTGCTGCCCCAGGCGTGGACGGATCGCTACATCCCGCTGACCGCAAGCCCGAAGCCGGTCGAGACCGTGCGGGTGATGGTTGGTCGCCTCGAACTGCTCACCGGCGACCGAGAAGCGAGGGCCGTGAACGCCGTCCGCAACCTGCTTGCATCCGACGCCGCGAATCAGGCGAAGGGCTTCCTCGAGCTCCGGTCTCAGGGCCGATTCGTGGAGCCGATCCTGCGCCGCACCGCCCGCAATACCCCTGACGATCGACTCCGCACCGCCTGCGAACGGCTGCTCCAAACGCGATTCGTCACGGATCTGCGGGCGCCGGCCTACTCCGCGCTGGACGGAAGCTCGCAAGCTGAAACGGCGCAGGAGACCCGGCGTCAGTTGAACCGACTGCTGGCGGAGGTCAGGTCAGCGCGAATCACTTCGGCTTCTGGGACACCCGGGTCGGCGGGACGGGCTACTTCTTCCCCTTGCGATACACCCATTCGGTGACCACGTCGCCGACGGTCTTGAGCGATGTTGGGCTGCACTTGTCCGGGGTGTCCTCCCGGGTGTGCCACCAGCCGTGGTTGGGGCCGTAGTTGAAATCGATGAGGTCGATCACCTTCAGGCCGCGGTCGATGAGCGGAAGGTGGTCGTCCTCAATCGGTGTGCCAGCTTCCATCGGGAAGTAGCGCCCCGCGCCGACATCCCGCGCCACCGCGTATACCTCGTCCACCACCTCGCTGGCCGCCTGGACCGAGTGGCCCTCCTGCGGGATGCGGAGGTCTTTGTCGCCGACCATGTCCAGCAGGATCCCCCGGCGGGGCACGTCCGCCGGCAGGTTGGCGGCAAAGTGCTTGGAGCCGTAGAACATTTCCCCCTGCTCGAAGTACCCATAGTCCTCGCCGTCGAAGAGGACGATCATCACGGGGACCGGCGGTGGAGTCTGCTTGAAGAGCCGCGCCGCTTCCAGCAGCACCGCCACGCCCGAAGCACCGTCGTTGGCACCCGGGATCGGCACCTTCTGGCGCGCCGGCTCGAACTCCTGGTCAGCGGTGGGGCGCGTGTCCCAATGGGCGCAGAGCAGGATCGCCTTTCCGCTGGCGGACCGACTTGCCGCCGGGAAGCGGGCGATGATGTTCGCCATCCGCAGCTTCTTGCCGCGCACCGTCCGCGTGAACCGCTGCTCCTCCACGCGCGAGGCCAGCGGCGTGAGCGTGTCGACCAGGTACTTCCGGCACGCTTCCCACCCATCCGTGTTCGCCACGCGCGGCCCGAAGTCGACCTGCTTCGTCAGGTGCGCCCAGGCTAACTCTTTGTCGAACGGGACGCGTGCAGGGGGCTGAAGCAGGAAGTTGGCGGCCAGACCGCCCACTACCACGCTTGCGCCACCCAGCAGCAGATTGCGCCGGCTGACACCGGGCGCGCGCCCAACGCTGTAGGGCTGGACTACGGCCTCCTTACTTGCCATGACTGCGGGTCTTCTGGAGGTAGGCGCTGATCATCGGCTCGATCTCCCCATCCATCACCGCGATGATGTTCCCGGTCTCGTAGCCGGAGCGGTAGTCCTTCACCAGAGTATACGGCTGGAAGACATAGGAGCGATCCTGGTTCCCCCACTCGATGGAACGGACGTCGCCCCGAAGCTGGGTGAGCTGGTCCTCCTGCTTCTTCCGCTCAATCTCCGCCAGCTTCGACTTCAGCACCTTCATCGCGAACTCGCGGTTCTTAAGCTGCGAGCGCTCGTTCTGGCACGCCACCACAATGCCGGTGGGGATGTGGGTGATCCGAACGGCCGTCTCGTTCTTCTGCACGTTCTGGCCCCCCGCGCCGCTGGAGAGGTAGGTGTCGATGCGGATCTCCTTGGCGTTGATCTCCACGTTCTCGACCTCCTCAATCTCCGGGATCACGTCCACGCTGGCGAAGGAGGTGTGCCGCCGTTTCTGCGCATCGAAGGGGGAGATCCGCACCAGGCGGTGGACGCCGTGCTCGCATTTGAGCTTGCCGTAGGCGTAGGGTCCGCGCACATGGAGGGTCACGTTCTTCACGCCTGCGACTTCTCCAGGCACCTCGTCCGTGATCTCCGCCTTCAGGCCCGCCTTGTCGCAGTAGCGGAGGTACATCCGCAGCAACATGGAGGCCCAGTCGCACGATTCCGTCCCGCCCGCGCCGGAGTTGATCTCTACGTAGGCGTTGGCACCATCGTGCGGGCCGGAGAGGATGTCCGTCATCTCCAGCCGTTCCCAGATGACCTGCAGTTCCGCCAGTTGGGAACGGACCTCCTGGGCGTAGGCGCTGGGGTCCTCCTCCTCCGCAGCGAACTCCAGCATCTCCGCAGCATCGTCCAGACGCCGACGGAGCTCCTGCCAGGGAACGGTGGTTTCTTCCAGGCGCGCCAGCTCTTGCATGGCGGCCTGGGCGTGCTCCGTGTCGTCCCAGAACCCGGGATGGACGCTCTCGTCACGGAGGGCGGCTACGCGCGCATCTTTTCCGGAGACGTCAAAGATGCCTCCCCAGCTCACTCACCTTTTCGGAGAGAGCTGTAACTTCTTTTCTCAGATCCTCAAGCATGGAACACTCCTCAGAGTCGCAGCGGGACGAGTAGTGCCGCCGCTGTCTGAGGATCATACCACGCACGAACACGCACAGGGAATCGTTGAGAAAGCGGCAGCCGTGAGGCGTGCGCGTGACCGGGACGAGCCCGAGAGCGTGGAACTCCATGAAAAGCCAGATGACCGGCAGGATGGCGGCATCGATCCCGACAACTACTGAATGAACCACTTTTGGTTTCTGACTAATCAACTTGGTGGAAGTTCCTATCGCCCATGACCTTGCCAACGAGGCATGGCGCATCGTGTAACAGTGCGGGGCCATATGCATATCGAAAATGTGATCGGTCGGCTTGAGGAACGTTATCCAGCTTACGCCAAAGGGTCTACTGCCAGCTCAGGCAGCCAGTACTACGAGGCTGCTAAGGAACTGCTTTTTCATGTCTGCACCTGCGCGGGTGTTCAGGATAGTTTTGTTGCCGAGGGGCCAGAGGGAGGTGCCCATCACGTGGGTTTTGAACACGGCGATAAGAAGATCACCTGCGGCCCCAAGGGCTATCATCAGTTCAACCGCCCTGTTTGCAGGACTTAACATTTGCCATTCTGGCAACGGGGCGCGTGAACGTGTGGCAATGTGGGCGAGATGGAGGGCGTCCTCGGGGTTATGCGACAGAACTCTGCGAGCCCAACCGCTGGGTGGAGATCACGATGGGTGCTAGCGTCGAGTATACCGACTGCTCCGGTCGGGTGTGGCTGGTAACGGAGGCAGGCTCTCACGCTACGGGAGCCATCGGGGAAGGTGAGGAATTGCCCGAGCCTACGAATGCGACGTTGCGTTTCGAGTCGAGCGAAGAAACACGTTGGGTACGTGACGCCCCGCTGGATTGGAATCAACCGAGCCTAATGGACGATTTGTTCCAAATGGCGGAGACCTGACATCCATCCGTCACGAGCTATCATGAAAGTTGTGGAGACCTTCATCCGACTTCAGTTGACACGGGCTGGTGTCGTTCCTGAAGCGGATGCAATCAGGATTACTTGCGCCTACCGCGAGTTCTCTGATGAGTGCGACAAACGGGGATACGTTTTCCAGCCCAGCGGTTGGGTTCCCTATCCACCCGCAACGGTGGCGGCAGCAATTCTTGCGATGGCTCGTCGCGCGCGGGACAGGACCGGTGACGCGGAACTGATCGAAAGGATCGAGCTTCCACGTTTTCTTTCGTTGGCGAGAATCACCTCGGAGCCGTTCCACCAGTTCATCAACTACTGCGAGAAGTCACCGGAGGCGCGCTCGGCTTACGCAAAGTACTGGCGTCGGGCGCACTCTCGCATGTCCGTAGTCGAACGGGCGTTGCGGCTAGCCTGGGTTAGGGATTGCAATCATAGCACGTCCGAAACCGTTCTTATACCCAGACAGTTACAAAACCGATGGCACATTTTAGACTCAGAGGAAGCTGTGAATGTTCTCCAAGCCTTCGGCGAAGTACATTCCCAAGGTTCTCGCGGTGTCACTGAAGAGCAGGTTGCCGCCGCCCTGAAACGGCGTAGTCCGGAATCTTGGTTGCGCTTTGCTGATCGAAGTGCAGTCGAAACGGTCACCCGTGCACTCGCGGCAGCTGCTATCGACACGGAGACGGGGCGCATTACGGGCGGGACCCGCGACACTTGTGTGGTTCAAGCGATGTTCATTGGTGAAGTACCCAGCGCAACTATGCTTCGCCGCCACGGGATCAGTGAGCCACGCGAGATTATTCGACATACGGCAGCCCGTGACGAGCAAGAGTATTGTAGGGAGTACTGGAGCTTTGGTTTTGACTGCTATGAGCGTGCGTTTCGTACTTTCTTGAGCCGCGTATAAACCTGCGCGGAGTCGAATTTGGGGGCATCCGGGACTGCGTGTCTCTATCTGGGATAAACTGCAGCAGGCCGAATCCTTACCTCGCGCCGGTGAGCTTGCGTTCCGCAGTTCTTATGATTATCTCTTGGCCGACCTGTCAGGTTCTGCACCTTTGTCCGATGGAGCGGGGTCGCCGCCGTCGAGCCACCGCTGGTACATTTCGGACTGACGCTGCACCTGCTCACGGAAGGTCCGCACAAAGTCGGTGTCTTCGTCGTGCAGCCACTCGTAACCCATCGCTTTCGCGAATGTGCGGTTCTGCAGGATCTCTCCCGCATACATCGCCGGCGGGTAGGAGACGGCGTAGACCGGTGCGTCTTCAGGGCCATTCTTGTCGTCAGGACACATTGTTTGCCTCGAAATCTAGCACGAACAGATGGGACAGGTTGCCGAGCTAGGCAGCGAGCGACTCGTTGTTGTTGATGATGCCTCGCTAGGCCACACAGGCGTGGTAAGCTTGGCCAAAGAGCCGTTGAGGCGACAGTGACGCGACTTGAAGTGCCAGACTATCATCCAGCCCGAACGACGGGACCGCCCGATTCGAGGTGCTAGACGCATTAATGACAGTTGTCCCATAATCTTCGGAAGCGGGCACCCGGAGTTGGTTGCGATGCACTCCGTACATGGGCCGGGATAGCTTAAATGCATTAATATCCATATTGGTGTAAACGACTCTGTTAATATCTTTATGCGCGGAAGCCCGTACCGCTTTAGTGCGCTCGAGTATGAACTCTCTTTGAATGTCGCTGAGTCCGCCTGATTGCAAAGCCGCCTCGAGAGCGCAAGCCGCCTCGACGTGTAGATCAACCATGTCGAGACACAGGCCTAGGCGAGCAAGTGCATTCGATCGGAGACGTGGCTCAAGTGCCGCAAAATCACTCTTTCTCATAAAAACTTGATTGAAAAAGTTTACAACGGAAGAGAAATACTGTCGTCGAAGTTCAGGCTGCTCAACTACTGGGCTGTAACTCGCAAGAACATCTGCTAGCTTAATGATCCAATACAAATCATCAACGCCACTAACATGAAAAGATTTGGCTCTTTGGATTGCTTGATATGTCAGATTTAACTCACCCAAACACCACAAGAGCTGATACCGGAAGTGTACACTTTCACTGTTGCGTTTAAGTCCCTCTTCGATAAACTCAAGGGCAACGTTGTAATGCCCAAGCATTCCATAGGCGAGCGACCGACCTGCATTTACTGTTTCCCAAGGGCTGTCTGAAGGTCGATACCTGAGTAGTTCGATCACTGATGCCCATCTGGATTCCCCAACGGCCTGAGTTAACTCATTCAACACCTTCTTTGATTGTTCTTCGTCGTCGGTTTCGATAAAGACCTCATCGTCAACTATTGCGTAAAGATCGCCGGAAATCCCGCCAATTCGGTCTTGCTCCTCGGGGCTCATCCGAACTGTGCAATCAGACATAGTGGATCGAAGGCGATCAGCTCGATCAATCTCATCGGCTTCCGCCCTGATTAGCCGATGCAACTGGATCATGCTGGCCTCCGCGATTACGTAGGCTGGATTGCGGAAAAACATCAATTGCATTTCGGCACTTCCACTATGGCTGACTCAGCATCCGTCCAACGCGGCCTAGTATTGGCAAGGCACTCTAGGTAATCTGCTACTGACATTGCCGTTGCTGGCTCAACCAGACCGTGATTTGAACTCTCAACTCTCAGTGTCAGCGAATCTCCTAGCGCACCATTCGTAAAGTGCCCATCACCATACCCCCATAGCCGCAACGAGTTCTTCCCAGCGGCTCTTCCAAGAAGCAGTCTCAACCGACTTGGTAGCTCGACGTTCTTCGCATGTGAGCGCAAGCGCGCGGGAATAAAACCCGGGACCTTTTCGAGTAGGGTCACAATCGTTGGGGCCACTGACATCCCCCCTGTAATAGGATGCACAATGCCGTGATTGTCGGGTGCAATATCGCAGGTCTTACTCGTTTCTGGGAGACGCACACCAAGGCAGCACGAACTAGAGCCAACCTTTGGTGCGCCTCCTTCCTCATACATTGAACGATAGAACCTCGACATCAAGTGCTGCCCCTAAAGTGCGCCGGTCTTCAGGTGGCAGAATTTGTACTTCTTCCCACTGCCGCACGGGCATGGGTCGTTGCGGCCGACGGTGCTGCTGGAGCTTGCGGATCCCACCGGGCGCCTTGCGGGACCGGTGCTGACCGGCTTCACCGACGACCCACCGTTGGAGCCGTTGCTCCCGGTCCCCACCGGCTCCAGCTCTTCGCTGATCGGCTGCATGATGCGGGGGCGCGGCGGCGGGGCCTGCGGCCGGACCACCAGGTGGAACATCCAGTTCACCATGTCATCCTGGATGCTCTCCAGGAGCTGGTTGAACATGTCGAAGGCTTCCTTCTTGTAGATGACCAGCGGGTCCTTCTGCTCGAACCCGCGCATCCACACGCCTTCGCGGAGGTACTCCATGGAGTTGAGGTGCTCGACCCACTTGCCGTCGATCACCTGGAGCGCGATCTGCCGCTCCGCCTCCCGGATGTCCACGCCGGACTCGTCCAGATCCTTCTCCTTGGCCCCGTACCGCTCCTCGGCGATGCCGTAGAGGTACTCCACCAGCTCATCCCGGCTCTTGTCCTCAAGGTCCGACGGCCGAGACGCGAGGGCCAGGTCGAAGAGCAGGTCCAGCTCGTCGTAGAGGCCGCGGAGGTCCCACTCTTCCTGGGGCGACTCGGGGCCGCAGTGCCGGGCGACCGCGTCCTCAACCATGCCGTAGGTGTGATCGAGGATGATGTCGCGCAGGTCCGCGCCCTCTAGGATCTCGCGGCGCTGCTTGTAGATGACGTCCCGGTGGACGTTCATCACGTCGTCGTACTCCAGCGTGTGCTTCCGGATGCCGAAGTTGTGCTCTTCGACCTTCCGCTGCGCCCGCTCGATAGCGCCGCTGAGGATGCGCGCTTCCAGCCGCTCGTAGTCCGGCCAGCCCATCATCGCCCACTTGCCACGGTCTCCGAAGAGGCGCCACAGCTCATCCTCCAGCGAGAGGTAGAACCGGGTCTCGCCGGGATCGCCCTGGCGGCCGGAGCGGCCCCGGAGCTGGCGGTCGATGCGGCGGCTCTCGTGCCGCTCCGATCCGATGATTGAAAGGCCGCCCAGCCGCGCCACCTCGGCGCTCTCCGGGCTGGGGTAGACCTTCTTGATGCCGCTGGAGAGGAGCACCTCGGTGGGGGTGCCGGGATCATCCACCGCGCGCTTGCCGCCCAGCATGATGTCGACCCCGCGGCCGGCCATGTTGGTGGCGATGGTGATGGCGTGCTTCCGCCCGGCGTCCGCGATGATCTCCGCTTCCCGCTCGTGGTACTTGGCGTTGAGCACGGCATGGGTGATGCCGTCCTGCAGCGCCTCGACCAGCTTATCCTCGTTCTCGGTGATCTCCAGGAGCCGCTTCAACTCAGCCACGTTGTCCGGGTGGAGCGCGTCCAACGGCACGTTCAGCGCCTTGGCCACCGGCGTGAGCTTGGGGATATGGAGGTCGTCCAGGTTGGTGTTGAGGAGGCTGTGGAACTTCTCCTGATCCTCCTTGGAGATGCCCTTGGTGGTCAGGAGCTTCTCGCGGAGGATGAGGATCAGCGCCTCAAGCTGCAGCCGCTCCCCGATCTTGAGCCGCTCCGAGAGCCGCTCCGAAATCTCGATGGAGCGCGTGCCGACGAGGACCGGCTGGCCCTTGACGTACTTCTGGAGGATTTCCGTCACCAGGGCGCGGAACTTCTGCTCCTCGCTCTTGTAGACCACGTCCGCCTGATCCTTGCGGATCATCGGGAGGTTGGTCGGGACCACCACCACGTCCATGCCGTAGATCTTGCGGATCTCGTTCTCTTCCGTCTTGGCCGTTCCGGTCATCCCGGCCAACTTGTGGTAGAGGCGGAAGTAGTTCTGGATGGTGATGGTGGCGACGGTCTGCGTCTCTTCCTCGATCCGGACGCCTTCCTTCGCCTCGATGGCCTGGTGGAGGCCGTCCGAGTAGCGGCGGCCGTGCATCAGGCGGCCGGTGAACTCGTCCACGATGACGACCTTGCCGTCATCCACCACGTATTCCACGTCACGCTTGTAGGCGAACCGGCCGCGCATCGCGGCGTTGACGTGGTGCATCATCTTCACGTCGTCCGCCAGGTTGGCGATGCCGAGGCCCTCTTCGACGCGGGTGGTCCCGTCCTCGGTGAGCATGGCGTTCTTCGCCTTCTCGTCGACCGTGAAGTCCCGCTCAAGCTGCAGGCGGCTCACCACGCGGTCCACCTGGTAATAGAGGTCCGTAGAGGCTTCCGGCATGCCGGAGATGATGAGCGGCGTCCGCGCCTCGTCGATCAAGATGGAGTCCATCTCGTCGACGATGGCGAAGTGGAGGTCCCGCTGGACCATCTCTTCGGAGCTGCGGGCCATGTTGTCGCGGAGGTAGTCGAACCCGAATTCCGCGTTGGTCCCGTAGACGATGTCGCAGCGGTAGCAGTCATAGCGCTGCACTGGGCGGAGGTCGTTGAGGTGCGGATCCTCCGCCTCATAGCCCGGCTCGTAGATGTAGGCCGCGCCGTAAGGGTGGCTCTGGATAATGCCGACCGTCAGTCCCAGCATCTGGAAGACGGGGCCGTTCCAGGCGCCGTCGCGCTTGGCCAGGTAGTCGTTGGGGACCACCAGGTGCGCGCCCTTGCCCACCAGCGCGTTCAGGTAGAGCGGCGACGTGGCGGAGAGCGTCTTGCCCTCGCCCGTGGCCAGCTCCGCCACGCGGCCCAGGTGCAGCACCGTGCCAGCGATCTGCTGGACGTCGTAATGGCGCATCTTCAGCGTGCGTACTGAGGCCTCCCGCACGGCGGCGAACGCCTCCGGCAGGATCACCACCAGCTCCGCTTCCAGGGCGCTATAGGCGGCGCGCACGTCGGCGGCGGCGGCGGACTGCTCCGCCGGCTCCTTTGCGACGCGTCGCTTCTCTTTTGCTTCGTCCAGGCGCGCGACAAAGGGAGCAAGCCGCTCCTTGAATACAGCCGTCTTACCCGACAGCTCCTCGTCCGACAGAGGGGAAATGGACGATTCCAGGCCATTGATCTGCGCAGAGATCTTGCGCAGCTTGGCGACTTCCCGCTCGTTGCCGTCCAGGAGGGCTTTCAAAAAACTCATCAGAGGTCTACCTCGCCTCGTATTTTAGCAGTCTAGCCGGACCAATACAAACCGGCTTACGCTTTGGGGTGCGATCCATGATCTGGGCAGGTGGTGGCTGCGTCAGGCGGTCAGGCGAACAAAATGCATGGGATCTAGCGTTCATTGTTTTTATGGGGGGGGGGGGGAC
>JANPLG010000015.1:0-4307 GCA_031426395.1 Actinomycetes bacterium
CGGCACGACGGCAACGGGCCCGGGAACGGCGGCACCGACAGGGCGGCTCGGGAGCCTACACCCGCCGCCGCCTTCCGCGGCGCACCCGTCTGGAAACGGAACTCACCAATCGGAACTCTCAAGGCAAGTGACCCACTAGGCATACACTCGTACCTGTCCTACCTGCGAGACCGCCTCATAGTTGCGCGTGACCTCCTGACGGAAAGTGGCAGCGTCTTCGTCCAGATCGGAGATGAGAACGTCCATCTAGTTCGTTCTCTCATGGACGAAGTGTTCGGATCGGAAAACTTCGTAAGTCAGATCCTCTTCCGTAAGACAGGTGGATTGAAGAGCAAGGGTCTGGCATCCGTTGGTGATTATATTCTGTGGTATAGCCGATCAATCGAGCGCCTGAAGTATCGTCAACTCTACAGGCAGAAAACTCCTGGACTCCAAGGTGCAACACAGTTCCGGTACAAGCTGGCAATCGACGGGAAGTTGGATGAGGTTCCGCTCGCACGGTTGATCTCAACTCCTTCGAGTGAGCTTGTTAGCCACGACAACCTCACCTCACAAGGAAACCCTGTCTATGGCTATGTCTTCCGAGAACGAACCTACCGGAGCAACTTTAAGCCGCCCGTGAAGAGCATGGACCGCCTTGCAGTGGCAGGACGAATGCTCGCTATGGGGAACACGCTGCGCTACATCCGAAAGCTATCGGACCATGAGTTCTTTGAGATTAATGAACTATGGGATGATCTTTCTATAAGTGGTTTCGCGGATGAGAAGGTTTACGTTGTCCAAACAACAGCTGAAGCTGTTGAACGGTGCCTGTTGATGGCAACCGACCCCGGTGACCTCGTCTTGGACCCAACCTGCGGCAGCGGTACGACCGCCTACGTCGCAGAGCGGTGCGGACGGCGTTGGATCACGATGGACACCAGCCGGGTGGCACTGGCTCTGGCTCGCACGCGGTTGATGGCCGGTCGGTTTCCCTACTACCTGCTGGCGGACTCCTTCGAGGGGATGCTCAAGGAGGCCCAGTTGAGCGCCGCTGCAGGAGTGCAAGTGCAGCTTGACGCAGGCGCTGGCGGGCATGACATCCGCAAGGGCTTCGTCTACCGGCGCGTGCCGCACATCACCCTCAAGTCCATCGCCAACAACGAGGAGATCGATGAGATCCACGCCCGCTGGCAGGGGAAGCTGGAGCCGGTGCTGGCGCGCCTCAACATCCTGCTGAAGCAGTCCTGGGAAGAGTGGCAGGTCCCGCGTGAAGCGCAGTCGGGCTGGCCCCCGGAGGCGGAGGCGCTGCTGAAGCAGTGGTGGGACCTCCGCCGCCAGCGACAGCAGGAAATCGACCGCTCCATCGAACGTCGCGGTGACACGGAGTTGCTCTACAACGACCCGTATGACGACCCGAAGCGGGTCCGCGTCACCGGCCCCTTCACGGTGGAGAGCCTCTCGCCCCACCGCACCCTCTCCGTGGATGAGAAGCTCGCCCGCGCGGAGGGGTCCAGCGCGGCGCTCCCCGGTGTGAAGCTCCAGGTGCTGGGACCGGACACCTTCGGCCAGACCATCCTGGCGAACCTGAAGAAAGCCGGCATCCAGAACACCAAGAAGGACGAGCGGCTCAAGTTCGACCTCCTGGACCCCTACCCCGGCGAATGGATTCATGCCGCCGGTGAGTTCACCGAGGCCAATGGGACCACCCGGCGCGTCGCTATAACGGTCGGCCCGGAACACGGGACGGTCGGCGCGGAGCTGGTCAAAGAAGCCGCCAAGGAAGCGGTCAAGGGCCAGGGCTTCGACATGCTGGTCGTCTGCGGCTTCGCCTTTGATGCCGGTGTCTACGAGGAGGCGCGACGCTTCGGCAAGCTGACCGTCCTCATGTCCAAGATGAACCCGGACCTGGCGATGGGTGACACTCTGCTGAAGAAGACCGGGGCGGGCAACCTCTTCATGGTCTTCGGCGAGCCGGACATCCAGGTGGAACGCGTCAAGGACGGCCCGGACCAGGGGAAGGTCGTGCTGGAGATCCGGGGCCTGGACATCTACGACCCCACCACCGGCGAGATCCGGAGCAGCAGCACCGACGACATCGCCTGCTGGTTCGTGGACACGGACTACAACCAGGAGAGCTTCTTCGTCCGGCACGCCTACTTCACCGGCGCACAGGAGCCGTACGAGAACCTCAAACGCGCCCTCCGCGCCGAGGTGGACGAAGCCGCGTGGGCCAGCCTCTACTCCACCCGTAGCCGCCCCTTCGACCCGCCCCACAGTGGCAAGGTTGCCGTCAAGGTGATCAACCACTACGGCGACGAGGTGATGAAGGTCTTCGAAGTCCGCTAACGCGCTACGCCGCCCATTCAGCAGAGAGGAACACGCGAGACCGACATGACTGATTCTTAGGGGTGAACCGCCAGCTTGAGCGGCCCACCCCCCTTTGCAAGCTCCGCCAGGCGCTCCGGCAACTCCGCCAGGGGGGCGTGTTCCTGGACCAGCACCTCAGGGGGGACGGCGCCGGAGGAGAGGAGGCGGAGCGCCTCCCGCACGGTGGCGGGCGTGTGGTGGAAAGTGCCGAGCAGGGTGAGGGCGTCGTAGTGGATGCGGGCGGTGTCGAGACGGAGCTCCGTTCCGGCCGCGCACCCGCCGAACAGGTTGACCACTCCCCCCTTCCGTGCGAGGCCAATGGCGGTGGCCCAGGTTTCCGGCTGACCGACCGCTTCGATGACCCGGTCTGCGCCGCGCCCCTCTGTGCGGGCGGCGACCCAAGCCTGCGGGTCCGTGACGATGCCGCCGGTATCGAAGACGGCTTCCGCGCCCATGGCGAGGGCCGCGTCCAGGCGAGCTCGGCGCCGGCCCAGCACCAGCACGCGGGCCCCACGCAGCACCGCGCACCGAATGAGCAGCAGGCCAAGCGGTCCCGCTCCCAGCACCGCGACCGTCTCGCCAGCCCGGACCCCCGTCTCCTCCACGCCATGCACCGCGCAGGCAAGCGGCTCCGTGAGCGCGGCGGCCTCAAAGGGGAGGGCATCCGGCAACGGCAGCAGGTTTCGGCGGACGATGCGCTCTGGAACGGTGACGTACTCTGCGTAGGCCCCGTTGAGGAAGAGGAGATCCTCGCAGAGCTCCTCGCGGTCGATCCCGCAGAAGTAGCAACCGCCGCACGGGGCGCTGTTGGCGGCCACCACCCGGTCCCCCGGGGTGAAGTCGCTGACGTCCGCCCCCACGGCATCCACGATCCCGGCCAGCTCATGCCCGAAAACGGCGGGCGGGATGATCATCCGGGCGTGGTAGCCGCGACGGTAGACCTTCAGGTCGGTGCCGCAGGTGAGGGCCACCTGGATGCGGACGCGCACCTCGCCGGGGCCAACCTCGGGAACGGGGACCTGCTCCAGCCGGGCGTCCTCCCGGCCGTGCAGCACCACCGCCTGCATTTCAGATCGCATACCACATGCCCTTCCGGGTGCCCTTCCAGCGACGTCTATTCAGGGATCAGGTCTGCGAGGGTTTCCACCACCATGTTGGGCTGGTAGGAGAAGAGAGCCAGCTCCTCTCGGGTGGTGACACCGGTGAGGACCAGGACGGTAGTCATCCCCGCGCCCAGGCCGGAGAGGATGTCCGTGTCCATGCGGTCGCCGATCATGACCGAGTCCTCCGAGTGCGAGTCGAGCCGCTTCAGAGCCTCGCGCATCATCAGCGGATTAGGCTTCCCGACGAAGTAGGCCTTCTGCCCGGTGACCCGTTCAATGGGAGCGGCAAGGGCGCCGCAGGCGGGATGCACCCCTTCCTCAATCGGGCCGGAGACATCGGGGTTGGTGGCGATGAACTTCGCGCCGCCCTGGATCAGCTTGACGGCGGCGACAATCTTGCTGAAGTCGTAGGAGGGAGTGTCGCCCAGGACCACGTAGTCCGGATCGATCTCCGTGATGCTGTAGCCCACCTGGTAGAGCGCGTGGGTCAGCCCCGCCTCCCCAATGACGTATGCGGATCCGCCCGGTCGCTGCGACTGCAGGAAGGACGCCGTGGCCATGCCGGAAGTGAAGAAGTGCTCCGCGCCCACCTCCAGGCCCATGCGCTGCAGCTTCCGCTGGAAGTCGATGGGCGTGCGCTGCGAGTTGTTGGTCAGGAAAAGGAAGGGGTGCCCGCCCGCCTGCAGCCTTTCGATGAACTCCCGCGCGCCGGGAATCAGTTGGTTGCCGCGATAGATGACGCCATCCATGTCCAGCACGTAGCTCTTCATCTGCAGTCCTTCCGCGTCGACCGGAAAAGGGTGGAGTGTTGGTTCTGACGGGGGGGGGTAGAGAGAGACAGGCCCGCCGGTCTCT
>JANPLG010000016.1:0-8885 GCA_031426395.1 Actinomycetes bacterium
CAGCTGGAAGCTCACGCGCACCACGGACCGTTTCGGCAACCATGTGGCCTATGAGTACCGGCGGGACCGCGGCGCGGAGGGACGCCGCCGCTGGGACCAGCTCTACCCCCACCGGGTCCGGCCCGAAGTCAGCGTAGCGGATGCGGTGGGGGTAGAGCTGGTCCCAGCGGCGGCGTCCCTCCGCGCCGCGGTCCCGCCGGTACTCATAGGCCACATGGTTGCCGAAACGGTCCGTGGTGCGCGTGAGCTTCCAGCTGAACTGCCGGTTAGTCGAGGCCGGATCGGCGATGGCGGCGGGATCGTTCAATAAGGCGCCAGGAGTGCCGTAGGTGGAGACCAGGCCATCTTTGCCGTGGACTTCCCAGTGGCTGTCTCCCGGACTCCGGTGGTGCAGGACCCGGGCGAACAGCCCCTCCGTCCGCGGACGGTAGCGGGTGGCATCGCCCTCCGCACCCATGGCCACGAGATCCTCTGCGCCGGAGAGCAGGTAGACCGCCTCTTTGGGATCGTAGCGCGGTACGCCTTTGGCGGCACGCCAACTCACGCTAGGAAGCGAGAGGCTCCATCCGATCCCAAACGGGCCATTGCCGCTTCCGGTACTGTAGGCGAGGCTCAGTTGGGGCTGCAGCCCGTTCCGACCCGCCGGAACGGCGATAGGGACGGTGAGGTTGCCCGTGCCGGTGTGCAGGTCGGGAGCGAACTTCTCTCCGATCCCGCCGAGGGCACCCCCGCCTTTGGGGAGCGAAATGACCGAAGATGCGTCGGATTGCCCCATCGGTAACGCTCCCGTGCCCATTAGCAGTGGCAGTCCTGCTCCCGGCCACAGTGCCCAGTTCTCAATGAGGCCTGCGAACTCCTTTTCTGAAGGAGTCCATTCTCGCATTGCCGTTCCGCGTCCCGCGACTGTGTTGTAACGGAGTGCCGGTGAGCACTACCAGCAGCCACACTTCTCCATGCAAGTTCGGCTCGCTTGGCATCTATCGTCCGGGGCAGAGCCAGTGGACCGTTAGCTAAAGCGAGGTCCGCCCAAGTCCGAGCGCTGTCGGCGAACGCGTGAATCGGGCTGGGCGCAAATGCCATCGGGCCTTCAGAGCGAATGTTCGGAAGGGTGATGCGGTGTCGCCCGTGAACATCGCTTCGGTGAAGTTATAGTTGACCGATCCAGTGCGGTTGGGCCAGCCGAGCAGTGATTGAGGAGGCAGAAGAGCAACGCCCTAGATCGAGGAAGAGCAGTTCCCTTGTTTCCACAAAGAGCAGTTCCCACTCGTTCCGGCCGCGCTGTTTGTGGCTATTGAGTAATCTAGGTAACAGGGGCAAGAGCAGAACCCTTTTAAGGCATTGGTCCTGGGTTCGAGTCCCAGTCGGCTCACTTCTTTTCCCGGTGCCCCTGGCAAACCAGGCACGAACTGTAACCTCATAGCAGCTCCGGCGGGCATTTCCGGCCCGCCAAGTCCCCTCCGGCCGTCATGGCTCAATCGGGCCGAAGGCCCCAAGCCAGACGGGGCCGACGTGGACACCCATGCGTTCTTGCGAGCGGTACTCTCCGTCCCCTCCCGCGAGGTCTGTGTGTCCGTGGACCCACTGGAACCCTGGGTGCGACCAGTCAGCCCAAACATGGGGTTCCCAGCCGAGCGCACGAACCGCGCTGAGGATGGTCAACGCGGCGATGACCACGCTACCAGCCAGGAGTAGCGCGAGCTTGGTCCGTCGGTGAAACGGGGTTGAACGGCGCATTTCGACGCTGTTCCATGGGCCTTCTACGAAAGTCCTTGGGCGGCGGGGGTTGGCGCTGGCGGAGACGGAGCGGGCGCGTTGGTCTCCACTTCAGCATTGGATAGGTGCGACGCGGCTTGTCTAATTGGCGGGCTCGGCGTTCCAGACCTTGATGTCATCGAAGTAGCCGTCCTTGCCGCCGACGCCCCATTCAATCTTCGACTTGGTTGCGTGGCCGATTCCAGGGGACTTGAAGTAGGCAACCGGCTTGCCCTCGATCGTGACGCGCATCGCGTCGCCGACGGTCTCCACCACCAGCGTATACCACGTATTCTGTTCCAGCTTCTGGGCCAACGGGAAACTGGCCATGTGCTGGCGGATCCGGCGATTCGCCTCATCCGCCGTGGCGGGGTCCTGGCGCATTGCCTTGAGAACCTGGTTCTGGGTCCCTTCGCGCTCGTCGATGATGACCACGCGGTCCAGCTTCACCTGCGCACGGCAGAGGTGGCCGTAGTGGGCACCGGTGTAGGCGCGGTCGTCAAACTCCACGTCCATCACCGTGGCGCCCGCAAACTTGATCCTCGTCTCCACCACGCTGTCTCGGGTGGGGAGGTTCAGGCCGAAGACGGCGGCATGAGCCGTGATCGCAGGCTTGCCATCCTGGGCAGGGACGTTCTGGTCACGGGTCTGCGTGCCTTTGAGCATCCCGTTCTCGAAGGCGAAGGTGGGTACGACGCGGTGCCAGAGCTTGGAGCGCTCCGCACCCTCGAAGTCGTCCGAGAAGAGGAGTTCCTTCTTGACGGCGATTGACTTCTCGGGGATGGTGGGCGCGTCGACGGCGCGGCTGCTGGAGATTGGCAGGCACGCGGCACTTCCGGCAAGGAGCAGCAGGGTTCTGGCATTCATCGGTGGGGTGTCCTGTGGGCGGAAGGTGCCCGCGAGGCGCGTCGATTGTCGATCGAACCGTGTCCGTCAGGACAGCGGCGAGAGCAAGCAAGTGAATAGACGAAAGAGGGAGAGTGAGTGTGGGAGACCGCTCTCGTGCGCGGCTTCTCCCATTCCCCCACTCCCCCTCTCTCCCTTTCGCTCTATTCGAATCACCCTGACGGTCTACTAACCTCGGGCCATTTCCAGGCCGCGCATGGTCCCAGTGCTGGTGGCGAAGCGATCCTGCTCCAGGCCAGCCCGTTGGAGGATGTTCACGAAGAGGTTCGGCAGCGGGTAGTTGCGCTCGCGGTCGAAGGCGAGGTGCTGGCCGTGGCGGAAGCCTCCGCCCGCGAAGAGGACCGGTAGGTTGGTGGTGACGTGGGTGTTGGCATTCCCCATGTTGCTGCCATAGAGCACCATCGTGCGGTCGAGCAGGGTCTGGCCACCTTCCTGGTGTCCCTTCAACGCGCCGAAGAGACCGGCCAGCCGCTTCATGTGCTCGCGGTCGATCCGGTCCAGGTCGGCCAGCTTTTCCGGGTTGCGACCGTGGTGCGAAAGGTTGTGGTAGCCGTCCGAGACGCTCTTCCCGTCCACCGAGATGGCGGGAGAACTGACGCTGTCCAGCATCAGCGTGATATTGCGCGTGGAGTCGGTCGCGAATGCAAGCTGCGCGAGGTCGTACATCAACCGCACCTTTTCCATGTATTCGCGGGAGTCGGTGGGGTCCACGGGGGTCTTGGCGCTCACCACGGGGCGCGGCTTCTTCTCCCACTCCGCGGACTGCAACAGGCGCTTCTCCAATTCGCGGACTCCGGTGAAATACTGATCCAGCCGCTCCCGGTCCCGCGCGCCGACCGTGCCCTGTAGCCGCCGCGTCTGGCCCGCCACGCTGTCCATGATGCTCCGACCCAGCGCCAGCCGACGCGCCTGGGCCTGCACTTCCTCGGGTGACCCGCCCAGGAAGAGCTTGGTGAACACCTGTGCCGCGCTCGTCTCGCACGGCAGCACCACGCCGCCGGCGGAGCAGGAGAGGCTATTGCGCGCTCCTCGCGTGTTCACGCCCAGTGTTAGGGAAGGGAATCGCGTGAGATGACCCACCCGCTCCGCCATGAATTGGTCCAGCGAGATGGTGTTGCGGAAGCCGCTGCTGGCGGGGTGCGGCGCGGCGGTCAGGAAGCAGACATCCGCTGGGTGCCCGCCGTCCACATCCGGATGCCAGACGCCGCTGCAGACCGTGAAGTCGTTGCGGAAATCGCGGAGGTGCTCCAGGTAGGGAGAAAGGGTGTAGTCTCGACCCACCTGGTCCGCTGCCGGAAAGAACTTGTCGGTCACCAATCCCAGGTTGTTGCAGATGCCGAAGAACCGGTACGGAACCTCGGGCGGAGCGGCCTGCGCGAACGTCGGCGCCATCGCTTCCAGGAGCGGAAGTCCCAGCAGGACACCGGCACCACCGAGAATGTGACGCCGGGAGAGGGCTTTGTGGGTGTGGAAACTCAGGTTCTTCATCGGCTCACTTGTTCCTGAAGAGCTCGCTGGCAATGATGCCGTGCAGCAGAGATTTGACCCGATAGCCCCCGGAAGCGGCACGATCGAGGATTACTTCCACCTTCGACCGGTCACTGAACCCTACGGGCGCCCCGGTGGAATAGGTCACCAGTTGCCGCACAAGGTTTCTGGCAATCTGACGCTCATCTGTGAGCAGCAGTCGCTTCATCTCGCGGATGTCCTTGAACTTGCGACCATCGGGCAGTTGGCCGGAGGGGTCCACCGGCTGCGCATCGCGGAAGGCGAACGGCTGCCCGTTCTTGCCCCAACCGACGGTCTTGGGACCCTCGCCGAGCGCTCGGTAATGCTCCCGGAACCCGCCGAAGATATCGAAGCTCTCCAGCGCGAAGCCAGGCGGATCGATCTTGACGTGGCAGGAGTTGCACTCGGGCTGACTGCGATGCTTCGCCAATTGCTCCCGGATGGTGGTGGTCCCGCGGATATCCGGCTCCACGGCGGGAACGGACGGAGGCGGGGGCGGCACCGGCTGCCCCAGGATGCGCTCCGTAATCCAGGCGCCCCGGACCACCGGAGAGGTGGTGGTGCCGTTGGCCGTCACCTTCAGCACGCTCGCCTGCGTGAGCAGCCCGCCTCGCACGGAGTCCTTGGGCAAGGGCACCTTCCGGATCTGGGACCCTTCCACGCCAGGTAGCTCGTAGACCGTGGCCAGGCGGTTATTGATCGTCACGAAGTCGGAGGCCACCACGTTGCGGGCGGGCAGGTTGCTCCGCAGCAACTCGGTGAAGAAGGCGCGCGTCTCCTCCAGGGACGACTCCGTCAGGTAGTCGTCCAGGTAGTAGTCGGAGTAGAGCGCCTCATCGGGCGAGTTGTCCCCTACCTTCCGCAGGTCCAGCCAGTAGTCGAGGAAAGCGTTCACGAATCTCTGCGACCGTGGATCGGCGAGCATGCGCTCCGTCTGCGCCGTCAATCGCTTCGGATCGCGCAGCGCACGCCGATCTGCCAGGCTGCGCAATGGGGCGTCCGGCTCTCCATTCCAGAGGAAGTAGGCCAGCCGCGTCGCCAGGGCGTGGTCGTCCAGCGGGCCGGGGCGCTCCTCCAGGGTCACGTAGTCCGGGGAACAGAGGACCCCCGTGTACGCCGTGAGGAGTGACTCGGTGAAGCTGGCCCCTGCCGTTTGGGCCGTCTGAAAGAGCTTTACAAACGGTTGCATCTCAAGGGTGCTCACGGGCCTGCGCAGCGCCCGCTGCGTGAAGCTCCGGATCAGCCGCTCACTGTCCTTCGCCGCATCCTTTGGCACGATTTCGACCTGGTTGCCCGGACCCGCCTTCAGGGGGAAGTCGCCCGCCAGCAGGCGTTGCCCGCGGGTCGGCCACGACTCGAGGAGCGGACCCTCCACCTCCAGCCACTGGTAGGCCACTCCAGGCTGCCCCTCCGGCGTAGCGAGCGGGTTGCGCCAGTTGGGTGGGCGGGAGCGGAAGAGCCGGGTGGCATCGGGCTGGATGCTCTCACCCTCAAGCAGGACGACCTCAAAGGACGCGACGCTCGGCATCGAGCCGAAGTCTGCCGTTCCAAGCTTCCGGAGTTGTTGGGTCACTCCCTGCGGCAAAGCACCGTAGAGGCTGACCGGCTCCAGAGTGCGGCCTTCTGACACTTTCTGGAGATTGGGCTTCCACCAGCGGTTGGCGTCCTGGGGATGCGCCCAGAAGCTGTGCGCACGGAGACGGAGCCGGTATCGACCCGAGACCGGGGCGCGGAACTGGTCGAAGCGCGGGGTGAGCGGTTCATAGGCGCCGGCCACCACGCCGACCGCTTCAAGCTCGCGTTTGGCCGGGTCGCCGGCTGCCGCACCTCGGCGTCGCTCATAGGCCGGGATGTCCGCCTCGTTGTCCACGATCATGAAGGTAGAGCGCTCCGGCCCTTGGCCCGGCCGGGGTCCAAAGGAGCGCTGGTCCCGCACATAATGGCGCCGGGTGGTGGTTTCCGGTCGCTGGGGTTGCGCCAGCGCCTCCCGCAAGGCATAGCCCGCCGCACTGAGGTAGCGGCTCATCTGGACGTGGGATACATCGAGCGCGTCGCCGACCTTGTTGAACCGGCCGACCAGGCCGTCCTCCGGCAGCATCTCCTTGATCTCCAGCCAGGGAGCATCCAGGAGATCGCGCAGGGAGTTTTCGTACTCGTAGCGGTTCATCCGCCGCCAGGCGGAGCGTCCTTCGGTGCGCACTCGCGCCGCGTCAGTCGCTAGGAGGGGGGTCTGGAGCGCGGTCAGGAAGCCTTTCCGCTCCGCCGGTGTCGGCTGGGCCGCGCCCCTCGGCGGCATCTCCCCCGCTGCGACGCGGTCATGGACCTCCACCCACTGGCTGAAGTTCGTAGCGTTCTTCGGCTGGAAGGCTGTTGCGGTGAGGTCGAGGCCACCGGCTGGGTTGGACTTGCTGTGGCAGCCTATGCAGCGTTGCTGGAGGAAGCCCCGCGCAGCAGGTGAAAGGGCTTCCGGAGATAGCGCTCCGGTGGTAGCGGCTTTTCCCTTCGCGGGATCGCTTCCGTGGCCTACGCTGGCCGCCGCGAGGACCACGACTCCGCTTCCTACGGCGAGCAGTCCCACCGTCCAGCGCCGCACGGGCGCCCCGACCCTGCAGGGCGTTCCAGACGAAGCGGCGAGGCGGTTGCTCTGAGTCATCTTGCAACAGTTCCTGTCTAGGTCCGGGATTAGCCGCAGCGTAGCGCTTGGGATGATCGTACCTTACCTTTCAACCCTCACGCCACCCATGCCCTTCCGGTTTGCACGGTTTTGAGGTTCGGCATCAATGGGTTCAACGCTGCCGTCCCCATCGCGGAGTGCTCGATCGCTCGCACGCCGAATGCCGCTACCCAGTGTCCTGGGCTGATTGGCCAGAACGCTGGGTCCACCCTAAAGGGGAGGCAGCGATCCGCAACAATCATTCACGGCAGTTGCGTCGCGGATAGATCGCGAGGCGATGCCCCTAAAGGTAGGAGAGCCGGTTGCACCCTCGAATGGGGCGCGACCTGCTCCACCCCGGTGCAGGAAGTCAGCCGTGAGCCCGTTCGGTGATCCAGGCAACTCCATAGCGATCGCATCCTTGGTCACGGACGAGGCTCGTCCCTTCGCCGCTGCTGCCGAGGTTCCGTTGCCCCCAGGCAGCAGCACCCAGGAGCCGTGGGAGCTGGGCGCGTTGTCCGCGCTTGCGGAAGGGCCGGAAGCGACAGATGCGACAGACGCGACAGACGCGACAGGCGGACTGGGCAGGGACCGGAACACGGACCGTCTAGCCTGCCTTCTGGAAGTTGCCCACGTCATCAACTCCAGCCTGGAACTGGACGCGGTGATGGAGAGCATCCTGACCCACGCCCGCCGGATCCTCGACGCCGAGAGTGGCTCCATCATGCTGATGGACGAGACGCCCGGTCAGCTTCGGGTGCACGCAGCGCAGGGTCCACGCGCCGGCGAAATCCAGGGGAAGATGCGGAAGCTGGGTGAGGGCGTGGCTGGCTGGGTGGCGCTTCACGGCAAGCCGCTGCTACTCCACGGGCAGACCTCCGACCGCCGCTTCAAGCAGGTCGTCCGCCGCACTGATGTCCGGGATGCGCTGTGCGTGCCGCTGAAAGCGAAGGAGGCGATTCTGGGAGTGATCAGCCTCAGCAACCGCCGCAGCGACGAGCCATTCTCATCCGACGACCTGACCCTTCTCAACGCCATCGCGCATCAGGCCGCCCTCACGCTCCGCAACGCGCGCTCTTTTGATGAGATGCAGCGCCAGCGCCGGACGGTGGAGCGCCTTCTGGGCGAAGTAACACGCGCGCAGGAGGAGGAGCGCAAGCGGATTGCGCTTCAGATCCACGACGGTCCCGCGCAGACCCTCTTTGCCGCGCTCCGCAACCTGGAGACGGTCCAGGCCTGCACCGCCGCCGGTGACGTGAACCCCGCGGACGCTTTCCGAGAGCTGGAGCACGCCATCCGCTGCGCGATCAACGAGACGCGGGCGCTGATGATCGACCTCCGCCCGCCCTGCCTGGACGACATGGGCCTCCACGCGGCACTGCGGCGGTACGCGCAACAGTTCACCCAGCGCACCCAGATCAAGGTGGAGCTGAAGCACCAAGGACCCCGCCGGTTCCCTCCGATGGTGGAGTCCGCCCTCTACCGCATTGCTCAGGAGTCGCTGACCAACGTCTGGAAGCACGCCAAGGCGCGGAAGGTGGTGATCACCCTGCACGTGGGCCTTCGCGAAGGCTTCCTCTCCATCCAGGATGACGGCGTGGGCTTTGACCTTGACGAGGCCTCCGCCCGGCAGGGAGAGCACCTTGGCCTCAGCTCCCTCCGAGACCGCTCGGAGATGATCGGCGGACGACTTACGGTACGATCCGAGGCGGGAAAGGGCGCCCTGATCTCCGTGACCATTCCTTTCACCGAAGCCGAACTCCAGCACCCGCCGGAGCCGGACCAACTAAGCGCTGATCAACCCGGCACCCGGCGCCCAGCGCCGCGCGCCCGTGCACGAACCTAGTGAGGGCCTTACCGTGATTCGTATAGTAATAGCCGACGACCATCAACTGGTCCGTGAGGGATTGGTCCGCCTGATGGGGATGGAGAAGGACCTCCAGGTCATTGGCGTAGCCTCTGATGGCGAGGAAGCGGTGGCCCTGGTGGAGCGGCTGCGACCGCATGTGGCGCTGGTAGACGTTCGGATGCCTGGCATCGGCGGCATCGGGGCGGCGCGCCAGAT
>JANPLG010000017.1:0-8261 GCA_031426395.1 Actinomycetes bacterium
GCTGCGCGGGGAAGTGGTTGGGGGCATTGGCGAACTTGGCGGCTACCTGCGCCAGGCTCGCGATGGGGCCGGCTGCCCACAGGGCGGTCAGGGAGAGGCCGGCGAGAAGCAGGAAGCGGTTTCTACCAGAACGGATCATCAAATCTACCTCGGCGTAAACGGGGGCTCACCTGGTCGCCCCGTGGGCAGCGGGTCCCCCACCGCATGGGGAGTTCAACACAGGAGACGAGTCGGCCTTCTGTGCGGCGAGACGTGCTGCGGGAGTGACCCGCACCTTCCCCAGGAACCGCCCCGCTCTCTCCCGGTTCCTGCTGCGAAGGGATGTCGCCTCGCGAGTCCGAACGGCCTCTTGCCGCCTGTCGCGCCCACCTCCCCGATTCTCCCACTCCCCCATTCTCCCTTTCGATCCAGATAGTGATGCCGTCGATGAATCCCTCCGGACCCTCTGTCGCTTCCCGGGCCTTCCAAGCCCGCTCATCCGCACTCACCGGCGCCGCGCTGCTGCTCGCCGGCCTCTCCCTTTCCGCTCCGCAGCGATCCGCCATGTCCGCTCCTTCCTCGCCCTCCAGCACCCGCCTCCCCATCGCGCTGCAGGCCAAGACGCCCGCGTCCGGCAAGTACTGGGTCTACATCGGCACCTATACCGGCGCAAAGAGCAAGGGGATCTACCGCTTCCAACTCGACCTGGCCACCGGGCAGGCGACCGAGCCGGAGTTGGCTGGGGAGATTACCAGCCCCTCGTTTCTCGCGATCCACCCCAAGGGGAACGCGCTGTACGCCGTGAACGAGGTCTCCGACTTCGAAGGGAAGCGGACGGGCGCAGTCACCTCGTACAAACTCGACCCGAAAACCGGGCAACTCCAGCTTCTCAACCAGAAGCCGTCGGAGGGCGCGGGGCCGTGCCATATCTCGCTGGCTGGCGCGGGCGACCATGTCCTGATCGCCAACTACGGCGCCGGCAGCATCGCCGCCTACCCCACCCAGGCTGATGGCTCCCTCGGCGCACCCACGGCAGCCGTTCAGCACCGAGGGATGAGCGTGAATCGACAACGTCAGGAAGCGCCGCACGCCCACAGCATTAACGTCGACCCCACCGGCAAGTACGTGGTCGCTGCCGACCTCGGCCTCGACAAGGTGCTGATCTACCGGTATGACCGATCGAAGGGCACCCTGGAGCCGAACGATCCCGCCTTCGCGCCGCTAGCGCCCGGCTCCGGTCCGCGCCACTTCGCCTTCCACCCCAACCAGAAGAACGCCTATGTGATCAACGAGATGCTCTCCACGATCACCACCTTCGCCTTCGACGCCAAGGCCGGAGCGCTGAACAGCCTTCAGACCGTTTCCACGCTGCCGGATGACTTCAAAGGCAACACTTCCACGGCGGAGATCCAGGTCCACCCTAACGGCCGTTGGGTCTACGGCTCGAACCGGGGGCATGACAGCATCGCCATGTTCTCCGTTCAATCGGAAACCGGAATGCTCACCCCCCTGGGGCATGAGCCGACCGGCGGCAAGACCCCGCGCAACTTCGGCATTGACCCCACTGGGCGGTTCCTGCTGGCGGCAAACCAGGGGAGCGATACCGTGACGGTCTTCCGCATCAACCAGGACACCGGCCGCCTTTCGCCCACCGGCACATCCGTGAAGGTCGGGACCCCGGTCTGCGTCAAGTTCCTCGCTGTACCCTAGCCCAGCGCCCCTGTTGATCCGCGAGCCAGGCGACACCGCAATGCGGCGGTGTCGCCCTCCCCTTCGAAAAGGAGAGCCACGTGTCCACCTCCATCACGTTCCACGGTGCAACGGATACGGTCACCGGATCGCGCCACCTCCTCCGTGTCGGGACAAAGCAGGTGCTGGTGGACTGCGGCCTCTTCCAGGGACCGCGCGCCATCCGGCAGCGGAATTGGGATCGGTTCCCGGTCGATGCGGCGGAGATCGACGCCGTGGTGCTGACGCACGCGCACCTCGACCACACCGGGTATCTGCCGCGCCTCGTCAAGGAGGGCTACCGCGGCCCCATCCACTGCACCGCCGCTACCAAGGACCTGCTCCCGATCATGCTGCTGGACTCCGCCCGCATCCAGGAGGAGGAGGCGGAGCATGCCAATCGGCATGAATGGTCGAAGCACAAGCCGGCCCTCCCGCTCTACACCCAGGAGGACGCCCAGGCGTGTCTCCGCCTGCTCGAAGGCCATGCGTACCAGGAGACGTTCGAGCCGGTGCCGGGCACCCAGGTCCACTACCTCCGAGCGGGCCATATTCTCGGCTCCGCCTATGCGATGACGCAGACGGAGGCCGGCCTCATTTGCTTCGGCGGCGACCTCGGACGCTACGGCCAGGCGATCATCCCGGACCCCACCCCCGTTTCCCGCGCCGATTTCCTCCTGCTGGAATCGACCTACGGCAATCGGGATCACCAGGATGTAGATGTCCACGCGGAGCTGGAGCGAATCATCAAGCGCGCCATCCAGGAACGCGGCTTCGTCATGGTGCCCTCTTTCGCCATCGGACGGACGCAGGAAGTGCTCTACCTGATTCGGGAGCTTGAGGAAGCAGGACGAATTCCACCCGTGCCGGTGTGGGTCGATAGCCCGATGGCCACGAGCGCTACCCCGCTTTTCGTCAAGCACGCGGATGACCACGACCTGGAGATGCAGGCGCTGATGGACGCCCGCCGCTCTCCCTTCGAGGGGTCGCATGTTCGCTTCGTGCAGACCCGTGAGGAGAGCAAGGCGCTCAACGATGAGAAGGGACCCGGCATCATCATTGCAGGCAGCGGCATGGCGAACGGCGGCCGCATCCGCCACCATCTGGTGAACCGCATCTCGAATCCTAAGAACACGGTCCTCTTCGTCGGCTACCAGGGCGAGGGCACGCCGGGCAGAGCCATCCTGGAAGGCGCCGCCAACTTCCGCGCCTTCGGGTGGGAGGTACCGATCCGCGCCCGGCTGGAGCGCCTCGACGCGCTCTCCGCCCACGCGGACCGGAACGAGATCATGCACTGGCTGGGCCACTTCAAGGAGGCTCCGCGCCGCACGTTCCTCGTCCACGGTGAGCCGGACCCCCGCCGCGCCCTCCAGGCCCGCATCACCACGGAGCTCGGTTGGGAAGTCTACCGCCCGGACCTCAACGAGACGGTCGAACTGGCTTGACCCGCAGAGGAGCGCAGCCGAGGCGGGAACAGGAAACCGGCAACAGGAAACCAGGAACCGGAAACCGATGTCCGGAAGGATTTGTGGCCTCGCACGGAGAACGGCCCAGACGGCGTACAGAGTGACTCGGCCCGGACACCCACCTCAGCCGGCTCGCACCGTCCGTCAGTTTTGAACCTAGCCGTCGGAAACCCGGCGGCACTACACCTACTATCTCTATTTCCTGGATTGACCCCGGCTGCTCGGCCGTGTTCTCTCCTCTCGCGGGCCCGGTTGACGCCGGTTCCTGGAGCGGCGGGCTCGGGGCGCTTAACACTACTTGGAGGCCTCTCGTGTTATTCCGCTCCCCTCACCTGTGCGTGCTGGGCCTGGGCCTGGCCGCACTGGGCCTTGGCGCGGTCGGCGCTCGAGCCGTAACCCCCCTATCCACCGAGCGCGTCAGCGTTTCCACGTCTGAATTCGAAGGCTTCGGGGACAGCTTTGGCCCTGTTGAACTGAGCGCGGACGGACGGTTCGTGGTCTTCACCTCCACCTCGGACGACTTCTATGCGCAGGACGGTGCCAATTCGGATGTCTTCCTCCGGGACCGCACCCGCGGCGTAACGGAACTGATCAGCATCGCCCAGCCCGTCGTTCCGGGTCCTTACGTGATCTCCAACGGCAACAGTCGCAACGGGTCCGTGTCCGGTGATGGCCGTTTCGTCGTCTACGAGTCGGATGCGACCAACCTCGTGGTGGGGGACGGCAACAACTTCGCGGACATCTTCATGCGAGACCGTTTCGGTGCCATCACGCGGATCAGCGTTGCGCCGGACGGGGCCAGCGCCAACGGTGCCAGCCGCAACCCCAGAATCAGCAGGAGCGGCCGCTTCATCGCCTTCGAGTCCGCTGCCACCAACATCGTGGGCGGTGATGATAACGCGGTGACCGACGTGTTCGTCCGCGATCTCATTCTGCGAGTCACCCGGCGGGTCAGCACCAATGGCATGGGTGCGCAGGCTAACGGTGCCAGCTCCAACGCCACCATCAGCGGCAACGGCCGCTTCGTAGCTTTCCAGTCTGCCGCAACCAACCTGGCGGGCGGGGCGGGCACTTCCACCCACGCTTACGTTAAGGACACCTTCACCGGCGGCATCCAGCTTGCCAGCCAGGCGGACGATGGTACGCCCGGTGACGATGACAGCACCTTGCCGACGATCAGTGCGGACGGAAGGAGCGTGGCTTTCGTTTCCGTGGCCGGCAATCTGGCGTCCCAGGACACCAACGGCTTCGCCGATGTCTACCTCCGCAACCTCTTCACCGACACCACAACCCTGGTCAGCATCGCCTCCGACGGCTCGCTCGGTGACGGCGATAGCGGGGCCAGCATCACTATCGGCGGCACTGCGGGACGGCCTGGCCTCAGTGGCGACGGGCGCTACGTCGCGTTCACTTCCGAAGCGACGAACTTCGACCTGACCGACGACAACGCTCAGGGCGACGTCTTCCTCTACGACACCTCGGACCTCACCATTGCGCGAGTGAGCGTTGGCGGTGGATTGGTCCAGGGCGATGGCCCGAGCGTGTCCGCAACCGTCTCCGAAGACGGCACTGCGGTTGGATACTCATCTACCGCCGGCAACCTCGTACTGGGTGATTTCAATTTCTCCGAAGATGTCTTCGTCACCACGGTCTCCGGCACCGGCGGCGGCAACAACCCGCCCATCGCGGACGCTGGCTTCGACCTCTCCGTGAACGAAGGGGACCTCGCCTTCCTGGACGGCAGCAACTCCACCGACCCGGATGGTGATTCCCTCACCTACCAGTGGACCCAGCTCTTCAGCGGTGACCTCAACGCGGATGCCGATGACCCGATCATCGTGCTGGACAACTCGGACACAGAGTTCCCCAGCTTCACAGCGCCATTCGTGTTCCAGGATGAAGTCGTTGTCTTCGAGCTTGCGGTGAGCGACGGCATCAACATCGCCATCCGTGACCGGGTGGAGGTAGAGATCACCGCGCTCCTGGCCCAATCGCTGAGCGGCTCCGTGACGGACGGAAGCGGCAACCCGATTGAGAATGCCACTGTTCGCTTGGTGCGCGACCTGGACGGTGCCGAAGTTGAGGCGGTGCAGACCGATCCACAGGGGGTCTACTTCCTCCAGAACACCCGCGTGGGCGACAGCACGCTCTTCGTCTCTGCTCCCGGCTACGAGACGGTTGCCACCAACATCACCATCGTCGCCGGTGAGGATGCCGTTCAGGATGTGACCCTCTCGGAGTCGACCGCCGTTCTGCGCGGGACAATCCTGCTGGCTCGAGGACAGAGCGTCCCGGGTGCCATCATCCGGCTCCTGGACGACGACGGGAGCATCCTGGCGGAGGACACCACGGACGCCGCCGGTGAGTACCGCTTGGGTGACCTGGACCTGTTCGAGATTGGGAATGCCACCACGCTCACCATCACCCGCAGCAACTCCGACACGCCCTGGACGGTGTCCAACCTCAACCTCCAGAGAAGCTCGGACAACGTCCGGGACTTCCAGTATGGAAACCTGGTGGTGACGATCAAAGCCGCCTCCGGCGTCTCCATCAAGCAGTTGAATGGCACCGTGGTGGAAGTGCTGATTGGAGACCGCGTCCTGGCCACCAACTCGGTGACCTCTCGGACGCGGACCTTCACCTTCAGAAATGTCCCCGCGACGCTGCTCCGCGTGAAGGCCTACAGCCGCAACCGCCTGTCCGGCCAGCAAGTGGAAGCAAGCGTTTCGGCTGGGGCTACCCCTCGCCGGGTGACCCTGACCATGCGCAAGCGCAACGTGTTCTAACCCGAGTCCCAGCGGGAAGACGGTCAAGAAGAATGGAGGGCGAGGGCTTCGGCTCTCGCCCTCTGCTCGTTTCCGGATTAGGGAAGGGGCCCCTTCACGCACGGATGCCGCCCCAATCGCACCCGGAGAATAGCAGACGAACTTTCCCGCTGACCGGCCACAAAGCTGCTTCGCCGGGGCATATCCCTTCAGGTGACCGCCCGCGGGAAAGCTCCGTCGGACACGGCCCAGCAATCCCAGGACCCAGCGTTGCGTTCCACGGGAACAGCTTCCTGATCTCGATGCCCGGAGCTACCGCGAAATGCCGTGTACGACGCCCCTGCCAACGTCCCCTGATCTTCGAGCGACTCGCGGTCGCAGCAACGCCTCGCCCGCCAGCCTCGCTATGCGTGCCTCCGGGCGTGCCTCAGGCGAGGAGTACGCCGCGATCTACGCCCGCACCCGCTGCCCCGTGGCGCGCGAGAAGGTGGTCATCCAGTTCCGCGGGCTGGTGGAGATGCTCGCCGCAAAAATGTGCCGGAGGGGCGTCGCTGCTGAGGACCTCGTGCAGGTGGGGACTATCGGGCTGATCCAGGCGCTCGACCGCTTCGATCCGGAGCGAGGCGTGAAGTTCGCCACCTACGCGGTGAATACCGTGGTGGGCGAGATCAAGCATTACTTCCGTGACTGCACCTGGTCCGTCAAGGTGCCGCGCCAGCTTCAGGAAGTCGCCTACGGCATCCGCCGCCTCAACGAGGAGATCAACCGGGAGACGGGGCAAAACCCCACCATCCTGATGCTCGCCCAGCGCATGGGCCACTCGGAAGAGACCATTGTGGAAGCGATGGAACTGGAGACGGTCTACGCGCCCTACTCCCTCGATGCGTTCCTGGGCCAGGACGACGCGGAGCACCACGAGCGACTCGCCGACGTGCTTGGCATTCCAGACCTGCGTCTGGAGCGGATTGTCACGGAAGAGCCACTCAACGGTGCTCTCGACCGCCTGGAGCCGCGCAAGCGCTGGATCCTCTCGCGTCGCTACTTCGACGATTGGAGCCAGAACGAGGTCGGCCGCGCACTGGGCATTTCCCAGATGCACGTCAGCCGCCTGGAGCGAGAGGCCCTCACGGAGGTCCGGAGCTGGATCGGTGCCGTTAGCTGAACATCGGGCAAGGCGGATGCGTCACAACCCTTGAGGCGAGAAGGGGGCGCGGCAAACCGACGCGAACGACTCCCTGGATGCGAGATTCATGCAAGAATCACCCGAGGGAACCCGAATGGTATCAAGCCGATTCTCATCGATGGTCCGCCTACAAGCGTTGACACCAGCGTTGGCAGCATTTGCACTGCTTCTAGCAGGCGGCGCGGCGGTGACGCTTCAGCCCGGAAGCGCTTGGGCACAGACCGCACCCGACCCTGAGGCAAAGCTCCTGGAACTGGGCAAAGTTGCCCCGGACTTCACGCTGCCGTTGGTGAACGGCGGCGAGGTCAGCCTCTCCAACAGCCTCAAGTTCGGCAAAGCCACTTTCGTAGGGTTTATCGCTATCAAGCCAGAGAGCGGCGGCGCGCTGGCGGGCAAGCTCCAGAAGATGCACGAAACGAACGAGGCGAAGGGCCTCTCCACGATTCTCATCAATCCCGTGGAGAATGCCACCGAGATCAAGGCCTGGGCGGAGGAGCAGAAGATCACCGCCCTGGTGGCTGTGGATGGCAAGGAGACCAACCGCGCGGTCACCTCCGTCTTCCGTGCCCGGACCCTCCCCACCTTCTACCTCCTGGATGCGGATGGAAAGGTGCTTTGGCGGAGCATCGGGCTGAAGGAAGAGAAGGAAGCGGCTCTGAAAGTCGCCTTGGAGAAGGTTGGCGTTAAGTAGCATCCCGCACCGCAAGCCGCAAGACGGTTTGCATTGCCCTGAGTGCGGGGAATCACTCCTCGCGGCCGTTCCGTCACGCCGCAGGGAGTCACGTTATGATTGCGCTATCAATGAAACTGCCGACAACCAGGGCCATTACCGCAGCCACGCTGGCCCTGGCCACGCTCATCGCCCCCCTCGCCGCGGTTGCCGACGCTTGGGTAAAGGTTGGAGAGCGGACCATCCAGGGACGCACGGATCGAGATACGATTCCGATCCGGCGCACCGGGCGCTTCAAGAAGCTCCGGTTTCGGGTTCGCGGCAGCGGCCTGCAGATGCGGAATGTCATCGTGCGCTTCGCCAACGGAAAGCGCCACTCCCCTGCCACGCGACTCCTCTTCAAAGCGGGAGAGCAGAGCCGGGAGATTGACCTCCCCGGCGGGACCCGTGATCTCCAGTCGGTGACCTTC
>JANPLG010000018.1:0-8225 GCA_031426395.1 Actinomycetes bacterium
CCCCCTCGCCCCATAGCAAACTCGCGCCTACGACCGAGCTCTACAAGGCTTCACAGCTTCCTCGCTCCCTCGACCCACCTCTCCTCCGCTCCCTCGCCCCATCGCCCCGTCGCTCCCTCGCCCCATGCTCCCTCGCTCCCACATCCCCGGAAGTTGCATTACTATTTTGACGATCTGTTGGTGACTTGTCGGTCGAGGACTAATCTATGTGTGGTATCGCTGGTTACGTTGGGATGCGGGACGCTGTGCCCGTGGTGGTGGATCAGCTCAAGCGCCTGGAGTACCGCGGCTACGACTCTGCGGGCGTGGCGGCGGTCGGGCCGGATGGCGCGCTGACCATCGACATCCTGAAGACGAAGGGGAAGCTGAGCGCCCTGGTCTCTCTGGTGGAGGGGCAGCTCTCCGAGTCCCGCTGCGCCGTGGCGCACACGCGCTGGGCCACGCACGGCCGGCCTTCCACCCCGAACGCGCACCCGCACCCGGACTGCGACGGCAAGATCGTCGTCTGCCACAACGGCATCATCGAGAACTACCTGGAGCTGCGCGCCTGGCTGACGGAACGCGGCCACGTCTTCGCCAGCGAGACCGATACGGAGGTGCTTCCGCACCTCGTGGAAGAGATGTACCGCCACGAGACGCCCGGCGACCTCGAAGCGGCGTTCCGTCTGGCGCTGCACCGCGTTCGCGGCTCCTACGCCATCAGCATGGTCAGCTCGCACGCGCCGGACACGCTGCTGGTCGCCCGCAAGGACAGCCCGCTGGTGATCGGCCTCGGCGAAGGGGAGTTCTTCGTGGCTTCGGACATTCCGGCCGTGCTCCCTTACACCCGCGACGTGCTGGTGCTGGAGGATGGCGACGTGGTGGTCCTGAAGGCGAGCGGCATGCGCCTCACGCACCTCAGCGGCGCCTCCCTGGAACGCGCGCCGTTGCGGGTGACATGGGACACTGCCGCAGCGGAGAAGGGCGGCTACGAGCACTTCATGCTCAAGGAGATCCACGAGCAGCCCGCCACCATCCGCGACACCCTGCGGGGCCGGATTGTCGATGGGCGCGTGGAGCTGCCGGAGTTGAACCTCACTGCGGAGCAGGCGAGGCGTTTCGAGCGGGTCTATCTGGTGGCGTGCGGCACCGCCTACCACGCGGGCCTCGTGGCCACCGGCACCTGGGAGCGACGCTTGCGGCTGCCCGTGGTGCCGGACCTCGCCTCCGAGTTCCGCTACCGCGACCCAGTGGTCGACGACCGTACCCTGGTCGTCCTCATCAGCCAGAGCGGCGAGACGGCCGACACCCTCGCCGCGATGCGGGAAGCGAAGCTGCGCGGCGCCACGACGATTGCCGTGGTGAACGTGGTCGGCAGCACGCTGGCGCGTGAGGCGGACGCGGCGCTCTACACCCAGGCGGGCCCGGAGATCTGCGTCGCCTCCACCAAGGCCTACACCAGTCAGCTCACCGCGCTCTCACTGCTGGGCCTCTACCTGGCGGGGCTGCGGGGCCACCTGACGCCTGCGGACGAACTGGAGCGGGTGACGGCGCTGGAGCAGCTTCCGGAGCAGGTCACCTCCATCCTGGAGAAGCAAGCGGACCTTGCCGCGATGGCCGAGGTCTTCGGTGACTGCCACGACTTCTTCTTCCTGGGCCGCGGCCTCGACTTTGCGGTCGCCCAGGAGGGGGCGCTGAAGCTCAAGGAGATCAGCTACCGCCACAGCGAGGCGCTGGCGGCCGGCGAGATGAAGCACGGCACGCTGGCGCTGGTGACCGATCAGGTGAGCGCCATCTGCATCTCCACGCAGCGGGCGCTGCGGGAGAAGCTGGCGAGCAACATCAAGGAAGTGAAGGCGCGCGATGCCACCGTCCTCGCCATCGCCCGCGAGAGCGATCATGAGGTCGGCGAGTACAGCGACTGGGTTTTCCGCGTGCCGGACACCCTGGACGAGCTGATGCCGATCCTCGCCATCGTCCCGCTCCAGCTTCTCGCCTACCACATCGCCCGCAACGCCGGCTGCGAGATCGACCAGCCCCGGAATCTCGCGAAGAGCGTCACGGTCGAATAGAAGCCGCGTTTCTGGTTTCTGGTTTCTTGTTTACGGTTGTGCACTGACCATGGGCCATCTGCATCACGAGTGGCTAACTGGCGAACTGAAGTCGTGAGCGCACCCAACAACGAGAAACCAGAAGCGAGACACTTGAAGCTCGGCGAGCTGAAGTCGTGAGCGCACCCAACCACGAGAAACCAGAAACGAGAAACCAGAAACTCGACCACCCGGCCTCTAGGAACCCAGGGCAGACTCCATAATCCCCGGTTGGTGGCCTCGCTTGCTCGTAACTGCCGAGGCCGCCTGCCGGAGACTATGCCGTGGATGCCCTGCCCCTAGAGCGCGTGATTCCCAACCCCAACCAGCCGCGGAAGTACTTCGATCCGGTGGCGCTGGACGAACTGGCGGCCTCGATCCGCGAGCGCGGGGTGATGGAGCCGATCATCGTCCGTCCCGTGAACGGCCACTTCGAGATCGTGGCGGGCGAGCGGCGGTTCCGGGCCAGCAAGATCGCCGGGATGGACACCATCCCCGTGGTGATTCGCGAGCTCTCGGACGAGGACGCGATGACGGACTCTCTGCTGGAGAACTTCCAGCGGGAGGACCTGACGGTCATGGAGAAGGCGCTGGCGATGCGCCAATTGATGGACTTCATGACGCAGGAGGATTGCGCCCGCAAGCTGGGCTGCAGTTCCAGCACCGTCCGCCGCTACCTCGACCTCCTCGACCTTCCCAAGGTGATCCAGGACGAGCTCTCCTTCCCGCCCTCCAAGCAGCAACTCCACGTGGTGACGGAAGGGCACGCCCGCACCCTTCGCGCCTTCAACCACGACTATGGAACCCAGGTCCGCCTGCTGGAGAAGATCAAGAAGGACAAGCTCTCCATCGACGAGACCGAGCGGCTGATTGAAGCGATTCAAAAGGCCCCGGAGCGGAAGGAGGCCTTCCTCCGCATCTCCCTGGACGCCACCGAGGAGATCTTGAAGCGCTCTGGAATGAAGCTGGAGCGGCGCAAGAACTTCAAGAAGCGCACGGCGGCGGAGTTCCTGGATAGCTATCAGAAGACGGTCACCAACTTCAGCCACCTGCTGGACGATGAGGTGACCCGCTACCTCAACTACGAGCAGATGAACCAGCTCCTGGCCTCCAGCGCGCAGCTCTTCGAGGACCTGGAGGACTTCATCCGCCACGTCCGCAAGGACCTGGTGGCACAGGACTTCGGCTTCATGGAAACCTATGTCCTGTGCGGGCTGTGCGGCCGGAAGGAGCTGGTCGGCAGCGGCTCATGCAGCGTCTGCGGCAGCATCCTCAAGCGCTGCATCGACTGCGGCCACTACGATTCCGGCTACGGCCAGTGCAGCTTCCACGGCTATTACATCTATGGCAGCGAGGCGGAGATGCCCTCGGATGACAGCCGCAGCGTGAACTGCGCGGAGTACAAGCCGAAGGTCCAGACCAAGAGCCGCGTCTTCGCATAGGCACTCAATGCCGGAGTGGACGTAATGACAGGGGTCGCAGTGAATGCGACCCCTCTTCGCGTACTGGTGGGCGGAGGCGAAGGGTGTCAGCGGCCTGGAAACTCTGCTTTCAAGCAACCAAGGAATCCCTCATTGTCGAGTAGAACGCGGAGGGAAGCCCTGCATCGGGGGCTTCCTTGGAAAGCGAGCTATGGCCATGGGGAAACGACTTGGCGCAGAGTTGCTGGGTACCTTCTGGTTGGTCTTTGGTGGCTGCGGGAGTGCCGTGCTGGCGGCACGCTTCCTGGATGCGGGCAATCCGAACGTGAATCTGGGGATCGGATTCGTGGGCGTCTCCTTCGCCTTCGGATTGACCGTTCTCACGATGGCCTATGCCATCGGCCACATCTCTGGCTGCCATCTCAACCCTGCGGTCACGGCGGGATTGGTGGCGGGCGGGCGCTTCAAGGCTTCCGAACTCCTTCCCTACTGGATCGCGCAGGTGGTGGGAGGGGCGGCCGGAGCGGGCGTCCTCTACTTCATCGCTTCAAGTCAGCCGGCGTTCTCTACGGATGGCGGGTTCGCCGCCAATGGTTACGGGGAGCATTCCCCAGGTGGATACTCGCTGGCAGCCTGTTTCGTGGCGGAACTGGTGCTGACGTTCGTCTTCCTGATGATCATCCTGGGCTCCACGGATGGGCGCGCACCAAAGGGCTTCGCCCCAATCGCGATTGGCCTGGGGCTGACGCTCATCCATCTGATCGGGATCCCCATCACGAATCTGTCGGTGAACCCGGCCCGCAGCACCGGCCCCGCGCTGATCAGAGGAGACTGGGCGCTGGCACAGCTCTGGCTGTTCTGGGTGGCACCGCTCATCGGCGCGGTGATCGCTGGGTTTGTCTACAAGTTCCTGGCAGGGATTGATCCGCCGAGCCAGGAAGAGGCGCGGAAGCAGACGATCAAAGAGCAGTACGAGACGGCTCCCTGACCTGCCAAGCCAAGAAGGAGCGATGGCGGGATAGTGCGATGGAAAGACTTCGAGGTTGCCGTACTCCACCCGGTCGCCTCGCGACGATGGGCAACTACCCGTATGCCAGTACGCCTCAGCCCCAACGGGGCGTACTACGCTAGCCCAGGGCACCGCCCTGGGGCTCCGCAGGGGCGGCAGTGCCCCGAACAGAAGCATCCCCTTAAGATACAGACCTAACTTGACCGACCACTAGAAGGCTGAACCCATCGCCGTCCGATGGCTAGCGGTCCCCGGTCCCCGTCGACCGAGAATGCTGCGGATGGCGGTGCCGCGCTCAGCGGTCGACGGAGCCACGAAAGGGACGCGGGTCGGACTTTCTAACGTTGCGAGCAGCTGCAGAAGCCTGCCCACCTGAAGCGGCTTCTTGAACACGGCGACGGGGTTCATTCCGCAGAGGACGGCTTCGTCTTCGGCGACGGCGCTCAGCACCACCACCGGGACGGTTGCCAGGCGCCGGTCCGCCAGTTGCCGACGGCGGAACTCCCAGCCGTCCATGACCGGCATCATCAGGTCCAGAACTACCGCGCGGCAGTCGTCCGCGCCCTCCAGACGGAGCAGCGCCTCCGCGCCATTCGCGGCGGTCGCCACGGTGAAGCCCACATCCTCCAGGATCTCTCGGAGCGTATCCCGGATGTCCGCGTTGTCATCCACCACAAGGATCAAAACTGCACCCTCCGGCGGGATCGACCGGGCGTCCGCCCAGCTGGCGGTGGGTCATCCTGCTGAGGGATCTATTCCCTATCCTCACGAGGAATGTGAGTGATAGAACACCCGCCCGGTGTGTTCTCTTTTGAATGACAGGCCCTTTCCTGATTGCGGTACAAGCAAGCGCGTGGGTGCGGAGATAGGCACGATACGCCCGGCGAACGCTCCGAATGTGGTCGGATTCCTGCTTGCTCTGACTGGAATCCACCGGTGTTCCGAGGGTCGCCTGGGAACGAAGTATGACGGTGCCACCCCAGTCCTCACGCACATCTGCGCGGTTGCTCGGCGTCGCGGTGGGTAGAGTCCCGTGGGAGGACGCATGATGTCGGGAGCGCAGGGAGTGGGAAGTCCGCCGCCATACAAGCCGGAGGAATTGGAAGAGCTTCAGCGCGGTCAGGAGCAGCCGCTGACGCTGGAAGGCATGGAGCGACCGGGAGTCGAACCCGCCAACGAAGTGGGCGGCACCCTGGTCCTGGACCCAGGAAACCGGCCCGGCGCCGTGAAGCTGGAGGGGCAGGACGAGTGAATTGCGGACTGCGGAATGCGGAGTTCGGAATGGGGATGCGGGTTAACTGGTGGCGGCCGGGGAGCCGATCGTCCAAAGGTTGATGCGGGCGGGACGCCCGTAGTCGGCGAGAACTGGGAACCAGCCCTCTCACCGTAGAGCCAAGCCTTGGATCGGAGACTGAACCCCGAACCCCGAACTCTTGTCTTACGGCTCCGCGGGTACCGCAGCCCCCTCCTCGTTCGCCATCCCTTCTGGCGCGGAGCGGACGGGGAATGAGATCGGCATGAGCGCGCCCTCCACGTGGGTGCCGCGAGTGCCGCGCGGGTCGTGGACCAGCAGGTCCGCTCCGAATGGCTTGTCCGGCTCCGGCGCGTGGGCTCCCAGCGACTGGTTCATGAAAAGCGTTTGGCTGTCGACCCGGTCCGTGCCGCGCTTGTGCTTGCGGCGAACGTAGGTGCCGTCCGGCTGGAGTTCGCGCGCGTTCACGTTGTCCCGCAGACGGATGCCCAGGATCTCCTCCGCCACCCGGTGCCGCAGGGCGGGGTCCTCAATGGGGAACACCACCTCCACGCGCCGGGAGAGGTTGCGGTTCATCCAGTCCGCGCTGCTCAGGTAGAGCTCGCACCGCTCCCCAACGCAGACTCCGCCGGTGTCTCCGTTGCCGAAGTAGAAGATGCGGCAGTGCTCCAGGAACCGACCGACGATGCTGATCACGCGGATGTTGTCGCTCACGCCCCTCAGGCCGGGCCGAAGGCAGCAGATCCCCCGGATGATCAGGTCGATCTTCACGCCCGCCTGCGAGGCGCGGTAGAGGGCGCGGATCACTTCCGGGTCGGTGAGGCTGTTCATCTGCGCGATGATCCGCGCCTCGCGTCCCTGCCGGGCGTGCTCCGCCTCCCGGGCGATGAGCGCGATGATGTTCTCCCGCAGCCCCACCGGCGCGACCGACAGCCGCCGCCAGACGGGGAACTCGCTGAAGCCGGTGAGGACATTGAAGAGCCGGGAGGCGTCCTGCCCAAACTTGAGCGAGGCGGTCAGCAGGCCCAGGTCGGTGTAGAGCCGGGCGGTGGAGGGGTTGTAGTTGCCGGTCCCCAGGTGGACATACCGCCGGAGCCGGTCCTCTCCCGGCTCCCGGCGGACCACCAGCAGCACCTTGGAATGGGTCTTCAGTCCTACCAGCCCGTACACCACGTGGACGCCCGCGTGCTCCAGCCGCCGCGCCCAGACGATGTTGTTCTCTTCATCGAAGCGCGCCTTCAGCTCGATGACGGCCGTCACCTGCTTGCCGTTCTCCGCCGCCCGCGCCAGCGCCGCGACAATGGGGGAGTCGCCGCTGGTGCGGTAGAGGGTCATCTTGATGGCGAGGACGTTCGGGTCCTCTGCCGCCTGGCGCACGAACTCCGAGACCGGGCTGAAGCTCTCGAACGGATGGTGGAGCAGGATATCGCCACGGCGGATCTCTGCGAAGAGGTCCTTCTTCCCCTGGAGAGAGCGGACCACCGGCGGATGGAACGGCTCGTCCTTGAGGCTCTGGCGGTCCGGCAGACGGTAGAGCGCCATGAAGTCCGCTAGGTGGAGTGGGCCGTCGATGAAGTAGACATCCGCTTCCGTGATCTCCAGCGCTTGGAGCAGCTCATCCAGCGCGCGCTGGCCGATGTTGCCGTGGACCTCCAGCCGCACCGCCTCGCCCCACTCGCGGCGGCGGACTTCCTCCTCAATCGCTTCCAGCAGGTCCTCCGCCTCGTCCTCGTCCACGTCGAGGTCGCTGTCGCGCGTGATGCGGAACGGGGAGCAGCCGGTCACGTCCAGCCCCTGGAAGAGCTCCGCGATGTGGTTGCGGATCACATCCTCCAGCAGGACGAAGTGGTGCCCCGGACCGGGGAGCTGGACCATGCGCGGGATGACGGCGGGCACCTGAACCACGGCGAAGTAGAACGGTGCCTTGTTGCCGCGGCCCTTGCGCAGGGTCACGACCAGATTCAGGCTCCGGTTGCGCAGGTGGGGAAATGGGTGGCTTGGGTCGAGCGCGAGGGGGGTGAGGACCGGGAAGATCTGGCGATGGAAGAAGTCCTTCACCCAGCGTGACTGGTCGGGGGTGAGGTCGTCGATGCGATGGATGCGGATGCCGTGGGCGGCGAGGCCAGGGAGGACGGAGCGCTTCAGGCACCGATACTGCTCCTGCACCAGGCTGTGGCACCGAGTGGCGATGGCGCGGAGCAGCTCCTCCGCCGGCATCCCATCCGACCCACGCTGGAGCGTGAGCGTGCGCAACTGCCGCTTCAGACCCGCCACCCGCACCATGAAGAACTCGTCCAGATTGGAGCTGACGATGGTGAGGAATTTCAGCCGCTCCAGCAGCGGATGCTCCTTCTCCGTGGCCTCCTCCAGGACGCGGTGGTTGAACTCCAGCCACGAAAGCTCCCGATTGAGGTAGAGCGAGGGATCAGAGAGGTCAACGGTGCTGAAATCAGCGGGCGCGGCGGTATCCGGCA
>JANPLG010000019.1:0-4659 GCA_031426395.1 Actinomycetes bacterium
GGCAGCCAACCACCGCCCAGATCTTCGCGCGGTTCCCGGCCACCATGGCGCAGCCTCCCACCCCTACGGAACAGTACTACTCGGACGAGAGCCGCTTCAACCCGAATTGGCTGAACCGCACCCTCACCGGTGCGCCGACCAATAGCAGAGTCCGTGATGAGGCGCAGCCGTTGATTGCGCAGCTCTCCGGCGGGAACCCGCTGCGGCCCGGAAACACAGCGCAAGTCTCCGTCACCTGGCCCGGCAAGACGGTTGACACTGCCTTTGTGACCTGGACATCCGGCATTGCAATTGAGCAGCACATGGAGCAGCTTGCGGAAGGTCAGACGGTGGTCACCATCCGCACGCAGCCGGACCACAAGCCGGGGCCGTTCACCGTCACATCCATCATCAAGGCCTCGGACGGGACCGTGGGAGAGGCCTCGCTCACGATCTCGGTGGAGGATGCGGGGAGCTATACTCGCGTGCGCCTGGTTCCCGCAATCCTGAAGGTGCGAACCTTCACGCCGCAGCCGTTCCTGGTTTACGGTCGCCTCGCCAACGGCAGCTGGCGAGACGTCAGCCGCTCTGTGCGCCTCAGCCTCATCAGCGCCAACGAGAATGTGGTTCGGGTTACGGAAGATGGACAGGTGGAGCCGGTCGGCATAGGGTCTTCCGAGATGACGGCGACCATCCAGGACGGGCCGAGCATTTCGATGACCCTCTTTGTGGAGGGCTTGGCGATCACCACGGGGCTTCTGCCCCTGAACCGGCCAGCGGTGATTGCCGCATCCAGCGAATCCCCGGTAAGCTTCGTCATCCTAGGCACGGCGACCATCGATGCGGGCCGCGTCGATCCACAGCAGGTACGGATCAATGGTCGCACGGGCGCCGTCGTCACCTTCCGCGATGTGAACGGCGACCGTCGGCAAGATGCGGTGCTCGCCATCAAGCCCCGGGACCTCGGCCTAACACCCGGCAACCGGACCATCCCCGTGCTTGCGTCGACGGTCGGCGGCACGCTCCTATCGGGTTCGCTGACGGCCACGGTGCAATGATACAAGGCGCGATCAGGCCTCGCTCTCCGCGCGCTTCTTGATCGCGGCCTGGAGCCGCGTGACGTTGTCCGTCATGATCTTCTTGACGACGCCCTTGATGAGCGGCCCGATGGTGGGAATATCCAACTCGTAGTGGAGGTCGCTTTCGAAGCGGGTGCCGGTTCCGTGGGGCACGAAGCGCCATTCGCCGCGGTACTCGTTGAAGTCGCCCTTAACCTGGGTGAACTTGCAGGTCCGCTCCGCCGTGTCCCAGAGGTCTTCCTCCGTCCATTTCACCGTGAGCCGGAACGCGGGGATGAGGCCCACCCACTCGACAACCTGCCGTGCGCCCTCTCGCTCGGATTCCAGCACGGTGATCTTCTGGACCTCCGGCATGAATTCCGGGAAGCGCTCCACATCCCGCGCAATCGCGAAGACACGGTCGGGCGTAGCCTCAATCTCAAGGGCGCTGCTGATCAGCGGCATCCGTCACTCCCATGGAATCTCCAAGCAGTTAGGCGCTTGGGTTGTAACTTTCGCCCGACTTTGACAACGGGCGGTTTGAGGCGCGGGGGGGTTGGGGTATCCCCTCCACAGGCGACGGGAGGCCCACCGAGCGTGGGAGGCTGCCGAAGGCAGGCCGACCCACTCCGATGGAGTATATCGGATTCGATATACGACCCGGAGGCTCGGGCTTCCCGACCCGTCAGGCCCGCGAACATGATTGCGGGTCAGAGGGATGGACCACCCGGTTCGCCCGATGTCGGCTGAAACTCCGGCCCCCACTTGATCCCGCCGCCCTGCGCGAAGGCACGCTCAATCTCCTCCGTGCGAGCGTCATCCGGACGCGCGGAGAGCGGCGGGGCCAGTGAGGCTGCGACCACCTCCGATGGCGGTCCGCCTTGTGCACCGGGCGAACCCACCACGAAGAGATCGACCCGACTCACGTTGGGATCGACTCTGAAGAGGTGGTGAGCCCACCGGTAGCCCTCCCGCAGGGCCTGGCGGCGATAATCGGCCGTGTTGTAACGGTCGCGCAGGCTGGCGGGGAGCAGGATGCGTGCCGTTGCGCTGTTGTCACGCGGGTCCAGCTCCAGGCGACCCAGCCGACCCGGACCTGACACCTCGTACTCGCGGAGCCTGCGGAAGAGGAGTTGCTCTCGCTGCGTGTCGAGGACCGGTCCGCTGCGGCTGGGACGCGACGGGAAGAGGAGCGACGGGGTGCCGCTGTCCTGGTTTCTGCCAGGCTCCTGGAGACTGACCAGGGTGGCCATCACCAGGATGATCCCGCAGACGCCCGCACCCGCCACGGCCCCCACCCGCTGGAGCGACTCCCGCACCAGGACGGCGGTGGCCACCGGCTGCGTCCGGCCCTCGATCACCGCTTCCCATTCTGCGCGCTGGCTGCGCGCTTCCAGCGTTTCCCTGACCCGCTCCAGCTTGGCTCGGTCGGCCACGCTGGCGGGACAAAGCTCCAGGGCAAGCTGATACCAGTGCTTCGCCTCTTCCGGGCGGCCCTGGTCCTGGTAGATGTCGCCCAGCAGTGAGTGCGCCGTGGCGTTGCCGGGGTCCGCACGCAGCACCGCCACGCAGAGATCCGCCGCCTCCGTCCACTGGCCGCGCACTCGGAGGAGGTTGGCCCGCGCCAGGCTGACGCCTGCATCGGGCAGGGCCTCGCCGCCCGTGATTCCGGCTGGAGCCGTCTCGGAAGCCGCTACCATACCCCCCTTGCGGCGGGTGCCGCAGCGCGGGCATGGCCCGCCGGGAGGGCAGTTTGTCGCACGACATTGTGGACAGGTCACGGGAGAGGTTCCATCGTTCAACTTGCTACGAGAGGGCAAGCATGCGGCTCAGCGTCCGGTCCCGAGACCGTAGCTGTTGGGGTTCCAACCCGTCGGCGGCTGGCCTGCGGGGGAGCTGCTGGGATCAGTGAGAGAGCCAAGGTTGGGGTAGGCAGGTGCCATTCCAGAAGGATCGGCACCGGGCTGCCCGGTGCGGAGCCGATCCAGGAAGGTGCGGGCGTTCCGGGCGAAATCGCTGTTGGGAGCGGCGGCAATCACGGCCTCGAACCGCTGCCGTGCGCCGTCGGGATTGCGGTCCATGAGCGCAACGCCGTCCTGGTAGAGCGCATCCGCCTTCCAAAGCGGCACCGTTCCGATGACCTTCTGGTTCTGCTTGTTCTCATCCGGGGTGGCGGTCGGCTGGGCCCGGCGGGCGGCGTCCAGGGCGTAGTCCAGCGTGGTCACGGCCTCGTCCACGCGGCCCCTCTTGCCAATAGCTCGGCCAAGCAGGACGTAGGCGGCGGGCAGGTCCGGGTTCAGGTCCCGCGCCTGCATGGCGTGGCTCTCAGCCTTGGCGGGGTCGGTCTTCAGGAACTGCTCCCCTAGCGCCACGGCGGCGTGCGCGGCATTCTTGCGGGCCACGAGCTGCCGGTCGCCGCGGGATTGCCGAGCGGCCTCGAGGTAGCCATTGAGCGCCTCTTCATACGCTCCCTTCCGGAACGAGGCCGCCGCCGCCAGGTGAGTGCGCTCCGCAGAGGCGACGACCGTATCCGACTGGAAGCGATCGTAGGCGTTCACGCCGATCCAGACCAGTCCCAGGATCATCAGCCCAACGACTACCGCGAGTGCCAGCCACCCGAGGAGCCATGACGCGTCCGTTCCCCCATCCCGCGAGCGGCGCACCGATGCGGGGGTGTGGAAGACCGGCTGCGGTGCCGCCGACATCGGCATCCCCTGCGGAGGGTAGTGCTGCGGAGGCGCACTGGGTCCCGGATAGCCGGGTCCTGCGGACGGTCCCATGGGGCGGGCCGGTGGACGGACCCCGGCCCGGGGCAGGGCAGGATGCGGCGCGGCCGGCAACGGCGGACGAGCGTACCCACCCTGCTGAGGCGCTCCGTAAGATTGCGGCGGCGGATAAGAGGGCCGAGGTGCGGGCTGTGGCGCAGGCATGGGCCGCGACTGGGGGTTTATGCCGCCCGCTGACGCTGAGCTCCGCCCGTTACCGGAGGGTGCCGACGGCGGCGGGGCAGGGGGCATGCGCTCGGCGTGCTTGGGACGACCTCCACCGGCGACGGCGCGGATGTCCTCGGCCATCTCCGTGGCCTTGGAGTAGCGGCGGGCCGGATCCTTCGACATCGCGCGGCGGATGATCTGGTCAACGCCGGGAGGAGCGCCGGGTAGCGGTGGCGGCTCCATGTTCATGATGTTGTAGGTGATGGTGATGACGCTGTCGCCCGTGAACGGCTTGCGCCCCGCGATCATCTCATACAGCATCACACCGAGGGAGAAGAGGTCGCTGCGGTGGTCGATCTCCTTGCCGGCGATCTGCTCCGGCGACATGTAACTCGGCGTGCCAAAGATCTGACCCACCGCAGTGAGGGACGGCTCAAAGGTGAGGCGGGCGATGCCGAAGTCGGTGATCACCACGCGGCCATCCGGCTCCATGTGGACGTTGTCCGGCTTCACGTCCCGGTGGACCACGCCATGCCGGTGCGCGAAATCGAGCCCGTCCGCCACCGCCGCCGCCACGCGGAATGCTTCCTTGGGCGGGAGGGCACCGCGCTGACGGAGCAGATCCCGCAGGGACTGGCCCTGGAGGAACTCCATCGCGATGTAGTAGCGGCCCTGCGACTGCCCGTGAT
>JANPLG010000020.1:0-5259 GCA_031426395.1 Actinomycetes bacterium
GTGCCAACTCGGCGCGGACGCGCTCCGTTTCCTGCCGCTCGGCCTCCAGGCACTCCGCTTCACGACGCTCCGCCGCCTTACGCTCCGCCTCGACCCGCGCTGCCAGTTCGGCACGGTTCCGGGCTTCCTCGGAGGCGCGAAGGCGGGTCGCCTCGGCCAACTGGCGGGCGACTTCCGCCGCAGCCTCGGCCTCTGCCTTTCCACGAGCCTCATCCTCAGCGCGGGTAAGAGCCGCGGCAGTGAGGCGTGCCTGCTCGCGCTTCTCTTCCTCGGCCCGGGCGAGAGCCACTGCGTTGAGCCGATCCTGCTCGCGGCGCTCGGCCTCGGCGCGCTCCCGTTCTCGTGCCAGCTCTTCCGACGATGCCTGCTCACGTTGAAGCGATTCCAGGCGAGCCGTTTCGGCAGCGCGAACGACCTCTGCGTCCGCTTGCAGCCGAGCTTCCGACTCCAGCCGGGCGCGGTCCGTCTGCTCCAGCCGGAGCCGCTCCGCTTCCGCCCGCTGGCGCTCGATCTCCAGCTTGAGGCGCTCCGTTTCAAGGAGCGCCCGTTCCGCCTCGATCCGTTGCCGCGCGGTCTCGCTGCGATCCACCTCTAGCTGCGCACGCTCTTCCGCGAGAAGTCGACGCTCTTCAATGAGACGGTCCCGTTCCTCCTCGGACGCGCGGGAGCGGGCTTCCGACTCACGTCGCTCCCGTTCCAGCCGCTCCGTTTCCTGCCGTCGCGCAAGCTGCTCGGCCTCGGCTTTGAGGCGGGCTTCGTCCTCAGCCTGCTTCCTGGCCCGCTCCTCGGCTTCCGCCTCCTTGCGCGATTCGGCTTCCGCCTTGCGGAGGGCGACGGCATCGGTGACCTCCTGCCGCTTGCGGGCCAAAGCGCCCGCCATGGGAGCGACCAACCCGGCTGCGTCCGGCAGGCTGCGGCGGCGGCCATCCTCGGGGGGGGCGTGTCCGTTACCGTTCAACGGCACGGCGACCGGCCCGGTTCGCTTGCCGCCCTCTAGCTCTCGGCAGACATCGTCCAGCTCGCCGGCTAGCTCAAGGACGGTGGGGAAGCGCCGCCGTGGGTCCTTGTCCAGCACGCGCTCCACGAGCTTCTCCATGCGCTTGCCGAGGCCGGATCGGAACCGTGAGATCCGGGGGACGGGGTCGTTCACGTGCTGGAGGTAGACGGCCATCGGGTCCGGACCGTCATAGGGGCGCTGGCCGGTGAGGCACTCGAAGAGGACGATGCCGAGGGCGTACTGGTCGCTGCGGGGGTCCGGCGCGCTGCCCCGGCTCTGCTCCGGCGCGACATAGGGCGCGCGACTTTCGGAGATGCCGGGGAGCGAGAGGGCCGCGAGACGCATGGCCCGAGTGAGGCCGAAATCGACCAGCACCACGCGCCCATCCGCGCCCAGCATGATATTGCTGGGCTTCAGGTCACGGTGGAGCACCCCCGTTGAGTGCGCGGCATGGAGCGCGGACGCTGCCTGCCGGATAACCTCCGCCGCCTGTCCTGGAGCAAGCGTCCCTCGCGAAAGGCGCTGGGAAAGCGTCTCCCCGTCCACCAGCTCCATCGCGAGGAAGCAGGTGCTGCCCTCGCCTCCACAGGCGAAGATGCGGGCGATCCCCGAGTGCTGAATGGAAGCGGTCTGGCGGACTTCCTCGCGGAGCCGGTGCACGTACTCCGGGTCGGAGAGCAGGCGTCGATCGAAAACCTTCAGCGCAACCAGTTGATCCGCAGCCTGGAACCGGGCCCGGTACACGATAGCTGAGGAGCCCCGTCCCAAAACGGAGAGCAGCTCATATCCGGGAATTCTTACTTCTAGGGTCATCCGCGTAGGGTAGCGCTCGCCCGCAGAGGACGGCTCGTGGGGGCGGCTCGCTTCACCTTCGTGCGGGCAGCCCATCGGTTCCAGTTTCTATTACACCATCGGCAGGGTGCGGCCCTGCCTCCATCTTCTCTAGCAAGCGAGAGAAGGGTTCAGGGTTCAGGGTTCAGGGTTCGGGGTTCAGTCTCTGGCTTAGGCTGCGGCCGCTGGACCAGGGGTTCGGGGTTCGTGCATCCGGGCTCAGGGTTCAGTCTCTGGCTTGGGCGGCGGCCGCTGGGCCAGGGGTTCGGTTTAGTCTGCGACGAGTGGCTGCGACTCCAGGGAGAGACTGAACCCTGAACCCCGAACCCTGACATGCGTTCGTACATCCGGCGAGATTCGCTATAATCTGAGGGTCGGCTTTGCAGCGGGAAGTAGGTACGAGGGTGGTCACGCAGCGAGAGATTCTCAGCCCGCGAGAGAAGGCGCTCGCCATCAACCTCGACGGCCGCAAGTACGGGACCTTCGCGGAGATTGGCGCGGGCCAGGAAGTGGTCCGCTGGTTCTTCCGGGTAGGCGGGGCGTCCGGCACCATCGCCAAGAGCATGTCCGCCTACGACATGACCTTCAGCGACGCCGTCTACGGCACCTGCGGCCGGTATGTCTCCCGTGACCGGCTCCGCACCATGCTCGACCACGAGTACGGCCTGCTCATCGAGCGGCTGGACGCCAGCCGGGGGGCGGAGACGGAGTTCTTCGTCTTCGCGGACACAGTGCGGGCGCGGGGGTTCAAGGGCAACAGCGAGTGCCACGGATGGATGGGCGTCCGCTTCCAGGCCTCGCCACGCGCTGAGCCGAACGAGATCGTCATCCACGTCCGCATGCAGGACCGCGAGAACTCCCAGCAGCAGGAAGCGCTGGGGATCATCGGGACCAACCTGCTCCACGGCGCATTCTCCTTCCTGGGCCAGCCGGATCGGGTGCTCGTGGGACTGCTAGACAATCTCTCCACCGAGCGGATTGAAGTGGACATGGTCCAGTTCTCGGGACCCGACTTCCAGGGTATCGACCACCGCCTGATGAGCTTGAAGCTCGTGGAGTTGGGCCTCTCCAACGCGGCGATGTTCGCCTCCAACGGCGAGGTGCTCCAGCCCTCAGAGGTCCTCTACAAGCGGCCGGTGCTGATGGAGCGTGGCAGCTTTGCGCCGGTCACCTACGTCCACCTGGACATGCTGGAGTGCGCCCTCTCCCAGTTCCGCAACGATCCCGGCGTTGAGGGCGAGGAGCCGGTGGTGCTGGCGGAGCTGACCATGAGCAGCTTGCGCCCAACCGGGGAGGTGGACTATGCCGACTTCCTGGCGCGGGCCGATCTCCTGGGCGCAACCGGCCGCACCGTGCTGATCAGCAACTACTTTGAGTACTACCGGCTGGCCGCCTACCTACGCAACTACACGCAGAAGCGAATCGGGGTGGCGATGGGCATCCCCACGCTCAAGGCGATCTTCGACGAGACGTACTACGAGAACCTGGAGGGCGGGATTCTTGAGGCGATGGGACGTCTCTTCAAGGGCAACCTGAAGCTGTACGTCTACCCGTGGCGCAATCCCGCCAATGGGCAGCTCACCACCGTCCCGAAGCTGCGCGTGCAGGACCACCTGCGCAACCTCTATCAGCATCTCACCGAGAACAACTGCATCGAGTCGCTCGACTTCTACAACCGGGATTACCTGAGCATCTACTCACCGGAGGTGCTGAAGCGCATCCGTGGCGGTGAGCCGGACTGGGAGACGATGGTCCCCCCGGTGGTGTCCCGCCTGATCAAAGAACAAGGCTTCTTCGGCTACCAGCCCACGCCAATCGAGGAGCTTGCCGCGCACTGATGATCCGGAGGGAGTCGCCAGTCAACCGGGCGGCGACGGCAGGATCCGGAGCGTGTAACCCTGCGGGAGGACGCTGCGTCTGATCGGGCAGGAACACCCTTCAGAGCGAGGTTAGGCGATGTCCAAGCCATCGGCGCGGAGAATCAACAGTAGAAGCAACCGGCGAATCCTACTGCCACTTGCCGGCGCGGTACTGATGGCATTTGGAGCCGTCGCTCCGGGCCTGGCGCTTGGTGTGCCGGTCGCTGGCGGGGATGCCGCCAATTCAGGGCGCAAGCCGACCGAACAGGATCTCCTGCTGGCGGCCTTCCGTTACCTCAAGCTCTCGCGGAACCAACTGGGCTACCTTCGCCTCCTGGCGCAGCAGGCCGACCGCCGCCGCGCCGCTCTGGAGGCGGAGCATCGACCGGCACCCCGTCCACAGGACCCACAGCCGGACCCCGAGCCGACAGTATCGAAGCTGGGCCGCCGGGGAGTGCAGGTTGAGGCTCCGGATGCCGAAGTCAACCGACGCGCAGAGATTGCGGGCATCCTTGGGAAGGAAGGCGCACTGCCGCTGACGCGCATTCTCACCCGGGAGCAGATTGCGCTGGCGTGGCGCCTGGCCCAGGGGAACCCACCCGCGTACGCCCAGACGGACCCTTCGCTCCTCGATTTCAATGCCGGCTTCTTTGGCAGCGCCCGAGGCGTGCTCGGTGTCGGGAACGCGGTCTACCTTCGCGGCGAGGTTCTGGACCTATCTACTGGGCTGGGCGGGCTGGACGGCCTGGTCACCTTCGGTCTGGGCGAAAGCCCTGTGGTCCTCGGCCGGCGTGCCCTCACCCCCCAGATTGTGGGTGGCTTGGTGTTTGACTCGCGCGGATCGCAAGAGAAGCCGTTTCCACAGCTCGTGGTCGAAGCTCGGGAGCCGTCGGAGCTGACGTTCGCAGTGGAGCCGCTGGCACAGCGCATCTTCAGCAGCGACCAGATCGTCCCTGCGATCCGAATGGCGCTCTCGGGAGAGTCCGGGGCGTTCGCCTTCGGCCGCGCGGACCTTCAGACCGCCAACCCCCGCCGGGTGCGCAGCTATGAGCTGGAACGCGGCTTCCGGGAGTTGACCGGACAGGGGCCCGCGCTGGAGCCGCTGGGAGGCGAGATCCGACAGGGTCTCTACCACTTCGCGCCGGGCCAGGGCGTGCGGCTGGCGAACACCGGCGTCACCAGCCAGTACGCGCTCCAGTTCACCTTCCTTCACGACAAGGAGGGCGGGTACCAGAAGCTGGTCGACTTCAAGCACGGAGCCAAGGACACCGGCCTCTACCTGCACCAGGGAAAGCTCGAGTTCTACCAGCACGCCGTGGGCGGCGTGCCTCGGCCGGGGCAGGAGCACCGCGTGCGGATTGAGCGGAACCGGTCCACGCGCATCGTCCGCGGGTTCCTGGACATGGTCCCCGTCTTCGCGTTCCTGGACCTGGATGACCAGGCCGTTTTTAGTAAAGGCAAGAGCCTGCTCTTTTTGGATGATCGCTCCACAAAAACGGAGCAGGGACCGGGATCGATGCGCTCGGTGGCTATATGGGGGGCGCCCGCGGGATCTTGACCGCAGGCGCGCCC
>JANPLG010000021.1:0-21492 GCA_031426395.1 Actinomycetes bacterium
ATTGTGGGCGAGCCATAATGACCTCGGAAGGCACAGCCAGCGTGCTCTCTGGCCTCTTCATACCCACCCGGTGCCAAAAAATGGCAAATCCGAACACTCGTGACAAGTGACCCACTAGTGACAAAGAGAGAGCGATCTCCCGTGGCGTCGGAACTAGGGAATGGCCGGTTCTCTGTCGCTCAACAGGGTCTGTCTCCATCGGCTGTAGCAGGAACCACCTGGTCATGCGGTGAGGTTACGCGCTCTGCTTCGGCACGGATGCCCCTGAGCATGCCGCCGAAGACCACACCGTGAAACGGCTGCACAGCGTACCAGTACAGAATTCCCGCGAGCCCCCGCGGTCGGAATCGTGCTGTCATGGTGAGATGAGTTGTGCCTGCATCAACTCCTGGAGCAAGGTCGAACTGGAGCATGGCGGTACCGGGCAGCTTCATCTCAGCGAGGAGCGACAGCGACTTGCGCTGTTCGATCCCGACGACTCTCCAGAAGTCAAGCGCTTCTCCGAATTCGAGGTTTATCGGATGACGCCGGCCTCTCCGCAGCCCCGGCCCACCGACCAGCGTATCCATCCATCCGCGGATGCGCCAGAGAACATCTCCAGCATACCAGCCGTTCCCACCTCCAATGCGCACTACCGCGGCGAAAACCGGGCCGGGCTCGGCACGAATCAGCACTGGGCGACGGTCCGTGAATACTGTTCCGCCAGCCCACTCCGGATCTCCGGGCAAAGCGCCGGCAGCAGACCAGTGAGTGTTCACTTCGTCCGCCTCCGTCTGGCGTAGTGCTAGCTGGATGGCATCCCTTACGGAGAGAGCGGCACGAGGCATGAGGCGCTGGGCAGTGGGGTCATTCACCACAACCCGATTCTTGAGTCCCTCGGCGAGTGGACGGGCGACACGCGTCGACACCGGAGTAACCAGATGGAGCCATAGCGAGCTCAGGCGGGGAGTGAGCACCGGAACCGTGACCACAACGCGGCGGGGAAGACCGAGCACTTCCGCCATGATCCGCATCAATTCGCGATAGGTGACCCGATCCGGCCCGCCGATCTCAAGTGCCTTGCCAGCTGTCTCCGGGACTTCCAAACAGCGCACCAACCAGTGGAGGACGTCGTCTACAGCAACTGGCTGCGACTCAGTGGAAACCCAGCGGGGGCAGATCATCACCGGAAGTCGCTCAACCAGGTAGCGGAGTATCTCGAACGAGGCAGATCCAGAACCGATGATCATCGCCGCGCGAATGCTGGTCACCGGAACTCCGGTGCTGCCAAGGCGATCTTCAACGTCCCGTCGAGACACCAGGTGCTTGCTCAGCCCTTGACCCATCTCGCCGAGTCCACCCAGGTAGACGATCCGCTTCAAGCCGGCCCTCGCAGCCGCTTCGGCGAAGCGGGTGGCCAGCTCGCGGTCTCTCTCGGCGTAGGAGGCTCCGGAAGCCTCCATCGAGTGGACGAGGTAGTAAGCGGTCTCGCATCCCCGCAGTTGATCGGCAAGCTGTCTTGCCTCGGACAGGTCGCCCTGGATCACCGTCACCCCAGGGTCACGAGACCAGAGGCGGGCTTCGAGCTTTCGGGGCTCCCGGACGAGACACCTCACGAAGTAACCGGCTTCCAGGAGGGCCGGCACGAGCCGACCCCCCACATATCCGGTGGCCCCGGTGACGAAAACCGTTTCGTTCACTGCTTCCGCCTCGCATTCGCCCCGACGCGATCCACTCGGTTGCCTGCGATCAGAAATCGCAGGAAGCGGGTGAAGCGCGGAAAGATCCGAACTGCAGGAAGATATCCGATACGAACGTAGAGTCGGATCGGGGTGCGAGCACTAAACTCGATCAGCCGCTGCGGGATCAAGCGCATCACCGGATCAAACGAAGCAAGAACAGATTTCCAGTCTATCCTGAACGTCACTCTGTTGCGATCAGCCACCAAAGCGAAGGGCCGGCCGTTCAGAGTTCCCTCCAAACGGCCGGCCAGAATCAGTTTGGGCTTTGAGCGAGATCCTTCGTGCGGATCAAGAGCGTACCATCAATAATCCATTCCGCATGGGTCGCATCGGGACCGGTACCGCTGGGCACCTTGATGTGCATGTCCTGAAGCTCATACGTGATCTCAGCATTTCGGCCGGTCAACCGATCGTAAATACCGATCGCGAGGTCAGGCCATGTCGGTTGGCTTTGGCTCATGTCTTTCTCCCTTTTCCCTGCTTCCGTCCGGAAACACGTTCCCCCGGTAGAAAGCCGCCCCATCTTATCTGCTCATGAGCCGGTATCGGTTCAATCCTTCTCAGAGGGGCAGCCGCATCGGTCGGGATTGGCGCGGCCTGACTGAATCACTCCCAGGATTGAGGATTCGTTCTCATCCCACCCGCCCCCGATGCGGGTAGGAAGGTCCGGTCCGAACTGGAGACGACCAAGCAATCGCTCTCGGCCCGCTCTCGCTGGAGGCCACACGGGGAAGACGTTTGGCCCACCGCGCTCCTGGGTATGGTTGGTGTGAATCACAAAGCCCATTCCGCATTAACGACCGGATGACCGGCTCGCCTCGCTAGTGCCCTACCGGCACGGAGGCGGGCCTTCCTGTTTTTCTGGCGGCAGTTCCAGAGTTGGAGATGACTATGAAACGGACAATGACACTCGCCTTCTCCGCCGCCATCCTATTGGGCGCTGCCGGCTTCGCCAGCCCCTTGAAGGTACGAACAAGCGGCAGCGGGTCGCAGCAGGTGATGTTGTGCCCGGACTGCAACGCGAAGCTCTCTTGCGCCATGGTGGGCGACTACCGCCTGGGGCTGGACGTGAACATCGACAGCCCGAAGACGGGCGGTGCGGTGATTGCGGTTCACGTGATGGACAAAGACAAGAAGCCGGTGACCGACGCGAAGGTGAAGTTGGACCTCTCAATGCCAACGCACGGACATCGCGCACGGGAAACTCTCAAGCTCCGCCACACGGGCGGCGGCCGGTATGAGGCCGCGACCGCGATTGTCATGCTGGGAGGCTATAAGGCCAACGTGAGCGCGCTCCTCGCCGGTGGCGACACGGTGAAGCAATCGTTCAGCTTCAGCAAATAGCAGATCTGCGGGGCCGGGGTTTGTCTGGATGAGTGCACTCGTGCTCTTCCGGATGAGCCGCCGGAGGCTGCCCATTTGCGCCGAGTATCGCTCCAGCGATCCGCGCCGGTGACAGCGGTGAATTAAGTGTCACGGGGAGACGAGATCCTATCCTGCGATGACAGATCCGATGTTGAAGGCATCAACGCTAATGAAACAGAATTCGCACTCCTCCTGGCTTCCGTTTGGCTTCTCGGTCGCCCTCTGCGTTATCTCGCTCGTAACATACGCCGCGACCGGAGGTTCCGGCGCCTGGATTCCAGCCTTCGTCAGCTTCCTGCCGTTGGCGTTCTACCTGGGTGTCGTTTCACAGAACCGGGCAGATGCGGAAGTGGTGGCGCTGGAGATACGCATCCGCCAGCTCGAAGCGAACTCCCGGTGAGGCTTTGAATCATCCAACTGAAGCCGCTTCCGAGGCGTTCGGCGCGTCCGCTCCAGGCAACCACGCGCAATTGGCAAGCAATCGAACGAGAAACCTCTGAGGTGGGTGTCCGATGATCCAGACTCAGCAGCAATCAGGCCCAGTCTCGCGTTACCGACACGATCATCCGCCGGTACGTAATCCCCTGACCAAGCATCAGCAAGAGGCTTCGACTGGGCAGCGCATTGCGGACCGGCTGGCAGCGGGAGTGGGGAGTTGGCCGTTCATCCTCGTGCAGAGCAGTCTCCTGGTCATCTGGATCGCGGCAAACGTTTACCTGGCGTGGAAGATCAAGACGCAACCAGGGTTCCTACAATCGTGGGATCCGTATCCGTTCATTCTCCTCAACCTTGTTCTGAGTTTTCAGGCCGCCTACACCGGCCCGGTGGTCCTGATGAGCCAGAACCGGGCCTCTGAACGGGACCGCCTGATGGCGCAGCATGACTACGAGATCAACTGCACATCGGAACGCGAGCTCCGGGTGGTGATGGACCACCTGGCACATCAGGATCAGCTCTTACTGGACGCCGTGCAAAGACTGGAAGCACTGCTGACACCGCTCTCGGAGCAGGCAACGGGCAAGAGAATCGATGAGGTCGTGAAGCGCCTCGACGTGAATGACCGGCAGCTACTTGCGTTAATGGGCAGTGCGCGCGGAGGGCGACCTGAGATTGCGACGTGCAGTCCCGACGAAGTACAGCTCCTCACCTGTGCAGGGCAATTCGAGGAAGCGCTCGCCGGTCCGAGACCGAGTGCCTAATCCTGTCGCGAGGAGGTCAAGGCTATGCGCATCCTGTACGCCACCGACGGATCCGAGGGGTCCACTGCCGCCGCCCGGATGCTTCCCGAGCTGCCGCCGGCAGTGGGCCAGTGTCGCTCTACCGCCACGACCACCCGCCGGTGCGCATGGTGCTGTCGAAGTTACAGAAGCAGGTATCAATGGGGCCGGACGTGGCGGAACGGCTATCGGTTACTCCCATGACCCTAACCTCTTTCGAGCGCTGTCGTGGTTGGCGATCTCGACAGGTCACCGACCGCGTCGTCCTCTGCGTAGCCATCTTGCTCTCGGCGGGAACGGCCCTTGCCGCCACCGCAGCCGAGGTCACCGGTACCGCCGGGTCCTATCAGATTGCGCTGCACACCGATCCAGCAGTCATTCCAGTTGGTAAGGCGACCCTGTTCGTGCGGGTCCGCGATGCGTCTGGCAAGGCGGTGGCTGGCGTTCAGGTCCGCGTGCTCGCCAAGATGACGGATATGGACATGGGCGAGCGGGAGTCTGCCGCGAAGGCGCTACCGGACGATCCGGGGCTTTATTCCACCCCCGTCAGCTTTGCGATGGCAGGGGTTTATAACGCGCGGGTCACGATGGAGGGTCCTGCGGGCCCGGCGACGGCGACCGTTGCCCTAAGGACGGGACAGGACACCACGCCGGCAAGTAGCGGAAAAGAAGGGGGCGGCCTGCCGTTCTCGCCCTGGCTGCTCTTGGTTCCGGTCGCGCTGTTCGTGGCGTTCCGGCTCTGGCGACTGGGGGTTCGGCCGCGTCGAGCACATTTCCTCAATCACAAGCTCTGGTTTGGCCTCGTGGTCATTGGAGTGGTGATCGCCGCCTCCTTTGCCGTCGTGCGTGCGCTGAAGCGGCCCAACTCGATGGCGCTGATGGACGCGCTGGGCAGCGACATGTCCAACATGCCGGCTCCCCCCGGTGCCGCGCCGGTGGTTCTTGCCGCCGTAGAATCGGCCTCCGTTGAGGCCTCCATTCGATACACGGGGACCGCCGTGGGGTTCACGGAGCAGGAGGTTTCGTCGCGGGTGTCAGGCTGGCTCACCTGGATGCCGTTCTACGCTGGCGACCGTGTGCGCGCCGGCCAACTCCTTGCCAAGGTCGATACTGCGCGCGAATACGAATCCCGCATCGACGAGCGCCGCGCCGGTCGGCAGATGGCGCAGCAGATGGAGGGCATCTCCCGCGTGGAGTACCGGCAAGCGCTGGCGGCGGCGGACCAGGCGCGGGCGGAGGGACGGGCCAAAGAAGGGGCGCTGGAAGAAGCGAGGCGGATGCATTCCCGCTCTCAGGCGATGCTGAAAGAGAGCCACGCGGAGTTGGCCAAGAGCCGGAGCGAGCTCCGTGCGATGCAGGCGGACCAGGACGGCGCGCAGCATGACGAAGCGGAAGCGCTTTCGATGCTGCAATCCGTCCAGACCGGGGAGGCGGACGCTGAGGCCATGCTCGCAGCGATGCGGGCAGACCAGGCTTATTGGGTCAAGAAGCTTGCCCGCATGAAGGTGCTGCTGGAGAAAGGAGCCGTCTCCGGCGAGGAGTACCAGCGGGACGAAGCGATGGCGAAGGGTGCGGACGCAAAGGTGCGTCAATCGGAGGCGAAACTCCGTGGCGTTCGCAGCGACATCCTGGCTGCGCGCAGCCGCCTGGAACGGGCTCGCGCCGGCATCCGTGCCGCGCAGGCGAAGGTATCCCAAGCAGAGTCGGGTATTGAGGCCTTCACCGCGAAGACGGAGCAGGCGCAGGCCGACATCGCCGCCGCCGCGGGCAAGATCCGTATGACTCAGGGCGAACTGGATGCGGCACGGGCCAACGCCCGCGCGATGAAAGCGCAGGCCGACGCGTCGTTCAGTCGGATCGCACAGGCTCAATCGGGGGTAAAGGGCGCCCAGGCCGCGCTGACGACGGCGAAGGTCCTGGCAGGCTTTACGGAGATCCGCGCCCGGATTGACGGCGTCGTGACCGCTCGCGTGCTCAGCGCCGGCGCCATTGCCAATCCCGGGCAGGCCATCCTTCGGGTTGCCCAGATTCAGCCGATCCGCTTGCAGGCGAACGTGGCGGAAGCCGACCTCATCCGCCTCCGTCTTGGGAGCCCCATGGCCGTTTGGGGTTCAGACGCATCCGGCACCCCCGCCCGCGCCCGGGTGACCTCCATTGCGCCATCGGTTGACCCGGTCACTCGAACTGCTGTGATCGAAGCCATTTACCCCAATCGGGATGCGCGCTTCGTGCCAGGCCAGTTCCTCCGCGTGGCGCTCTCAACCGGCCGCGGCGTGGTCACGCTGCGACTTCCCACGGCAGCGATCCGGTGGCAGAGCGCCCGCTCTTCGGCAACCCTGTCCACGCAGCAGGCCGCTTATGTCTGGTTGGCGGAGCCGTCCGGGGAGAAGGGATCGTTCACCGTGCGCCGGGTCGATATCCGCACCGGCGCCGGCAACGGTGATTTTACCGAAGTGCTCTCCGGGTTGTCCGCAAGAGACCAGGTGGTTCTCCGCGGTCAAGACTCGCTTCGGCCCGGAGACACCGTCAAGGCGGCACCGTGGACACAGGATGGCCCGGAGTCACTCCCGAAAGCGAAGCCGAGCCCCGGTGCGGGACACGGGGGCCACACCGGTGGCGCGGCCCCGCCTGCGCCAGTGAACGAGCATTCGACCCATGGTGCGAAAGGAGGGCGGTGAGATGAGCGAGCCGTCCCCTCCTCCCGGAAAGCAGCCGCTGCTCATCCGGGCCGCCAGTGCTGCCGGTGCGCTGCCGCGATGGATGATCGAGCACCCGTACCTGGTCATCGCGGCCTTCTTCGCGGTCTTCGCGCTCGGCAGCATTGCCGTCGGCTGGGCGCTCCCGCGGCGTTTCGCGCCGTACGTCCAGAGCCCGATGGTCGGCGTCATCACGATGATGCCGGGCCTGTCTGCTCAGGAGATGGAGCTGTACGTCAGTAAGCCCATCGAAGAGCAAATGGTCAACGTGAAGGACCTGCGGTATGCGCGGTCGACCTCCCAGGAAGGCTTCTCCCTGGTAACCCTGGAGTTCAACTACGGGGTCGATATGAAGAAGGCGCTGTTCGATGTTCAGGCGCTCATGAACGTCGTTCAGGCGAACCTGCCGGGCACCGGCGCGAACCTGAAGCCCTCCTGGGTGGTGCCCATCGACCCACTGAACATCCCGATTCTCTCCCTGGCGCTGACGGGCGATCCGGACCAGGGCTGGACGCCCCAGCGGTTGCGGGAGTTCGCGGACAACGAGGTCATCAACCGCCTCAAACGGGTCCGGCTCGTCTACTCCGTGGTACCGTTCGGCGGCTACCGGCGACAGCTCCAAGTGGTAGTGGATCGTGACCGCCTCGCTGCCTACCGTCTCTCCATCCTGGACGTGCGGAATGCCATCGACCGCTTCAACGTCAGCCGCCCCGGCGGCACCCTGACCTATGGCCCGGAGGAGGCCATCGTCCGAGTCGATACGCGGGCCGTCAATGCGGCGGACGTGCTGAACTACCCTCTCGGCAACTTCACCCCCGGCGGCGGGGTCCGCAGCGGCGGCCAGAGTGGGGCTTCCGGCGGCGCGGGGGGCGGCGCGATGGGAGGCATGGGCGGTGGCGCCTCTGAAGACGGACCGGACCCTGGAACACCGGGCGGATCGCCCGCGCCGAGCGTGGCATCCCGGGTCGTCTATGTTCGGGATGTGGCGCGCGTTGTGGACACGCACTGGGAGCGACGCAGCGCCTATCGCTACCTGTCCCACGCTCCCGGCACGACGGGCGAAGTGAAGGCCGCGATTGAGGTCTCCATCATCCAGGATCCGGGCAGTAGTTCCGCGCAGGTGGTCCCCGCCGTGATGAAAGCCGTGCGCACCATGGAGCGCGACTTCCCCGGTATCCGTTTCGAGACCGCCTACGACAACGCGCGCTTCACCGACGTCCTGTTCGGCAACATCTGGGTGGAGCTGGTCACAGCGATCATTATGGTCGGCGTCGTGATGCTGCTGTTTCTGGGTGACTGGCGCAGCGCTCTCGTGGGCTTCGTCGCGCTGCCTGCCTCGCTGCTGCTAGCCATCCTGTTCATGGTCCCGTTCGGGATGAGTTTCAATTCCGGCACGCTTATCGGCTTCCTCATCTCCATCGGGCGGCTCGTGGACGACTCCATCGTCAACGTCCACTCCGTAGAACGACACCTGCGGATGGGTAAGGACATCCGCACCGCGACCATCGACGGCATTGGCGAAATCCGCGTGGCCGTCTTGGCGGGCACCTTCACCACGTTCGCGGGGCTGTCGCCGCTGCTGTTCTGCGGCGGCATCGTAGAGCTGATGTTCCGGGAGCTGGTGTGGCCCGTGATTTTTTGCCAGCTCTCCTCGATGATCGTCGGGTTCACTCTCACGCCGCTGCTGTGTGTCTGGTTCATGCGGCCGGAAGCCGAGCGGGAGGGCGACCGCCGGCATCCGGTGGGCCGCGTCCTTTACGTTGTGATCGATCCGGTTCAGCGGTTTTCTGCCGGCCTGGAGGAGCGATACGGTCGCGCGGTGCGGTGGACTCTCCGCAATCGCTTTCTCGTCGGCAGCCTGGTGTTGAGCGTCATCATCGGCGGCTTTACGTTCTATCCGCTGATCGGCTCCGAGATGATGCCGCTGGCGGACGTGGCTCAGGCGAATGGCGTTGTGGAGATGGCGCCGGGCACGAGCTTCGAGGAAACGGAGCGGGCGGTAGGGCGGCTGGAGCAGATCATGCTCAAGCATCCTGAGCTGGAGAAGGCCAGCATCGAGATCGGCGCGGAGTCGATGTTTGAGAGCTGGAGCCCGTTCTACACCGGCTATGCCATGCCGCAGGTGAACGGCGCGGCGCTGATGCTGACCTTCAAGGACAAGGACGAGCGAAAGCGGACCGTCTGGCAGATTGTGGACGCAATTCACCGGGAAGCCTTTGCCACGATCCCGGGCCTGCGCCGCCTCCAGATCAAGGAGATGGGCTCCGACGTCATGGCGACCGCTGCCGCGCCGGTACACCTCATTGCCTACGGGCCGGACCTGAAGACCCTCGACCTGATCGGGCGGCAACTCCAGGAGGTGGCGTTGAAGACCCCGGGCGTCTTTCAACCGGCGACAACCTGGACGATGGGCGTTCCGGACTATCGGATCAAGGTCGATCCAGCGCGCGCCCAGGAAGTCGGCCTCTCCCCCGAGAGCATCAGCCAGCAGGCGTACTATAGCCTCCGCGGCGGCCTCACCAACGAGTTCTTCCGCCTGCCGAATCTGCGCCAGAATACCATCCTGGTCCGGTATGACGACAAGGACCGTCGTTCGGCGTCCGATCTTGGGAGCCTCTACCTGACGACTCCGGATGGCCGCCAGGTGCCGTTGAAGTCGGTCGCTACCGTGGAGCGCCACGAGGCGCCTACGGTCATTGAGCACGACGGCCTGCGGCGGGTGGTCGGTTTGGCAGCCTACTACCGCATCGGGAACCTGCCCTCGATGGATGTGGCGATGAACCTCATCAGCAACGCGTACGGGGGGAACGCGGCGCTCGGCATCGCCCCCATCAACTTCCCTCCCGGCTATGGCCTGGAGATGCGTGGCGACATGACGCAGATGATGGACAGCTTCCAGCGCCTGTTCATCGGCCTGAGTCTCTCCCTCATCCTGATGTATCTGATCCTGGTGGCCCAGTTCCGAGGATTCATTCAGCCGCTGCAGATGCTCGCATCCTTGCCGGATCAGCTTGCGGGCATCTTCTTCCTGCTGTGGATTACCGGACAGGCCTTCTCATCCGTGTCGATCATGGCGCTCATTGTCGTGGCGGGCATGGACATTACGACTGCCATCCTGATGCTGGACCTCATCGTGCAGTACCGCGACCGAGGCGTCCCCCGCGACGAAGCCGTTGCAATCGCTTGCCCCGCGCGCCTGCGTCCGATCCTGATGAGCGCCGCCATCACGGCCATCGCGATCATCCCAGCGGGGTTTTTCCCGAAGACCGGACAAGACGCGTACCGCTCCCTCGCCATCGTCACCATTGGCGGACTGCTCACCGGCACGCTCCTCTCCTTGTTCGACGTGCCCATCATGCACACACTTACGGACGATCTAGTGCGGTGGCTCAACAAGATCGTCCTCAACCGGGATTGGAAGTGGCCGGTGAGAGAGGACCTCCGCCCTGCGGAAGAGCCCGACCATGTTTGACCGCCCTACGCCAATCCAGACCGCCTCCCGCGAACGATTAGACATGAAAGAGCAGCCCAATGACCCAGCGCCATTATCGTGATCCCGCTCTGGCAGCCCCGGCCACCCTACTGGGCCAGGGGGCCGCAGGAACTGCTCTGCCGCCGGGTCTGCAGGCATTGGAGGACACCGCACTCCTGCTTTCGAGAGGGTTCTTGCGGGAAAACCGGGAGGCGCTGCGATGAGGCTCGGGTTGAGCACTGTCACATGTCTTGTGCTAGCCTGGGGCGCGTCGTTACCCGCCCGCGTTCCTGCGGCAGAGTCCGCCGTGTCGCCCGCGTCCGCTTCGGGTCCGGCACTGGAGTCGATTCTGGCTTCGCGACCGCGCCACGACGAATCCCTCTCCCTCGAACGGGCGGTTGCGGTGGCGCTGAAGGAAAGCCCGGTGATCCGCGGTGCCGCGCTTGAGGTGGAAGCGGCGCTGGGACGGGTCGCTGCCGCCCGCGCGGAGCGACGACCTTGGCTCTCGGCAAACACCTTCATGGGAGGTGGCAGCGCCTCGAACATCGTCACAAGCCCCGATCCAGTTCAGCCCCGGATGTCGATGCTCTACCCAGGGGACTTCTTCTTCGACCAGAACGTCTCGCTCATGGTCCCACTCTTCACCGGCGGACGCCTGCGGGCCATGGTGCGCCAGGCCGACGCCTTGCGCGGTGCCAGCCAGGCCGAGTTGGAAGCCATGCGCCAGGAGGTGGGCCTGATGGTCCGCGTCGCTTACCGGGAGGCGCAGGCCCGCCGTAGCTTCCTTGCCGTCAACCGTGCGATGCTGGCACAGAACAAGGAGCGGCAGCGCATCGACCTCATCTCCTTCGATCAGCAGCGAATCCCCCGCTTCTACATCCTTCGCAACGAGGCGGAGGTCGCCAACGCCGAGCAGATGCTTGCGGATTCAGAGCGTCAGTACGAGATCGGGCTCATTGAGCTCAGGACCTTGATGGGCATCCATCTTGAGTCGCGCATCGAGTTGTCCGAACTGCCGGGCTTTCGCACCAGCGGCGCGGTCCTGGAGGAGCTCACCGGCGCTCCAGCGCGGCCATTAGCGCCCGTGGACCCGCCGGCTACGCGTCCCGATCTAACGGACCTGTCCCGACTCTTACGGATGGCGGAGCGGAACCGGCCTGAGCTCTCGGCTGCGGGGTTCCGGGTTCAAGCGGGTCGAGAAGAGGTGAATGCCGCTCGCAGCGCCTTCAAGCCACAAGTGAGCGCCGGGATCATGGGCGATGTGATGAAGATGAAAGGTGAGTCGCCGTTCGTGGGCACCACGTTCGCTCTCGTCGCGTCCTTTCCGATACTTGACGGGGGCCTGCGACGTGCCCGGCTCCAGTCGTCCCGCGCGGAACAAGAGCGGGCCATCCAGGATCGAGTTCGCGTAGCGCTTCAGATCGGCCAGGAGGTCGCTACCGCGCTCGCGTCGCTGCGGACCGCAGAGCGCAATGTGGACACTGCCAGGTCCGGCGTGGTTGCCGCCGAAGAAGATTACCGGGTGGCACTGTTGAGGTATACCTCCGGCTTCGGCATCAACCTGGAAGCCCTTGACGCGCTGGCGGCGCAGGTACGGGCGCAGAGCAACCAGATCCGTGCCATGTTCGAGTACGACGTTGCGCAGGATCGTCTTGCCCGTGCCGTGGGCCGCACGCCGGGCGTGGTGCCGCTGCCCGTGCCCGCCGTATGGGCCGGCAAGGGCGAGCGGCCCCGATGAGTTCCATGCTTCCGTCGAAGCTCGGCGACCTTGAGCTCCGGTAGATCATCTCATTCGTCCACGTGAAGCGAGGTCGATTCCTGCTCGAGTGCATGAGCCTCAGGCTCGAGTGCATGAGCCTCAGGCCCAGCGCTTGGTGTCCAGGCGATTGACGCCCGCTTCACAAGCGTGGCTTCATTGCGCCCACGGCCAGCCCGTCCATGGAGTAGGGCGTAAACGAAGTCGCCATCGTCGGCCGCATCTTCGTCGCCACGAACCTTCGATGACGCGGTAGTGTGTGTTTTAGCTGGACCCCAGGCGGGTACAAGACCAATTGAGATCGTTTGCTCATGCCGCATTAACGACCGGAACCCCGGCTCGCCTCGCTAGTGCCTTGTCGGCATTGAGGCGGGCATTCTAGCTTTCTGGCGTTCCCTCATTCACCGGCTCCCGAAACAGGTTATGCGTATCCTCTATGCCACGGACGGGTCAGAAGGCGCAACGGCGGCCGCACGCCTGCTCACCGGACTGCCACTGGATCCAGATTGCACGCTGACAATTCTGACAGTGGTTGATGACGACCGTCACGATGGCAGCGAGGCGACGTTGGATGCCGCTGCTGGGACGCTTGGCCACTGCACGGCCAGCCTCGACAGGCGGACGCGGCGGGGGCATCCCGCTGCGGAGATCGTTCAGGCAGCCGAGGAGCATCGGACCGACCTGATCGTCCTGGGTTCGCACGGGCGTTCCGCAGTGGCCCGTTTCCTCCTGGGGAGCGTGGCGGAGCGGGTCGCACGGCATGCCCCCTGTTCCGTCTTACTTGTGCGAGGGAAGGGGAACCTCCGGCGGGTGATCCTGGGCGTGGACGGATCGGACGGCGCCGCCCACGCTGCGGAGTGGCTGCGACAATTCCCCCTGCATCCTGACTGCGAGGTCCGCCTGGTGACGGTGCTGGCCAACCTGGAAGAGATCACGCGGCACCCCATGATGGTGTTCCCGCCCCTCACGGAGATGAGCGTTCCGTTGGATGAGTGGCAGCGTGAGCAAGCCCTGGCACGCCTGGCCGAGTCGGCCGGTGAGTTTGCCGCCGCAGGAAAGCGCTCCGTTACAGAGATCCGGTCCGGCGACGCGGCGACGGGCCTTGTGGATGTAGCGCGGGATGAAGGGGCGGACCTGATCGTGGTGGGTTCGCACGGCCTCGGCGCGCTGGAGCGCGTCCTCCTGGGCAGCGTTCCCGAGAATGTCCTGCGCCATGCCCACTGCTCCGTCGTTATCGTTCGAGTGGGGACCAGCTCTTAGCGCCGGAGCTTGCGGCCGGAGCGCTTCACGTTGGGAGAGACCTTCATAGCGGTCGATCTGGACGAGACCCGGCTGGAGCGCGCCCGGCAGCTCGGCGCGGACGTGATGGTCCGCAGCGGCGCGGAGAACGTTACCGAGCGGGTGATGGAGTTGACGCAGGGCGCGGGCGTGGACGTGGCGATGGCTGCCCACGACGTGTTCAGCCGCGCCGCAGAGACTGGCGCACTGAAGGTAGTCCTCAAGCAGTGATGCGGCCTATGACGGTGACTGCCTCGGAAGTGAGAGCGAAGCAGTAGTGAACACGATCTTCGGGCGGCATCAGGAGCGGCCTTGCACTGACCGCATCGGCTGGATATGCGCCGGTGCTGGGTGCGGACGACGGCATCGTTTCCACGGCTAGCCTCGCGATGGGGGTCGCGGCGTCGAACGCGTCGAGTGGTGCCACTCTGGTCGCCGGAGTCGCGACTCGGGACTCGCCGGATCTTGTGCTCATTGGAGCGGGGAAGACCCTCTATTACAAGAGACGGCGCGTTCCAAGCACGGAGTGGACAGGCTTCACGGTGCGGCTCGAGCCCGGACAGAGATGGACCACTTCCAATGGCAGGCGTGCCACCGAGCGTCAAATGACGGCGGTGCTAGGAGCGCTCACTACCTTGGCAATTCGGGGTGAGCATATCGAAGGAGTTGATACCGAGGGTTTGGACAACGTCGTCCTCCGCGGCCGACGTTAGGCGGCGTCTGAGTTTGGATCACATCCTTCTGGCAGCAGATACGGGAAGCTTTCGGACTTCCTTCTTGGATGCGCCGGGCCTTGCGGGCCTTGCGGGCCTAGCGGGGATGGTGCGCAAGCAAAAACAGGCGCACGCAGACGACGGTATGCCTCATGGTTTTGGGCGAAGTGCCCGAAACGTTAAGGGGAGCCGTTCCCAAACAAGAAAGTCAGCAATCGAAAGGGGGGAGGGAGCCTGATGGTCCCTCCCTATCCTGCAATCACGGTGCGCCACGGCCGGCCAGACAGCTTCGACGTTCCCAAAGCGCGGCAGCCGGCGCAAGGGGAGGAGGTGCTGCCCTGGCTGGCGAATCCTCCGGCCAATTCCGCATGCTGTCGGCCGTCCGGCACACGAGGAGTCTCATGGGTAATCGGAACCAGAACATCGCCGCCGGAGCCTTTGCCATCGCCTTGCTGCCTCTGTGCGTGGCGACGGCGAGCCCTTCCTCGCGCGAGGTGTTCGACCGTCGCATCGCTCCGCTGTTCAGAACGCCGAATGCGTCGAGCTGCGCGGAGTGCCATCTGGGCGGCGTGGACCTGAAGGACTACATCGCGGAGAGCGAGGAGAAGACCTTCGCTTCATTGCGCGACCAGGGGCTGATTGACCTCAAATCCCCTGACGGCTCCAAAATCCTGAAGCTGATCCGGATGTCCTCGCCGAAGTCGCCGCTGGTGACGCAGAAGACGCGGGAAACGGAGTATGAGGCGTTCCGGGATTGGATCCGCGCCTCGGCCGCAGACCCAAAGCTTGCCGCCGTCCCTCGGCTGGCGGCGGGACAGAGACGGCAACCGCCGCAACCCGACGCGGTGATCCGGCACGGGCGTATCGACCAGGTGCTTCAGCGGTTCGAGACGGAGGTTTGGGCGCAACAGCAGCGATGCGTTGGCTGTCACGCGCCGGGGACGGATCAGAACCGGAAGAACGTGGCCCAGTACGGCGACCGGATGAACTGGATGGTGCACGGTGACGCGCGGGCAACGCTGACACGGCTGGTGGAGCGGAAGCTGATCAGCGCCGAAGCGCCGGCGAAGAGCACCCTGCTCACGAAGCCGACGCTGGAAGTAGCGCACGCGGGCGGGCGGAAGATGATGATCGGTGATGAGGGATACAAGGCATTCCGCCGGTTCCTCGAAGACTACGCCGCCATCGTGAAGAAAGGGTATCAGACCGCGCAGCAGCTTCCGGCCGCGCCGCGCGAGCGGTTCTTGTCCACCGAGTACTGGCTGAAGCTCGAGAACACCCCCGCCGCCTGGGGTGAGAAGCTGCTGGGCGTGGACCTGTACGCCTTCGACGATGCTACCGGCAAGTGGTCGGCGCAGCGGGTGGCGACTTCCGACCGACAGGTGGCGGGGCAGCGTAACCTGTGGCAGCACAACCTCGATCTGGTGGTCCCGGCAGGTTCGGCGCTGAAGCCGGTGGACCTGTCCCGGGGACGCTACAAGGTCCGCATTCATGTGGACCGGACGGGAGCGTTGCAGAAGGATTGGGAGCGCGACCTTCGGCAGCCGGAGCACCTGGCCGGGGAAGTGGAGATCGCGCCCGGATGGCGGCCGGGATATGGCGGAATGAAGGTGGCGAACCTCAGCAGTCTGTCGCTGAAGTAATCCGCGCGGCGTTGGGACAATCTCAGCTGCGCCGGGGTACAGCGAGTGGGTGGCGGCGCATGGGTGTGGGCACCACGCGGCATCCAACATCGCGGGACGGCTGGAGCCGCGCGAGGAGTGGGTGCGGTTCTGGCGGGAGCATCCGGAGCTGCTCACGGAGTCCTCACCGGTGCGGAACCGCTCCGGGGTGGGAATGCCGACGGTGTCCAGGGCGGGGCTGTAGTACGCCTGCCGCCCGTCCGGCACGACCTGCGGACGGTGCGGCATCCCGGCCACCAGCGCCGGCTCTCCGGGTCGTCGTTCTGGTAGTAGTCCGCCTCGAACCAACGGATGCCGCGCCGGTCCGGCCCCGTGGGCGGGACGGGAATCCGCACCCGCCAAATGGGGCGGAGGCTGGACCGGTCCTCAAAGCTGCGGATGCCGGCGGCGGCGCAGGCATCAGGTACACGGTCCGTTCGCTCGGAGCTTCCCCGAAACCTGCAGCGCCGCCTGCTCCCCGTCGAACATCTGCCCGGTCCTTTGCCGGCACTCTTCCAGGGAGGAGACGCACGCGGCCGGTAAGCCACGCCGGGCCACGCCGGGCCACGCCGGGCCACTTCAGGTGCGGAGTCTCCAACACGACGGCAGCCAATGGCACTTGCGCTTCATGGAGAAGGGCGGCAAGTCTTGTAAGACACCGGTCCGGCATGATTTGGAGCTCTTCATCCTCCAGGACATGGACGCCGCCCTCCTCCGGGAAGCTGCGAAGGAATTGCCACTCTTCTGTACGACGGTCCGGAAGACGAAGCAGATCACGGATGGTGCGATGTCAGGAATCGACATCTGCCGGATGATGAAGCGCCGGCTGCGGGATGCTGGCCTGCCGTCGCGGCTATCCCCACACTCCTTCCGAGTGGCGACGATCACGGATCTCCTGGATCAAGGAGCCCGTCTGGCGACGTACGGCACCTGGTCGGACTCGGGCTTCGATCAGTGGCGATTCAAAGAAGCTGAACCCAAGCGTCTAATCGTCGTCGCTAGAAGCGGGAGGTGGCAGATGAGACTGTGGATAATCGGCGCGGTGGGGGTACTGATCCTGGCTCCGCTAGCAACGGTAGGATCGTGGGGGCGAGTGGTCGCGGCTCCGGTCGGGCCAGAAGCGGACAAGCCTGGACCTTCACTGGCCGAGGGGCCTCAGGTCCGCCCGTCGGAAGAAGCGGGCATCGGACGGCTCGTGAGGCTTCACTCCGCCCCGGACTTGGCTGGCAAGCCCGTGAACCTGGACAGCGTCCTGGGACCCCAGGGCCTGGTGCTGGCGGTGGTTAGCAGTTCCTGCCCGGCCGGAAAGCGGTTCGCGCCGGCCCTCGGACGGCTAAGCGCAGAGTACTCCAAGCGTGGAGTGGCTTTCGCTTACCTGGCGCCGATCGACTCGGATGCCAGCGGGGCCCTGAGCGAGCTGGCTCGCAATGCCGGGATCCGGGGGCCGCTGCTGCGAGACAAAGGCGGGAAACTCTGTGCCCGCCTGGGCATTACCAGCTCGACCGAGGTGTTACTCCTGGATTCCCGGCGCACGCTGGTGTACCGAGGGGCCGTCAGCGACCAGTATGGACCGACATGGTCCCTGGATAAGCCGCGCCGCAGTTACCTGTCAGACGCACTGACTGCGCTGGTGACCGGCTCCCAGCCGCAGGTAGCGGCAACCACGGCCCCCGGATGTGCCCTCCAGGCAGGGACCCATGCGGTTTCCAGCCCCCCGGTGACCTACCACGCACAGATCGCGCGCATCGTGCAGACGCACTGCGCGGAGTGCCATCGTAAGGATGGATTGGCGCCTTTCTCTCTGGAGACGCTGAAGGACGTAACTTCCCATGCCGGGATGATCGAGCGGGTCGTGGCGGAGGGCCGCATGCCGCCCTGGTTCGCCGCACCGGCACCAGAGGGGCAGCCGAGCAGGTGGGCCAACGACCGCACCGTTCCCGCATCCGAGAAGAAGGAACTGCTGGCCTGGTTGCGGGGCGGCAATGCTCCCGGTGACCCGAAGGACGCCCCCCTGCCACGCCGCTTCGACCCCGCGTGGGCGATTGGGAAGCCGGACGTGACCTTCCAAATCCCTAAACCTGCAGCGGTGAAGGCCGAGGGTACGATGCCATATGCTACCCAGGAGGTGGAGACCGGCTTCACCGAGGACCGCTGGGTGCAGGCGATCGAGGTGGCGCCGACGGACCGCTCCGTGGTCCACCACGTGCTGGTGTTCGTCCGTCCTCCTTCGGCGGGACGGGATGTGAATGAGCTCCGAGATGAGCTAAGTGGTTTCTTTGGGATTTACGTGCCCGGCAACAGCACCCTGGTTTATCCGGAAGGCTTTGCCAAGAAGATCCCCGCCGGCGCGCGGCTGCGTTTCCAGATCCACTACACTCCAAATGGGAAGGCGACCACCGACCAGACGCGTCTTGGCCTGAAGTTCGCCCCGGAGAAGCCCAAGCACGAGGTGCGGGTCGCGGCGCTCGCCAACTTGCGCCTGGCGATCCCCCCGGGAGCGGCGGACCACCCGGAGCGCGCTGCGCTGACCATCCCGACGGAGGCGCACATCATGGCCTTCCTGCCCCATCTTCACCTCCGCGGGAAGGCAGCGCGGTATGAGGTGACTTCTCCCGACGGAGCGCGAGAGGTGCTGCTGGACGTGCCGCGATACGACTTCAACTGGCAGCTCTACTACCGGTTGAAGGAGCCGTTCTCGGCGAAGCCGGGCAGCCGCCTGGAGTTCACGGGGCGCTTCGACAATAGCGCCGGTAACCGCGCTAACCCGGATCCACAGAAGCTGGTCCGCTGGGGGCCGCAGACCTACGACGAGATGCTGCTCGGGTACGTGGAGTACTACACGAAAGACGGCGGGCCCGCCATTCGCCCCGGACTACGGCCCGGACCGCGACCCAGAACCGGAGCGGGAGCCGGCCGGGGAATGGGGGTGGAAACCCTGTTCCAGCGGGCGGACCGAAACGGCGACGGGAAGATCACGCCGGAGGAGCTTCCCAACGAGCAGCTCTTCAAGCGCCTGGATGTAAACGCCGATGGCGTCGTCACCCTGGAAGAAGCTCGCCAGCGCTTGCCTCCCTTGCGCTAAAGGCAGGATTCTGCAGGGGCGGGGCCGGAGCAAGCCCGACAGCCGCGAATGCGGTGCCCTGGAGGGGCAGACTTGCGCTGGCCACGAGCGAAGCGGTCCCCTGCGGAATAATGCCGCCGCGCAAAGCAGGGCAGAGCGACGACCGGCGGCGACAGCCGCACCTTCAGGACCTGCCGGAAGCGTTGTTCGCGTCAGGCGGGGATGCGCCAGTTCCGCGCCGGCCCGTTTTTTGGGCGGGCGCTTCCTGTGCCCTCTGGTCCCTTGCCGGGGCGGGAGACGTTGGGGCACTGTTTGCCCGAACGCCTGCCGGTACGGGCGCGTTAGGGATGGAAGCCCGACAGGGGCAAGACCGGCGTTGGTTGCCGGGCTTGACGGCTTGCCGCGACAGCCCAACGGCAGAGCCGGAACGCCCAGATTTGAAGTAACGCTCGGCTAGATCCTGGGTCCTGCTGCATCCACTCATGCCAGGTGGGCGCGGACAGCCTGAACGCTTACGGTTCAAGTTCCCTGCGGGCGTTTGCGGTCAACACTGATTAGCATCAGTTGGCCGTCAGGCGTTTCCAGTCAAGAACGAGGCTGCCACCTGTGGCCTCATGCTGCTTCTCCCAATTCATCAGGAGATCGAGACACGCATGGTCCATATGTCCCAGGCTGTCGATGTGGACGTGAAGCTCGGTATTTGGAGGAATAGTCTGGAGTGCCTGAGCGAGTTTCGGCAGACGCAGGAACGTGGCGGCCCCTTCCAAATGCATATTGGTGTGGTTCCGTTCCGTGTCTTGCTCCACCCGGATTGCCAGGTGCGTAAAGCCGTACACCAACTTCGCGAGAGCCAAACCGAGTCCCACGACGATCCCCGTCAGCAGGTCGATCAGCACGATCACCGTCAGCGTGGCAATGTAGACTGCCACTTCCCCCTTACCGTATTTTCTTAGCTCCCGGACGGCCTTGATGTTCACCAACTTGCATCCCGTGTAAACGAGAATGGCCGCCAAACACGCCACGGGGATCAGGCGAAGGGCGAAGGTGAACACGACTGCGAAGAGGAGCAGCCATAGCCCGTGAAGTATCGTGGAACGCCGGGTGCGGCCACCCGCTTGCACATTCGCGCCGCTTCGCACGATCACTCCCGTCAGGGGCAGCACGCCCAGCATACCGCACAGCACATTGCCCACCCCTTGAGCGGCCAGCTCACGGTCGTAGTTGGTGCGGGGAGCGTGCTGCTGCATGGAGTCCACAGCCGTCGCCGTCAGAAGAGACTCCGCGCTGGCAATGAAGGCGAGCGTCAGACCGGCGGTCAGGATGGATCGATCGAGCAGTCGGGGCAGGTCGCTCCACGACGGTAGCGTGACCGCAGCGGTCAGCGTGTCGGGAACCTGGATGTCCTTCGGGTCGAGACCGAACTGCTGCAGGATGACCGCGAGCACCGTAGCCACAGTCACGCCGAGCAACGGGGCGGGCAGGCTTTTGAATCGCTTGGGGGCGAACGAAGACCAGCCGATGATTACAAGAATGGTCACGATTCCCACCACGGCTGCGGGTTGATGGGCGGGATCTGTCAATCCTTTCCATACGGCTCCGGGGATGGTCGCGAGATTGATGATCCCGCCGTACTCCTTGCCGCTGCCGGGGGGCTTGTCGTCCACCATGACGTGGAACTGACCGGCGAAAATCAGCACGCCGATGCCAGCCAGCATGCCTTGAATGATTGCGGGCGATACAGCCCGGAACCACTGTCCTACGCGAAGCACACCCGCGAGGATCTGAACGGCCCCTGCGACCATGACGATCAAGCCCAGAGTCGCAAAGCCGTGCTTCAGGATGAGCTGCCCAACGATCACCGCCAGCCCCGCGGCGGGGCCGGTGACTTGGAGAGAGCAACCGGCGAGGAAGCCCACCACCAGCCCGCCGACGATGCCGGAGATAATGCCCACCGCCGCCGCCTTCTCAGCCGGGACACCGGACGCGATGGCGATTCCCATGCAGAGCGGCAACGCTACGAGGAAGACCACGATGGAAGCAAGGACGTCTTGCTTGAGTGAATTGACCTTCTCCGGCATCGGCCTCTCCGGCATCGGCCGCTCCGGCATCGGCTTGTCGTTCGCCATTCGTGTCCCTCCCATAACGGCCGTCTCAGATAGTTCGGGTAGTCCTGCGCCCGGTGGTTGCGGCCGTTGGAGGTTGGTACTCGGCGAGTTTCACGAATTGGGCGTCCTTCGCATCGTAGGCGAACACCTCGCCGGTTTCGATCTTGTAGACCCATCCGTGCAAGTGCAAGTCGCCGCGCACCAGTCGGGAACCGACTGCGGGAAGCGTCCGCAGGTTCTCAAGCTGCACCAAGACATTCTCTTCCACGGTGGCGGTGAGCAGGCGCTCCCCGTCGAGGTGGTTGTAGTTGTCGCGGACGATGCGGCGTGTCATCTCGGCGTGGGACAGCCAGGACGCGACGGCTGGGAGCGTGGCGACCTGTTCAGGATGGAGCAGCCCTTTCATCGCACCGCAGTGGGAGTGGCCGCAGATGATGATGTCCTTGA
>JANPLG010000022.1:0-31818 GCA_031426395.1 Actinomycetes bacterium
GGCATGGCCGCGCTGCTCTCCGACGTGCCGAAGGAGAAGGGGCTGGACGATCGCCTCCGCCGCAAGTTCTCCGAAGAGGTCATGGCGCGCGTCGGCATGGGCACCGGCAAGGCACCGGGGGTACGCCCCAGTGCCTGCATCAGTGCATCCAAATGATAGCATGCACTCCCCTGCTTGCTGGTAGCCCCGGAGGTTAACTCCCGCTGTTCCGAACGGCGACTTCATTGCTGAAGAAGAGGCGTCCTCAGGTGGGCCTGCTCTCCCCGGAGCAGGGCAAGAACCGCCCCTGCCACGATCGCAACGATCAGCCCGCCAAGTGCCGTCAGTGTAAGTGCATCCGGTGCCAGCAGAGGTTGCCCGCGTAGCGCTTGCCACGTCACCAGCATGAAGAGGCTCAGATAGCCGCCCCCGGCCACTACCACCAGGCCGGTGCGCTGCCGCTCGGCAAGACGGGTGCGACCCAGCAGCCACGCGGCGAGTGGAAGGAACTGCAGGGCGTGCAGGCCCAGGAAGTGTCCGACACGCATGTCGCCGCCGACGGTACTCCAACCCACCAGGGGCAGTCCCGGCCCCCCATCCGGCACCCCGACGCTGTGGGCACCCTGCACCACCATCCGGGAACCGGCGGCAAGCTGCTCCGCTGAAGGGGGTGCCATGAGGAAGCCCTGCCCCATTCCAATGAAGGTGATGAGCATCCCCAGGCGAAGCGTCCAGGCAAAAGTGCGGTCCTGGAGCCGCTGGAAGGATATGAGCGCGGTCGTGGTCAGGGCGGCGAGCCAGAGCGCGACGATGAAGCCACCCATGGTCCGCCAGAGCAGGCTGTCCAGCGGCGTGGCGACATTGAAGTGGCTGGTCGTGCCCCGCGATGCCTGCAGCACGACGATAAGGAGTTCCACGATCAAGGCGGTCGCGGTGACATTGGACACGGTGGCTACGACCCGGCGACGCCCGTCCACCATGCTGAGCAGCCACGCCAGGGTGAGGCTGTAGATGCCTGAGGAGAGGATGAACTTGAACGGCTTCAGCCAGGCCGGTGACCCAGTGATCACGCGAGGGTCGAGCAGAACGCCCGCCAGAGCCGGAAGGGAGAGCACGAGGGCCGCCAGTCCGGTCGCGGTGAGAAAGGCCACCGGCTCCCACAGTTTGCCAAGAAGGGCGAGCAAACTCTTGACCGCCCGCTGATATCGCGGCCCAGGAACGGGAGTGTCGGCTGCGGGGGACTCTTCACGCGTTACCCTACTACTTGGCAGGATCGTGCGCAGGCCAAGGTAGGCGAGGTAGCCGAGCGGTCCGAACATCAGCGTGAGCATGAGCACTGGGCCGACCAGCCAAGGCGAGGCGTCCCGATCCCGGCTATCCAGGTAAATCCACCGGCCGACGAAGAGGTCGAAGGCGAGGAAGTGAATCCAGCCAATAGCCGCCCCTTCCGGCGTACCCAACAGCCGCGCGATGGCGGGGAGTTCCGGCCTCGCAAGATCAGACCAGACCCCGCCCATCCGGGGGATCACCAGCACGCCGTACAGCACGGCCAGCAGCGCGATTGGTACCTGCGAGGCCATCACGCGGCGGGTGACAGACCAGCGGGGAAGGAAGATCATCGCCAGCCAGAAGGGCATGATCAGCAGGTTTGCCAGGGAGAACAGTGCTTCCATCTCAGCCTCTTTTCGCGGCGGCGCCGCAAGCCTCAACCTTCGGTGCCGTAACCCCTCACGCGGGCTTCGATGCTCTCCAACATGGCCTGCATCGCCCGTAGCTCCTCCGCGCGGTGGCCGGAGAGCGTCTCGTCCGCCAGTTCAATCGCCGTGGGAACGACACGGGAGAGAAGCGCCGCACCTTCGGAGGTCAGCACCAGGCGGAAGGTCCGACGGTTTGAGCCGGGTCTTCGCTCCAGAAGTTCGCGCTCCACCAGACGGCTGGTGATGACGGTGACGGTCGCCCGTTCCAGAAGAAGCTGGTCTGCCAGGGTGGAGGGACTGACGCCCTCCGGTCCGGCATCGTCGACGGCTAGTAGCATGCGGAACTGTGCCTGAGTCACCCCAAGTTCCGCGAAGTGCTGGTCGAAGACCGTCGCCATCCGCGTGCCGATCCGCATCATCGCCGTGCAGACCCAGGAGGGTAGGAGAGCATCGCTGTGCATATGATTAGCTTTATAATCATTAGTATGCGAATTGTCAACTGCGTTCCCGATCCGCTCGGTCCAGAGGGAGGTTCGACGCAAGCGAAAGTAGGTCCGCCACCCCAGGGGACGGCGGACCTGCAGTTTCCAAACGCCTAGTCCGTCGGGGGCTCTGGGCTAGAGGGCGCGGAGGAACGCGGAAAGGTCGGCGCGGTCCTGCGGGCTTAGGCCCATCCGAAAGCGGGTGTCGTAGAAGGTGACCACCGCCTCCGTGGAGGGCGCGGAGCCGTCATGGAAGTACGGTGCCCGTGCGGCAAGACCGCGCAGGGCAGGGGACCTTGAACTTCCCGATGTCGCACCAACGACCGGTGACCAGGGCCTGACCGGGGTCGTTGGTGCGGGCCGTCTGCCCCGTGGCGTTGTTTCGCAGATGTAGAGCGGCATGTCAGGGGTCCGCCGCACGCTATCCGCCAGCCCCAGGTTGAAGAGCCGGTTCCCGGTCATGCTCCCCACGTTGGGAGCGTTGTGGCAGCCGGAGCAGGTCACCCGCAGGTTGGCCGTCGCCGGAGTGTCATTCAGGCCGGCCGAGCACCTGGCCGAGGTGAGGATACTCCTGCCCGCCTCGCGTCCATGCCGGCTTTGACCTTTAGCGGCGCGCTGCCATCGAGCGTAATGGAGATTGGAACCGCAATTGGTGCGGGCAGATAGAGGATTGCTTGGGGCGCCGCACGGTAACGAAAGAGAAGGCACGCCGTTTGCGAAGGTTCGAGCAGCGGGCCGAGAGGAATAAGACGATGAGCCTCAAGTATCAGTGCAAGCACATCGAGGAGGAGGGGTACTACCTCCTGGACCAGGGCGTGAAGCTGCCCGTGCGCATCTTCATGAACCCGCAGCTTTTCGAGGAGTGCGAGGAGAGCGTCTTTCAGCAGGTGCGCGCCGCCACGGAGTTTCCCGGCGTCACCGATGTGGTCCTCACCCCCGACGCCCACACCGGCTACGTGGTGCCGGTCGGCTGCGTCATGGCCACGAACGGCACCCTCTGCCAGGCACCGGTGGGTTACGACATTGGTTGCGGCATGGCCGCGCTGCTCTCCGACGTGCCGAAGGAGAAGGGGCTGGACGATCGCCTCCGCCGCAAGTTCTCCGAAGAGGTCATGGCGCGCGTCGGCATGGGCACCGGCAAGGGGAGCGGCCACCAGTTCACGGAGAAGCGGTTCGAGGAGATCGTCCGCGGCGGCGCCACCGCCATGGGCTACAACCGCAACAACAGCGAGCGGGACTACATCCCGGTTGACGACACGTGGTCGATCCCGGCCAGCCCGAAGAGCCGCGGCATCACGCAGTTGGGCAGCCTGGGTGGCGGGAACCACTTCATCGAGCTGCAGCATGACCAGAACGGCAAGCTGGTGGTGATGATCCACACCGGCAGCCGCGGCTTCGGTCACGGCCTCGCCAGCCACTTCATCGAGATCGGCCGGCGCAAGCTGATGGGCGGGAAGCGCGCTCCCGGCGAGAGGAAGATCAGCGCCGAAGCGGTCTACTTCGAGCCGGATGACCCGAACTGGACCGGTTACCGCAACGCCGTGGCGGCCGGGGCCAACTTCGCCATCGCCAACCGGCTGCTGATCATGGAAGAGGTCTCGCGCGCCTTCCGGAAGACCTTCGGGCAGGAGCCGGAACTGCTGTACGAGATCAGCCACAACCTGGCCCAGCTTGAGCCCCAGCCGAACGGCGGTCAGGCGTGGGTCCATCGCAAGGGTGCCACCCGCGCGCTCCCGGCCGGCCACGCGCTGCTGAAGGGCAGCCGCTGGGAGGAGACCGGCCACCCGATCCTCATCCCCGGGAGCATGGGCGACACCAGCTACATCCTCTACGCCCTGCCCGGTGCGGAGAAGAGCCTCTTCAGCGTCAACCACGGCTGCGGCCGACGCCTCTCCCGCTCAGCCGCCAAGAACCAGTTCAGCCAGAGCGGCGTGAACCGGCAGATGAAGGAGCTGAACGTCATGGTCAACGCCGGCGGGGACGTCCCCATCGACGAGAGCCCCGGCTGCTACAAGGACAGCTCCTTGGTCATCGACGCCGTGGTCAGCGCCGGCCTCGCCCGGGTCGCCTACGAGCTCACGCCTATCGCCAGTCTGAAGGGCAAAGACTGATTCAATTGCGGAATGCGGATTGCGGAATGCGGAATGGATGCGTCGGGCGGTCGCTGCTTTGCCAACAGGCCTTCTGCTCCCGACCGCTTGATTCGCTGGGGATGTGACCGCGCTCTGTAGGTAGCGGGTATTGAAAGCGCTGGCCCGCTCGCAATGACGGACTCGTGTCCGCCTTCGTAATCGTCGTCACCTCATTCACGGACAGCGGGGCGGTCGTCCCGGGCGTGGAAACCGTCTCCTTCGGGGGGCCAGCTGTACCCGACCTGGGCGTGGGACTCGCTCCGTCAGGTGGTTGACGGCCGATGGGGTCGCTACCCCGGTGCGGGACGAGCGTGGCTGGACCCCCGCAACGCACGGGCACCTTCGCAATATGATTGCCAGGCGAGGGTGACGGAGTTTTCGAGAATGGAACCTTGCTCCTGCTTACCAGGACCTCCTCACCTACCTTCGGCGGTCGCACCCATTCGCTGGTCGGCTGCCGCGCCTTGGCGACATAACGAGGTGTTGGAGCTAGGGCGAAAGGACGCGGGTATGGCGGCGCAGGCGGAGATCGGGGTGTTCGGCGGCAGTGGGTTCTACCAGTTCCTCTCGGACGTGGAAGAGGTGCGCGTTCACACCCCTTACGGTCCGCCCAGCGACAAGATCGCCGTTGCCACGCTGGAGGGGAAGCGGGTCGCCTTCCTCCCGCGCCACTCCCGGGACCACTCCGTGCCTGCGCACATGGTCAACTACCGCGCCAACATCTGGGCCTTCCACCAGCTCGGCGTGCGGGAGATCCTGGCTCCCTGCGCCTGCGGAAGCCTCCAACTCGACATCCACCCCGGCGATTTCGTCATCCTCGACCAGTTCATCGACCGCACCAAGGGCCGCAAGGACACCTTCTTCGACGGTCCGGAGACGCACCACATCGGCGGTGCGGATCCGTACTGCCCGCGAATGCGCCAGATGGCAATCGAGAGCTGCCGCGCCCAGGGCATCACCATCCACGAGACCGGCACCATGGTCGTGATCCAGGGACCGCGCTTCAGCACCCGCGCGGAAAGCGCCTGGTTCTCCCGCGAGGGCTGGCACGTGGTCGGTATGACACAGCACCCGGAAGCGATCCTCGCCCGGGAACTGGGGATCTGCTACACCGGCATCGCGCTGGTCACGGATTACGACACCGGCGTGGGCGCGGGCCGTCCGGTGGTCGACATTGAGGAAGTCTTCAAGGTCTTCAAGGAGAACGTGGGCAAAGTCCAAACCCTCATCCATGCCATGGTCCCGCACCTCGGGGCCGACCGTGAGTGCCCCTGCGAAGATGAGTCTCGCCGCGCCGTCGTCGGATAGTCAAAGCAGCTCGTGAAAGGTCGAGTGGCCGAATGGGACAGCACGGGAGATTGTTCTTCGTAGAATCTCATGCCTGCTGAATGAGCCGACAGACCTCCACTTTTATCCTCACGATCCGCGAAGATCGATTGAATCCGCGTCATCCGCGTTCCATTCCTTCTCCCTCCGCCCTCACCTCTCCCTCCGCCATCCCCACCGAGAAGAGCCCCATGCCTGCACCGAAAGATACCTACACCGTTGCCTGGGACGAGGGCGTGGTGCTGATGATCGACCAGCGCGTGCTGCCGGACCGCTTTGAAGTTCTGCGGCTCACCGACTACCAGCAGGTGGCGGAGGCGATCCGATCCATGGCGGTACGAGGCGCGCCGGCCATTGGGTGCGCCGCCGCGCTGGGGCTGGCGTTGGCCGCCCAGGAAGCGCTGGACGGCCCCCGGCACGGTTATCAGGCGCGGCTGCGGGAGGCGGCGGCGATCCTCCGTGCGACCCGCCCCACCGCCGTTAATCTCTTCTGGGCCATCGACCGCGTGATGGCGGTGGCCGAGGCGCACGGTTCCGATCCTGCCGCCGCCGCCGCTGCCGTGCTGGCGGAGGCGGAACGGATGCTGGAGGAGGACGTTGCCACCAACCGCGCCATCGGTCGGAATGGCCTCGACTTGATGCCGGAGGGCGGCAACATCCTGACCCACTGCAACACCGGCAGCTTGGCGACCGTCCACTACGGCACCGCCCTGGGCGTAATCCGCGCGGCCTGGGAAGGCGGCAAGCAGATCCATGTCTGGGTGGACGAAACCCGCCCGCGCCTCCAGGGGATGAAGCTGACCGCCTGGGAGTGCCGCGAGTTGGGCATCCCCGCCACGCTCATCTCCGACAGCATGTCCGGCTGGCTGATGCAGCAGGGCAAGGTCGACGCGGTCATCGTCGGCGCGGACCGCATCGCGGCTAATGGGGATGCCGCGAACAAGATCGGCACCTATACCGCCGCTGTGCTGGCGAAGGCGCACGGGGTGCCGTTCTACGTCGCCGCGCCGCTCTCCACCGTCGACTTCTCCCTCGCATCCGGCAAGTTGATCCCCATCGAGGAGCGAGCCTGGGAAGAAGTGACTCACGCAAACGGAGTCCTGCTCGCCCCAGTCGGGGTGCGAGTCCACAACCCCGCCTTCGATGTGACGCCTGCGGAATGGATCACCGGCATCATCACGGAGCGAGGGGTGGCCAATGCGCCCTTCACGGAGAGCCTTGCCGCCCTGCGGGACGCAGTGGATTAGCCCGGCGGCCAGGCTAGCACGCGTCCGCCCAGCACATGCGCGTGCAGATGGCCGACGCTCTGACCGGCATCGCCGCCCGTGTTCAGCACCACGCGGAAGCCGCTCTGATCGATGCCGGTCTGCTCCGCAACGTGCCGGCACGCCACCAGCACCTTGCCGAGCAGTTCCACGTCCTCCGGCCCCGCCGACCCGACGTTGGCGATGTGCGCCTTCGGGATCACCAGCACATGGACCGGCGCCTCGGGGTTGATGTCGTGGAAGGCCAGCACGTCCGGCGTCTCCAGCACGGTGTTCGGCTTGATCTCGCCACTGGCCATGCGGCAGAAGAGGCAACTCATAGGGTCTCCTGTCTCTCAAAGGTCGTCAAAGTCCGCCAGATCGCCGGATGCGCCTTCGGAACCGGCGCTGCGGACCTCCACCGGGACAATCCGGCCCCGCAGGCTGTCCGGTCCGTCGAAGCTGACGCGTAGGTAGTTGCCGGTCAGGCCGGAGAGCTGGATCGAGTTCCGGTCGCGCTGCTCCACCAGCACCTGGACCGTCGCGCCGACCGCCGCTTCCGCAAAAGCGAGGCCCAGCTCGTCCGAGAGGGCGTTGAGCGCCTGGACGCGGCGATGCTTCTCCGCAGGCGATACGTCATCCGCCCACCGCGCCGCAGAAGTCCCGCTCCGGGGACTGTATGGGAACGCGTGGATCTTGCAGAACCGTGCCTCACGGCAGAGACGGACCGTCTCCTCGAACTGTGCTTCCGTCTCACCGGGGAAACCGACGATGACGTCGCAGGTGAGGCCGGCGTGGGGCATCAGCGCGTAGATCCGCTCCACGAGGTCACGGAACTCCGCAGCGGTGTAGCGGCGGCGCATCCGATTCAGCACCTCCTCATCACCCGCCTGCAGCGAGAGGTGGAGGTGGGCGCAGACCTGGGGAAGCCGCGCCATCGTCTCCAGCAGGTCCTGGCTCGTATCGGCCGGGTCGATGCTACTCAGGCGGAGGCGCTCCACGCCGGGAAACTCCGCGAGCCGCTCCAGCAGCAGCGCCAGGGGGTCGCGGCCGGATGCCATGTCCGTGTTGCTGAACCCCTTTTCGTCCCCGTAGTCACCGATGCAGATGCCGGTGAGCACCAGCTCCCGGTAGCCGAGGGCGGCAAGCTCCCGCGCCTCCGCGAGGACTTCCTCGGTGCCACGGCTGCGGAGCCGGCCCCGGGTGAACGGGATGATGCAGAAGGAGCAGAAGTGGTTGCAACCGTCCTGGATCTTGATCACGGCGCGGGTACGGTTCAGCACGCCCTCTGCCTTGACCATGAGGGGGATCAGGTCGAGGCCTGCCGAATCGCTCGACAACTGCGCCTCATCCGCCAGCGGGAAGAGCAGCCGGCCGCTGAGGCGCAGCGTGTCGTCCACGATCTCCGCTAGGCGTGGCTTGTCGCGGTTGGGGACGATGAGACCGACGGCGGGCAGGGCCGCAGCTTCCTCGGGAGCGGTCTCCACATAGCAACCGGTGGCGACCACCAGCGGGTCTTCCCCGGAGCGGCGGGCGCGGCGAAGGGCGGCGCGGGACTTGACATCCGCCTGGTCGGTCACGGAGCAGGTGTTGACCACGCAGACATCCGCTGGCTGCCCGAACGGCACCACCTGGTAGCCCCGCCGCAGCTGTTCTGCGGCGGTTTCCCGCGTCTCGTACTGGTTCACCTTGCAGCCCAGGGTGTGCAGGCTCACCCGTGGGGCACGTATCTCCGCCATCTGAAAGTCCCGCCGTTTGCGCAGCAATCGCTGAGTCTGACCTGATCCTAACCCTAATCTTCGCCAACGCCTACCCCCTCAGGGTTCGCCCGCCCCTCCTGCAAATCTGCACAGCCGACTGGGGACCCCCCCGGGGGGGATAGAGAGACACACACTTTCCCACGCTTGCTGAGCTGGTAAGAAAGTCTCGGGGTACTTGACCTTGAGCAGGGTCTCACTTACCTGGACGGCATCGCTTGCGGAAGGTCCGCCCCCTGCCCCCCAATCCTAGGGGAAATGCCATGCCGGCCAGTTGGCCCGCTTGGCGAGGGTGGCTGCCTTTCCGCTTTCATGCGTGGAGGGTAGCCCGAAGGGTCATGGAAGTTCCGGTCTCTGGTGAGGGGACATGGACGTGCTTGCTCCCATGGGAAGTGCGCCTGAGGTGAGCCTGCTGTCCAGAAGGATGGGCATAGGGCTGGACCTCCCGTGCCGGATGAGTGTCGCATATAGGCAGTTCTCTACGGCGCGAGGTCAGGGGCTGGGGAGGTCGCCTTCGGTGCGGCTCGGCGGAGCCTCGCCCTCCCGGGGGTGTTTGATGCCGGGATGTGCTCCATGGTGTCGGGGGTGGTGGCCGAGAAGAGCTCTGCCTATCCCCCTAGCGCGCAGGTGCCGTCCTGGGTCCTGCAATGAGCTTCTCCCGCAGGGCGGCGAGTTCTGCGGCGAGTTCTGAACGCTCCTTGACGAGATTCCGCGTCTCACCGGGGTCCTGGGAGAGGTCGTAGAGCTGACCGTCGGGGTCATTGCCCAGCTCTGTGCTGGTGTTGACTGCGATCTTGGGGCCACGGGTGGGCGGGATGTACTTCCACGGCCCCTTGCGGAGCGAGGGCTGACCGGCCTGGACCAGGAGATGGTCGCGGCCGGCCTTGCTCTCGCCCAGGAGCGCCGGGAGCATGTTGAAGCTGTCCGGCCCGGCGGTGGGCGGGAGGTCACGCTTCGCCAGGGAGGCGAGGCTGGCGAGGAGGTCGACCTGCCCGACCAGCGCGTCGCTCACTCCGGGCTTCACCCGGGTTGGCCAGCGGAGCAGGAACGGCACGCGGGTCCCCGCCTCGAAGTTGCTGCTCTTGCCGCCGCGGTAGGGACCCGCTGGTCGGTGGTCGCCGACCTTCTCCGGGGCGTCGTCCCGGTAGCCGTCATCCAGCACCGGGCCGTTGTCGCTGCTGAGGATCACCAGGGTGTCCTTGGCCAGCTTGAGGCGATCGAGGGCTTTCAGCACCTCACCCACCTGGTAGTCGAACTGGAGCAGGGCGTCCCCACGTGGACCCATGCCGGACTTCCCGACGAAGCGCGGGTGGGGGGTTCGTGGCACGTGGATGTCATGCGTGGCGAAATAGAGGAAGAAGGGCTTCTTTTGCTTGGAGCTCTCGTCCAGGAAGCGGACCGCCTCCCGCGAGAGGGTGTCCGCCATCTCCTCGTCCACCCACCGGGCTCGCTTGCCGCCCGCCATGTATCCGATGCGGCTGATCCCGTTGACGATGGTGAAGTCGTGCCCGTGGCTGGGACGCATCTTCAGCAACTCGGGATTGGCGCGGCCGGTCGGCTCTCCCAGGTCCTGCTGGTAGCTGACGCGGATGGGGTCGGCCGGGTCGAGGCTCTCCACCCGCCCATTGCGGAGGTAGACGCACGGGGTGCGGTCGCCGGTCGCGGGGACGATGAAGGAGTGCTCGAAACCGATCTCGCGTGGCCCCGGCTTGATCTCCCCGTTCCAGTCCTGCTTGCCCGACTCGCTGCCCAACCCCAGGTGCCACTTGCCGACAACCCCGGTCCGGTAGCCCGCTCCCTGCAGCATGGAGGGGAGGGTAGTGCGACCCGGCTCGATGATGAGCGCGGCGTCTCCCGGTAGGATGCCGGTGCCCTTCTTGCGGAAGGCGTACTCACCGGTCAGGAGCGCGTAACGGGTGGGAGTGCAGGTGGCGGCGGCGGAATGGCCGTCGGTGAAGCGCAGTCCTTCCTGCGCCAGGCGGTCGACGTTGGGAGTGCGAATGCGGGTGGCGCCGTTGCAGGAGATGTCCCCGTAGCCCACGTCATCCGCCAGGATCAGGACGATGTTCGGTAGCTTGGATGCCGGCTCAGCGGCACGGGTGTGGGCGGCACCGGCCAGGCAGAGACCACCGAGGGCTGCGAGGGTGACGAGGGGTGAGGTACGCAAGGGGAACTCCTGGAGGCCAACTAAGTCCCATTCGAGGGGCTCCCGCCCTGGGCCTGCTCTGCCTCAAGTTAACTCTGCCACCAAAGCACCGCGACCACCCGATCCGAGTTGTCGAAGATCACGCTCAGAAAGTCCTCATCCATTCGAAAGCCACTCCAGGCACCAAGAGCATAAAGGAGCACGGACCGGTTCAGTCGCTTGTCTTCATCACGCAGGTGCTCGCTATTCGCCCCTCCCTCGCCATCCGGTGGTCCGAGAAGGGCGAGGACCTCGGCCTTTGTCATTCCTGGGCGCAAATGATGTCGCAGGAGGCTGCGCGTCATTCCACCCCTACGAGAGTTCCGGTCCTTCACGCAGGTCTTCCATACCTGTGAGTTGAAGGACGACCGATTGAAGGGATCGAGCCGATCCTGCGCTAGAAGGCTCAGGGCGAGAATGGAAGCGGGCGCCGCTAGGCAAATGGTGCCAATGATGATGGTTTGACGGTCTGGCCATGTCCGTAGTCGTAAGCCCGTCGAAACCCACCAAAGGCCAACCGCGAGACACGTCAGGATGAGGGCAATGCAGGACCCGAAGGCGACGAGAGAAGCGAAACCCTGCTCCATCGACATTGCGTCCCCCGATCTTGCACGGACCCCGTACGATTCTGGAGCTCGAGACGCAAGGCAGAAGTCCAAGGGGGCGGCGCGTCATGAACCCATTCCTTGCCCGGTCAGCCGAGGCCTTCCTAGCGGCTCGCAGGGTCGAATTCGGTTCGTGGGATTCGAGTGGTGCCGACACTGGCAACGGACGGACGGCTCCGACGCGCAGAGCAGGTCCGGGTGGATCCTGGGAGGGCAGTCAATCCACGTGCCGGTGGTGTGGGAGTTCCCAGGATGACGGCTTACGGAGTTTTCCGACGACCCGAAGGCGCTGCCTCATCGACGCGGTTCGCTGGGTTTTAGGCGGGCTCGTCCGGCAGATCGTCCGCATGGATCTCGGTGTACACTTTGCAATCGCATGTGCCACCGAGTGCTCTCAGGTAGTCAATTGCGGGTTCTACCTGGTCTGCGGGAACGTGGGCCCGTAACCAGGCGCGTGTTTCACGATGCGTGTGCCGACAGTAGCTGCGAGTCGCCCACTCGAACTCAAGGAGATTCTGGATCTCGCTCAGCATCATCCGTGTCACGATTGGCTTTTCCACTGATTCAAGCCTCCGAGGGAGTGACGCATCGAGTGCCGTCGATCGTTGACAGTTTGGATCATCATCGATCATCCTGTCGCACGCCCGACTGCCTGTAGATCACCGCAGGTTCGGGCCTGTACTTCAGCGGCGTAATCCGTCAGCAGTCGTTCCCGCCCGGCGTTCACGGCGTCAAGACCACGCCGGATTCCGGCCCGAACCTCGGGGACCTCTTCGTCCGAAAGCTCATCTGGGTCAGCCGTCAGAGCTTCTGCAAGCAGAGCGTTCATGAGGGCATTCACATCCTGCCCGTCACGTTTCGCTTCCTTGCGTCGGCGCGCTTCAGTGGCCGGAGTGAGAATGATGGTCATCATTGGAGTCTCCTGATCCATTTCTACTCCTATTGAACCGAGCGGAGAGCAGGTCCGGGTAGTCCGGTTCCCTTCGGTGCAGCGATGGCTGGGATCTACCCGGGATTCCCGCGGACGCGATGGATTGGCGGCCTAGCTTGTGGTGCCAGTCCGGGGAATGACACGTGGTTTCTTGGATGGGTCGCCGAAGGCGGTGGTGCTCGGGAACCAGCTCTATTTCAACCGCCAAGTAAGGAACCGGGAATGGGGGTCTGACCTCCAGCAGAGGTCAGCCCAAACTGCCGAAAAGGACTACCGGGTCGCTACATCAGGGGCGGTCATGAGCAAACAGGGCACACCCTTTCGGATGTGCCCTGCTCTGTTCTACCTAGCTTTGTGGGTTAGGCCTGGCGCTTCGGGGGGCGGAAGCGGGCGCCTACGCCGGTGTTCTCCCCGGTAGGCGCGGGAGCGGGGGCTTCCGGGCGCGGCGGGATGTCGCCGCCGCGGGAGCCGCCACCGTTGCCGCCATCGCCGCCTTCGCTGCGCTCATCCTGGCGCGGGGCACCACCACGGTCGCCACCGCCACCGCCGCCGAAGTCACCGCGCGGGCGGTCTCCGCCGCCACCGCCGCCACCGGGTCGCGGGCCACGGTCGCCGCCGCGATCACCACCGCCGCCGCGCGGGCCGCGATCACCACCACGGTCGCCGCCATAGCCGCCGCGATCACCGCCACGGTCGCCGCCGAAGCCGCCACGTCCGCCACGGTCACCTCCGAAGCCGCCCCGATCCGGGCGCGGGGGTGAGATCTGCGCCGGTTCCGGCTCCGTCTCCGGGTCCAGGAGCGCCTTGCGGGAGAGGTCCACGCGGCCCTGGGAGTCGACCGAGATTACCTTGGCTTCGATGGTGTCACCCATCTTCACCACGTCATCCGGCCGCCCGATGCGGTGATGGCTCAGCTCATGCGTGGGGATGAGGCCTTCCTTGCCGGGGAGGTACTCCACCATCGCGCCCTTGCCCATGAGGCGGGTGACGCGGCCGGTGAAGACCTCGCCCACGCCCACTTCCTTGGTCAGGGCCTCGATCATGCGGACCGCCTGCGCGCCCAACTCGCCATCCGGAGCGGCCACGTAGATCCTGCCATCCTGCTCGATATCGATCTTGGTCTTCGTATCGAACTGGATCTGCTTGATCATCTTGCCGCCGGGGCCGATGACCGCGCCGATCTTCTCCGGGTTGATGTCGAGGGTCAGGATGCGCGGTGCAAGGAGGGAAAGCTCCTCACGCGGGCCCTGGAGGGCCTCCAGCATCTTGCCCAAGATGAAGAGCCGGCCCTCGCGCGCCTGCGCCACGGCCTCCTCCATCACCGGCCACGGGATCCCGCCGATCTTCGTGTCCATCTGCATCGCGGTGATGCCCGCCTCGGTCCCGGCGACCTTGAAGTCCATGTCGCCGCCGAAGTCTTCCATCCCCTGGATGTCGGACAGGACCGCGAACTTGTCACCTTCCGTCATCAGGCCCATGGCGATGCCGGAGACGGGCGCCTTGATCGGCACGCCCGCGTCCATGAGCGCCAGGGAGCTGCCGCAGGTGCTGGCCATGCTGGTGGAGCCGTTGCTCTCCAGCGTGTCCGAGACCACGCGGATAACGTAGGGGAACTGGTCCTTGGGCGGCAGGACCGCCTTCAGGGCGCGCTCCGCCAGAGCGCCGTGGCCGATTTCGCGGCGGCCGGGTCCACGCATCGGGCGTACTTCTCCCACGCTGTAGGGCGGGAAGTTGTAGTGGTGCATGTACTCCTTGGAGCTCTCCTCGCCCAGGCCGTCGATCATCTGATCTTCGCTGGTGCCGCCGAGGGTGGCGACGGAGAGGACCTGCGTCTGGCCGCGGGTGAAGAGGCCGGAACCGTGGGCGCGCGGCAGGAGGCCGACTTCCGCAGTGATGGTCCGGATGTCCTTGAGGCCGCGTCCGTCCGGGCGGCGTCCCTCTTCAATGATCATCGCGCGGAGCTGGTACTTCACAACCTTCTCAACCGCCTCGCCCAGCTTGGCCACGCGGTCCGGGAAGCGCTCAGCCAGCTTGGCGACCACTTCCTTCTTCAGGTCGCTGACGGCGCCTTCGCGCTTCGCCTTGTCCGGGTTGCCGATGGCGGCGCGGATTTCGGCGGCGTGCTCTTTAGCGGCGTCCAGCAGTTCTTGGTCGACTAGCTTGAGGGTGGGGACCCGCTTTTCTTTGCCCACGGCGGTGCGCCACTCGCTCAGGAAGGCGCAGATTTCGCGGACGAAGCCATGGCCGAACTGCATCGCTTCCAGCACCGTGGCTTCCGGCACTTCATTGGCGCCGGCCTCCACCATGATGATCGCGTCCGCAGTGCCGGCAACCACCAGCTCCATGTCGCCCTCGTCCACCTGCTCCCGGCTGGGGTTGAGGATGAGCTGGCCGTCGATCAGGCCGACCCGCACCGCGCCGATGGGTCCTTCCCATGGGATGTCCGAGAGGGTCAGGGCGGCGCTGGCGGCATTGATGGCCAGGATGTCAGGCGGAGTGTTCTGATCCACGGACAGCGGCATGGTGACGACCTGCACGTCATTGCGCATGCCATCGGGGAAGAGCGGCCGGCAGGGGCGGTCGATGAGGCGGCTGGTGAGAACCGCGCGCTCGCTCTGCTTGCCCTCGCGCTTGAAGAAGCCGCCGGGGATCTTGCCGACGCTGTACATCCGCTCTTCGTAATCACAGGTCAGCGGGAAGAAGTCCAGGTCCCGGAGGTTGGAACTCATCGTGGCAACACCCATCACCAGGGTGTCACCGGTCCGCACGGTCACTGCGCCGCCCGCCTGCTTGGCGATTCGGCCCGTTTCAAACTCCAGCACCTGCTCCTGGCCCGCAGGTCCAAGGGTGAGGGTTCGTTTATCGATCATATTCAGCTCCCGCCCCTGCCGGCGCCACCGCAATGGCCGCCCGGGGCTTGTGAGTGGGTCAGGGAATACCCTGGCAACGAAAAACGGATGCCGGCCGCAAGGGACCAGGCATCCGCAAGTGCTCCAGGGAACCCCAGAAAAGGGCGACGCCTCTCCAGGTCCCACGCCGGGGTTGCCGGCGGAGACTGGGAGAGGCGGTATTCGCCAGAAGCTGGGGTTGGGTTAGATCCGGCACAGGGATTTGCTTGAGCGCCTCCGGAGAGCCGGCGGACGCAGTGTGCCTCGTGGACTCCAGGAGCCGGGGCGTGCCGCCCTGGAACTTCCGGAGACTTCCGGGGACTATCGCCGGATGCCGAGCCGGGCGATCAAGGAGCGGTACCGCTCAATGTCCTTGTCGCTCAGGTAGTTCAGCAGGCGGCGGCGCTGTCCGACCATCATCAGAAGGCCGCGCCGGGAGTGGAAGTCCTTGGGGTGGGTGCGAAGATGGTCGGTGAGTTGGCTGATGCGCGCCGTGAGGAGCGCCACCTGGACCTCCGGAGAGCCGGTATCGCCCTCGTGGGTCTTGTACTCGCCGATGATCTCGTTCTTCCGGTCCAAAGCCAGAGGCATGCGTCGGTATCTCCCGCTAACAGGGGCACCCGGCAGATCCCGGTGTGCCATCCCCCGAGGGCAGGTCGCGAAAGTGACCGTCCCAGGGTTCCAACTTGGCCGGGTGCACGGGGAGATCGTGGCGTGGAATGATTGGGGGAAACCGCGCCCCACATGCGTCCGGCATGGCACGAGGCTTCACCCAACCATTCCGCCGCCCAGGTCTCCGGACCCCGGCCGCGTTGCCCCAATCCGATGCTCATGACACCGGTTCAAGGCGTGGAGACGTTACCACAGGCCCCTGGAGGTGTCAATTGAACGGCGAAGGGTTCGGGGTTCAATTTGGGTTCGAGAACAGCATCACGGTCTCCGCTGGTCCCTGGTGCGGTGGATCAGTTGTTACCAGGTTCGCAGGCGCGAGCCCAGCGAAGGGTCTCCCCCGAGGGCGGCGCCGGAGCGAGCGGGAGCCTCGACGCACCTCATGGAGCAGGTGGACGCCGCAGACAACATGGGGCGGGCCCTGAAGCGGGTGCGGGCGAACAAGGGGAGCCCCGGCGTGGACGGGATGACTGTCCAGGAGTTGCCGGAGCACCTGAAGGGGGCCTGGCCCGCGATCCGGCAGGCGCTGCTGGAAGGGACCTATCAACCACAGCCGGTGAAGCGGGTGGAAATCCCCAAGCCGGACGGCGGGACGCGGCAACTCGGCATCCCGACGGTGGTGGACCGGCTCATCCAGCAGGCGATCCTGCAGGTCCTCGGACCGGGCTACGATCCCGGCTTCTCGCGACACAGCTCCACGAGAGATACACGGCGCTCGTGGAGAGTGCCCGTCAGCGTTTGGGACTGGTGTGAACCGCCCGGTGCGGACCCGCATGCCGGGTGGTGTGGGAGGCGGGGTCGGTGACGGCCCTGCATACCCGATTCATAGTTTCCCTCGTCGTGCGCCGCACGGCGGAGCAAGGGATTCCGGGCCGCGCCAGGTAATCGTGTGTTAACTCCTTTGCGCCCTGGCCGGTCGGTCGAAAGGCTGCTGGAAGCGGAGTTCGCCAATCTCCAACCATTCGTTCGCCCTCGGCATTGGAATGGGTGAACGTCGCGGAGAGGCCGGTCGGATCTCGATGGAGTGATGGGGAGGGCAGCCAATGCATGGCCTGCACCTCAATTCGAAATCCGAAATCCGAGATCCGCAATTGAATGGCCGGTCATTAGGTGGGCGAGGCGCTTCGGGCACGGATGGACTCCCATGGGCGAACTGGATGCGGCGCTGCTCCGTGGAATTGAGCGAGGGGAACGGTCTGCGCTCGAGACGCTGGCGCGGCATTTCGCGGCGCCCGTCTACCGCTACCTATGCCGGCTTTGCAACGACCCAACATTGGCGGAAGACCTGGCCCAGGAGGTAGCGGTCCAGCTTTGGCGCGCACTGCCGGGGCGGCGCTTCCCCAATGAGCGGGCGCTGAACGCGTGGGTCTACATGGTCGCTCTTAACTCCTTCCGGATGCACCACCGGCGGACACGCGCCGCACGCGGAGACGTGGCGTGGGACGGTGAGATCGACCTGCCCGCCGGAGATGAATTCGACCCATTCCTGGAGACGGAGCGCAAGGAGACTGCGGAAAGGGTTCGGGCTGCCGTCTCAGAGCTGCCGGAAGCTGAGCGACAGGCGGTGCTGCTCAAAGCCTTCGCCGACCTCCGCTACACCGACATCGCGGAGATGACCGGCGAGCCGGTGGGCACGGTCAAGTGGCGCGTGTCGCAGGCCTACCGGCGGCTTAGGTTGATGCTCCAGGTGAGCGCCAGCACCGGAGAGCCGCAAGTGGGACAGAAGGTCACCGAGCGTGCTGCGCGATCTGGCGAAATGGAGTTGGAACGTGAACCGAGGACCGGGGTTCGGGCAGGAAGGCGGGAACAGGATCATGCTTCGATGCGAGGATGTGCAGCGCCGGCAGGCGCAGTTGCCCGGCGGGACAGCGGGGATGGGGGAAGCGAGTACGAACCCGCTCTCTGCATGGCTCGTGCGTCTGCACCAGCACCGGTGCCAGCGCTGCTCCAGCCAGGCGGCGGCTGATCGGAAGTTCAAGGCGGAAGTCGAGGTCGCGATACGATCCCCGCTGGGCGACAGCCCGGAGGAGTCGGCAGCAATCCGTCGGCTGACCGTGGCGTGGGTTGATGGGGCTGCGGCGAGTGCCCTTCCCGTGCGAGTCCAGAAGCCGCGCCGCGTCCGACCTTTCCTCACTGCATCCGCCCTGGCCGGGGTATTCGTGCTCGGCTTCGGCCTCTGGGCGATGACGGCAGCCAGCCGCGCCCTCGGGGACGTGGCCGGTGCGATGCGGAAGGTGAAGGCGTTCCACATCCGAATGGAGCTGCCCGGCCTGGACACCCGCTACGAGGCGTGGGGCCAGCGCCGCGTGGGGGTTCGGGTGGACGGCTGGGAAGGCGGCGAGCGCTCCCTCGTTCTTCTGGATGACGGCAAGACCTTGAAGCGGTGGGACTTCGATGCGGGCGTGCTGCGACAGAGTCCCACCCGCATCAGGTCGCTCTACCGTAAGGCAGCCAACTTCAATGCCAGCCGCATGCTGCGCCAGGCGGCCCAGGGCGAGCTGTTTGAAGGGGAAGAGTGGCTGGGCGAGGCGCGGGCGCGCGAGGTGGCGAAGGTCAAGCGAGCCGGTGCGTGGATGCGGCGGATTCAGATCGATCTAAAGGACGGCTTCTTCGAGAGGATGGTCGTCTACGCCCACGCGGACGACTACCGCCTCGCGCAGGCGAACCTCTACACCGACGCGCGCCGCCCGGACGAGGAGCCATTCGCCCGCGTCTTCTTCGACTATCCGGAGCAGATTCCGCAGGAGCGGTTCGAGCTGCACCTTCCCAAGCAGCTACCCGTGGTCACGCAGGAACGGGACTCCTTCCTGCCGTGATGGGTGGTGAGTGAGTGGTGAGTGAGTGGTGAGTGAGTGGTGAGTGGTGAGTGGTGAGTGGGACGCGATCCGGGCCGTCTTACGGGTCCATCGCGCCGTTTCCCCGCACCCCACCGGTCGTAATCCTCGACGGTACTCGTCCTGCGCGAGGCATTCGTACCCTTCGGGGATCCAGCTGTACACGGCCTGCACGTGCTCACCGGCCCTGCAAACGGTGATAGGGCGCACCCACGGACGAGGTAGGTTCCCGTGATCAATGCAATGTGCGGCGGGCTGGCCAGTATCATCCGTGCCGTGAGTTGCACCGGGAAACGTTAAGCAAGCGGCTTGCGAATTTTTGCGCAAGCCTGTTGACGCCGCCATTGCCCATTGCTACGATCTCGTGGCTCCAGCGTGTCCCCGCGTCGGAGCTTGCGAGCCACTCTCATCCTCTTGGCTTGGGCGTGGTGATCCCGGTAGGTGGGCTGGACGGCAGGCCATTCACGGCAGGCCAGACGGAGCACGGACCGGCCTCGGAGTTTGTCCGCACGTTGCGCGAGTTACGTGGGTCCAGGTGCCTGAAGCGCCGCGACCTTCGCCTTGCGCGCGGAGTTGTTCCGTATGGCCCCTATCGTCCGTGATCCCCTTCGGGATCTGCTCCTGTCCCCGTCCCTGGATGGAGAGAACCTCCAACCCAGTGAAATCCACCTCCCCCTCGTGCCGTTCCGGGTGATCCCGTCGGGACCTCGATCTGGGAGAGGAGTCCCAACCTCCACCGTCAGCCGCTGCCCTGCGGCCTCCGCGCGACGAGTGCTGCTCCTGATCTCGGACCCGGGAGCGGACTTCGCTTCCGCCGTCACCTCCGCGCTCGGGATGGGGCTGGAAGTCCTGGCGATTCACGTTGAGACGAGTCCAGAAGACACCAGTCTGGTCCTCAGCCGCTGGGCGGCGTCCTATCTTGATTGCCCCCTGGTCGTGCTGGACGCCGCGAATGAATCACCGCGACGAGTGATTCGCGACTACATCTCGGAGCTTGACCGAGCTGCCCGCCGCCCGACGCGCATTGTGGAAGCGCGGCGGCGCGTGGATCAGCGCGAGCCGGCCTGGCTTGTGGGCGCGTTGCCCCAGCTCTAGCTACTGGCTGATCCTCGAACTAGGGCGGGAGCGGAGCCGTGCTGACGGGCGGGGTGCCGGGTGGGCGGAAGTCGCTGTCGCGAAGCTGCGACCCGCGCCGAATGGCGACGTGCCCGTCGTAGAAGAGGGCATTGAACGCGCCGTTGTGGCGCGCGGGGTAGTGCGGCTCGCCCAGCGCGCCGGTTGCCGGCGTAAAGGGTGGTCGCGCACCGGGGCCGCTTCCAGTGACGGCTGAGCCCGCGCAACCGGGGCCACCCGCATGGTCCCATGCAACCAGAGCGCGAGTCGCATCCGGAAAGGACGTGGTCACCTCGCTGTCTGGCCGCCCGGAAGGGCCGCCGTTGACGAACGACATGCCGTAGCCTATCTGACCGGCGTAGCTGGGGCAGCGGAAGATGCCTTCGGTGCGAACATAGGGCGAGAGCAGCCCAGGCCGATCGTAGCGGACGGGCGGGAGGTCGAAGGCAATGGCCTGCCCCGGAGCGGTGCCTCGCGAATCCGTGGGTGTCCACCATCGCTCGTTGGGTCCGGCGTTCAGACCCGTTTGGGCCAGTCTGAAGCCGTGGGGATCGCCTGGGAGATCGGGGCAGCTTCGATGTGGGGCATTCCGGCCATCTGCATCTTCCCGATAAAGCGCCAGTGCCGTGCCGATCTGGTGCAGGTTGCTCCGACAGCCCGTGGCGCGCGCGGCTTCCCGGCTCCGCGCGAAGACCGGAAAGAGGATGGCCGCAAGGATGGCGATGATGGCCACCACCACCAGCAGCTCGATCAACGTGAAACCCGTCCGAGTATCGGGGCAAGACCGGCAAGAACGCATATCGTATCCCAGTGCGTGACATGGGTGTCGCACCTATTTGACGTTGCGCACCGACCCGTTGTCTCGCATACCGGTCCTTCAATTGCGCAATGCGGAATGCGGAATGCGGAATGCGGATTGGGAAGCAGGTTGGCCCGCGGCAGGGGGTGGTCCCGTCTATGCCCTCGATCTCTCTGTTCCTCCGTGGCCGGCCATGGTCCCTAGAATCATAGACAGCAGCCTTGCGCTACGTTCGATCACGGCAGCCGACTGGTTTCTGCACCTGGTCGTGGGTGCTTGAGGACAGGGAGCAACCGAGATCGAACGCGGCACAAGGCCGCTGTCTATGGTCGTCGAGGCGAGGTGAGCGGTGGTGCTTGAGGACGGGACAGCGACTGTGATCGAACGTGGCACAAGGCCGCTGTCTATCGCTTTGGAGGCGAGGTGAACGGTACGGCTCTTTTCACCGGAGGGGGCAATCGGTATAATCGAGGGGTTTCGCGTCAGCTGGGAGGGTGCGCTCGGGCTGCCGCATTTGCAACTGCCGTGATGACGGTCAGTTGAGGAGCACAAAGATGGCTAAGGACAAGGGCGGTACCTCAAAGACCAACGTCGCCGCGCGCGCTGAGCAGAAGGCTCTCGCCAGCACCTGCAAGGCTTGCGGCGGCAAGGTGGAACTCGTGATGCGCGTTCCGAGCGTGGGCAAGCGCTACATGGCGCGCCTCTGCTGCGAAAAGGCTGGCAAGGCCTAGTCCAACGAGAACTCGACGGATAGGCCTCGGTTTCACGTCGAGTTTCCGTGATGGAAGTGAAGAAGGGCGCTGGGCACTCCGCCCGGCGCCCTTCTTTGTGCATGAAGTCTCGTCACCGATCCTCACTACTCCAGGCGAGGAACTGGAGGGTTGGAGGGTTGCTTCGCCCGCCGCCCGCGAGTACCTGAAGGAGTGCCGGAACGCTCCGAAGAACGGAAGGCAAGCGCGGAGATCTCGCGGACGAGTTCCGGCGGTGGCCGTTACCGCATCTTCGCTCAAGATCCGCCTCCCTGGTCAGCCGACGCCGCCGTGGGCAGACCCCTTGCGTTTTGGAGAAACGCTCTTGAGCAATACAGCTTCAGCCCGTGTCGGAATCGGCAAAGGCTATAACCCTGATCGTCTGTTTCTTGTCAGTTGCCTGGCTCTGATCGCGGCGGCATGGGTGTTCGCCCTTCGCGCCTCCATCATGAAGGACCTCGGGATCGCGTTCTCCCTGGACGCCGGCCAGGTGGGTGCCTCGGTGGGAACTGCCTTTCTTGCCTTCGGGCTTTCCGTCTTCTTCGGAAGCCCCCTGTGCGACGTCCTGGGCATGGGCCGGCTCCTGGCGTTAGCCTGCTTCCTTCACGTGGTAGGGATCGTCCTGCTGGTCTTCGCGCCTGACCTCGCCACATCTATGGCGCCGATGACGATCATCTCGATCTCGCAGGTGTGCGTGGGGTTAGCGCACGGTCTTGTAGAAGCGGTGATTAATCCCCTTGCGGCGACGATCTACCCGGACAATAAGACCCACAAGCTGAACGTGCTCCACGCCTGGTGGCCCGGCGGCATCGCCATGGGTGGCCTGCTGGCGTTTGTCGGCGCTGAGTACCTTCATCTCGATTGGCGGGCGCGGTTCGCGATGGCGCTGATCCCTACCGTGCTCTACGGGGTGATGATCATTGGCCAGAAGTTCCCGCCCACGGAGCGGGTGGCGTCCAACATCTCGACCGGAGAGATGATCAAGGAGTCGCTCCGCCCAGGCTTCCTCATCCTGGTCTTCGCGATGCTCTTCACGGCGTCCGTGGAGCTAGGGCCGGGCCAGTGGGTGGACGCGGTGCTGAGCAACCAGGTCGGCTTCCCTGCCATCCTGGTGCTGGTCTACGTCAGCATGCTGATGTTCGGCTTCCGCTTCTTTGCAGGAGCGCTGGCGCACCGCTTCTCGCCAATCGGGTTGATGTGCATCTCCTCGCTGCTGGCGGGCCTTGGTCTGGTGGCGCTCAGCTATGCTCAGGGACCCGTGATGGCCATCCTTGCGGCGACCGTCTGGGGCATGGGCGTCTGCTACATGTGGCCGACCATGCTCGGAATCGCCTCGGAGCGGTTCCCGCGAGGCGGCGCGCTTGCGATGGGCTTCATCGGGGCTGGAGGCAGCATCGTAATCAACTACGGACTGAAAGTGATTGGTGACATCTACGACCACTACACCCAGATCTCCCTCGGCGACGGTCTGACGCTTAAGGACGCGCTGGCCAACGCAGCCAATGACCCAATTGTCCAGGCGTCGCTGACCCTGGCGCGCAACGATGCCGCGCCCTATGCCTTCCGCTGGGTCAGCATCGCGGCGCTGGTGCCGCTGGTGATCTTCGCTATCTGGTGGATGGTGGACAAGAAGTCCGGCGGCTACAAAGCCGTCAAGCTGGTTCAGGCCGATCCAGGCGACTTCAGCACCGACGCGGTCATGGAGACCGATGGTCGCGCGGTGACGGTGAAGTAGCGAGAGAATGGTCCCTTGAACGGGGACTGCTGAAGAATCAGAGAACCCCGGTACCGGTTGGTATCGGGGTTCTCTGCTCATCTGGGCGCTCAGCGCGAGAAAGCCTACCTTGAACATGGACCCGACCACGCCACGAGTAGCGCCACCTTCCGAACCTGGGGATGCCGCCCGGTCGGAGCAGGACACGCCGCGGGATCACCTTGCGAATGAGCGGACCTACCTGGCGTGGCTGCGGACCGCCGTGGCGATGGTCGGGCTCGGGCTGGTGGTGGCGCGCTTCCGGATGGATGCCCTCGGCGTGCCGGGGGAGGCGGGCCCGGAAAGCGGATGGCTTCGGCACATGGTAGGTCTCGGGTTCACTCTGCTTGGGATTGCCACCCTGGTGCTCTGCACCTCCCGCTACTTCGCGGTGCGGCGGATGCTCCAGCGCGGCGAGTTCTTGCCGATGGGACCGGGCGTGATCGTGCTCTCGATGGGAGTGCTAGCAGTCGCTGGCGCCGTGCTCGTCTATCTCATCGCCCTTGCCCTGCGCTGACGACGAGGGATCAGAACAGCTTTGCTGACGGGCTCTGCGTCAAGCGGCGCGCTTAACCAAGACGGCATGGGGTGACGCCTGATCGAGCAGCCACTCTGTGAGCCCGTCCAGGATTTCGGGGCCGAACGGGGACGGCGGAAACGCCCAATGGGTGCCCTCGTCAGTGCGCTGTCGCATCCAGTAGGTCACTATCTGGATCTCATCCAGGTCTGCGGAGACGAGGCGCTCCCGGTCTGGCTCCGGCGCGTCCGCCCAAGCGACCACCATCCGCTCCGCCCACTCACGGGCGTTGCTCCGCAGGTCGGCGCGTGAGACTTCCTGATGGGCGGCCAGCTTTCCGCTGCGGAAGACGAAGAGGCAGAGATGATCTGAGTGGCGCGAGGGGCAGGCGGCAACCAGCGAGAGGTTGCTGACGGCGCTGCGGAGCGCGTGCTGCTTGCCGGAGACCGACTCAATGTGACGCACTGCGTCCCGGAGCCGCGCGGCGATCTCGAACTGCATCCGCTCGGCGGCGCGCTCCATACGGGCGCGGATGAGGTTGAGCACCGGTTCCGCCCGCCCCTCGAAGACTTCGGCCGCCTGTGCGGACGACGCTTGGTAATCAGACTCCGTCACAAGTCCGAGGCAGGGCGCGCTGCAGGTGCCGAACTCATGGCGGTAGCAGGGTCGCCGCGCGGTGATCGCCCATCCGGGAGTATCGCAGGTACGCATACGGAGCGCGTCGGTGAGCGCGCCAACTCCCGCCTCTAGCGCGCTGCGGCTCCGGTAGGGGCCAAAGTAGGTGGCGCCGTCCCGAGCTGGAGCACGCGTGACTTCCAGCATCGGGAAGGGGTCGCGGAGGTCGATCCGCACATAGGGCAGCGGGACGAACTCTTTCAGCATCACGTTGAAGCGCGGCTGATTGCGCTTCACCAATCGGCTTTCCAGCAGCAACGCCTCCAACTCGGAGCCGGTTTCCTGCCAGTCAAGTGAGCTGATCTCCTGGCGGAGGCGGCGCACCTTCTTGCAATCTGCCTTGCCGGAGAAGTAGCTGCGCACCCGCTCCCGGAGTCGGATCGACTTTCCCACGTAGATGAGACCGCCGTTCACATCAAAGAAGCGATAAATACCAGCAGAGTTCGGGATCTCCTTGAGGCGATCCTTGAGCGCTAGCTTGTTCCGATAGAGGGCGGTGCTGCTGGGCATGGAGAACGTGTGCCGGGAAGCGAGCCGCGCCTCTCCGGTTACTGCCGATAGTCGGCGTGACACTTTCTGACACCGCAGCTTAGAGCAAACAGATTTTTGCGCGTGGCCCAGCGCCATGTCGAGGGAGAGCGATGGCGTTCATGCGAAGCAAATCTTACCGGCCCGCCCGGGTCACTACGGCACGGGTCACCACGGCGCTCATGGCCGGCTCACTCGCGCTGGCGGGTCTTTCCGCGCCCGGAGTGCTGGCGCAGCAGCCGGTGGTGCCGCCGCCGGCGGAAGTCGACCTCGGTCCCATCGCACGGCCGGTCACGATTTACGTGGGAGACAGGCCGCAGGTGACGGTGAGCTTCCTGGGCGACCACGGTCTGGTCCGCATCACCGGCACGCTCACCGGCGCACCGTCGGAGGCGCTGAAGCTTACGGAGCCGGGAACAGGCCGCGCGCGGGACGCCGCGTGGAATGAGGTCCGCATCCTCAATGCCCAGCAGTTTCCGGCGGAAGGGTTTCCGCTCGGCAGCTTCTCCGCGAACCTGCTCACGGATGCGGTCCCCGCCAGCGGCATCACCTCCGTCAGTTCCAGCGGAGGCTATGTATCCCGCGCCCTCGACTCCGGCCGTGGCTCCTGGCGATTGGCGGAGCTTCCCACGGGCGACCTCACCCTCACCGGCGCACCGTATGGGACGTTGAAGGTGCCGATTCCACGCCTTCTCTCGTTTCAGGCGGACCCGATCCGAGCCAGCGTCACAGAGCTTCCCAAGGGGATCATTCAGCTTCAAGTGCTGAACGGGGTCAACGTCAGCCTCCCTCTGGCGGATGTCCAGCTCTACCAGCGCGACCTCCGCAACAACACGGCGGTGGTCACCCTGGCGGATGAGCAGACCTTCACCGGGAAGGTGGTCCAACTCCCAAAGGTGAGCGTCGCGCTGACCGATCAGAATAGCCGAAGCACGGCATCCCTGCCGCTGGAGCGGATCGCTTTGCTGGAGCGAGTGCCGCCTGCCGGCCGCCGGTTCTAGCAGGGCCAATGCGGTTCACGCTTCCCGAGCAACGATGCCGATGCTCGGGAAGCGGAATCTGCTGGTGCCACTGGCTGACCTCAGTCGCGGAGAATGACTTCCAGGTGGCGGCGGACGGCGCGGTCGAGGTCGAAGTGCTCCTCGGCGCGTTGCCGTCCCGCCCGCCCCATCCGGGCTGCCTCAGCAGGGTCCGCCATCAAGTGCTGCATCGCATCTGCGAGGTCGGTGGCGTCATTGGGGGAGACGAGCATCCCGGTCTCGCCATCCACGATGACTTCCGGCAGGCCACCCACGCGCGAGGCGATAACGGGGCGGCCCGCCGCCTGCGCTTCGGCGGCTACAAACCCAAACGCTTCCGGCCAGAGGGAGGGGACGATCAGCGCCCGGGCATTGCTCAGCAGCTCGGGGATATCCGACCGCTCGCCGAGGAACTCCACGTTCTGAAGCTGTCGCTCAAGGGTGATGCGACGATACTCCTCCAGGCACGGACCCTGTCCCGCAATCAGAATCTGCGGTGCGAAACCGCGCTCGCGAAGCAGTGACGCCGCGTCAAGCAACACCTGAATCCCTTTCTCCTGCCGCAAGTAGGCGATGCTGAGAAAGGTCTCGCCTGGCGGTCCCTGGGGCCGGAACCGTTGCAGGTTGACGGAGTTGTGAATGACCTCGATGCGGCTGGAGGGCACGTAGTCCGAGTTTCGCAGCCGGTCAGCGATGAACTGGGAGACGGCAATATACTGGTCCACGCACGGGTTGTAGCGACCGGCCCTCACCTTGCAAAACAGCGTCTTCAGACGGCTCCGTTTGACGGGTCCGCGCGAGATCCTCTCGCTCAGGCAGATGCGTGCGTGAGGCACGGCTTTGCGAAGACGGGGGATGAGTGAGCCGATCACCGGGATGAAGTGCAACCAATAAACGTCGGCGTCCAGCGCGGCAAGATGTCGGACCCAGGCCTCCACCGCTTCCGGCCTGGACGCTGATGGCAGCGCGACTGCCGGCAGATCGTCCGCCAAATCGAAGTGCTCACGGACCTCCGGCGGGATAGGGCCGCTGAAAGTGAAGCTGGTCTCCGCTCCCGCCTCTCGGAGCATGGCCGCGCTGCGAAAGAGCAGGCACTCCAGAGAGCCAAGCTTCCTAGGCACCAGATCGGCAACGATGGCCACATGTTTCGTAGTCGTCATCACGGGGCCGTGAGCACTCAAGCCTTCGAGCGAAGCATCCGCTCTTCGCGCGACGCTTGGCATTAGCACGACGCTTCCCGACAGGGCGGGCCTGGATTCACGGACATCTCCTGAATCGGTGCCTGTCCGGTGGTTTCGCGAAGCTGTCGCACACCCTTCCAACTATCCCACCGGTCCATTCCCAGGTTAAAGTACAACTGTCAAATCCCTGTTGACCACGGTCGATTTACCACGAGAATCACCCGCATGGGGTGGTCCAAGGCTATTGAAGCGGGGCGTTTCCCCAGGAGCTACCCGACTGTATGGGGCAACCCACGCTGGTCACCCTCTTCGTCCCCACTTACAACGGCGCTCCCTGGATCAAGGAAGCACTCGCTTCCGCGCTCGCCCAGTCCTACACCCACTTCGAGCTTCTTGTCACTGACGACGCTTCGACCGATGAGACCGTGGCGCTGGTGCGGCAGATCAGCGACCCGCGTATTCGGATCGTGACTGCAGAGAAGAATCTTGGCTTGGTGGGTAACTGGAACCGCGGCATCCAGCTAGCGCACGGGGGGTTGGTCAAATTCCTCTTCCAGGATGATCGGTTGGAACCGCGCTGTCTAGAGCGTCTTGTTCCTCTCTTCACACAAAACCCACATCTGGGGATGGCCTTCACACCCCGATCAATCCTCCTGGAGCAACCGGGCGACCCAGGTGCCAGGGCCTGGAGGGAGTGCTTTGCTACCTTGCATCATCGGTTCGAGGGCCTGGCGGAGGTCAACTCTGGACGCCTGCTCTTTGACCAATGGGCCAGGGCGGGCTTCAGGGACAACTGGGTTGGAGAGCCCTCCTGCGTGATGGTGCGCCGAAGCTGCTTCGAGCGCCTGGGAGGTTTCAACAGCAGGATGTATCAGGGCGTCGACTTCGAGATGTGGATTCGCCTGATGTACTTCTACGATGTCGGCTTCATCGACGAGCCGCTGGCCGAGTTCCGGTTCCACGCCTCCTCAGCGACGCTCTCCAACCATCGGGCCTACCGGCCGTGGCTGGACATGCTCTGGCTACTGGAAGGTCTCCTCTCATACCCGGAGATCCGCGCGAGCCATCCGGAACTGGCGCGGCTGCGACTTCTGGAAGCGGCCCGCACCGTGAAGATGACCCTCCGCCGAATCAAGTACCGCCTTCCGGTCGACCTTCTCCACCAAGCTCGGACGCTAGGACAGTACCTCAAGTTCAGATCATTGGCTGCGGCAGGCAAGGCGCCCTCTCTTCATGGCCTTGGTTCCGATGGCCGTTTCATGCCCACCAGTGTCCCGTCTAGTGGCGAGCAGATCTCTTCCGCCCGAGAGCTGCCGACGTGATCTCCTTCATCGTTCCCGTGAAGAACGGCCTCGACTATACACGGGGCTTTGTGAGGTCGGTGATCGCGACGAACCCCGACACGGAGATTGAGTGGGTCATCGTCGACTCCGGTAGCACGGATGGCACGCTGGAGTTCTGCCGGGAGATCGGCGCGATCGTGGTCGCTTTCCCGCAGGAACCGTTCAACTACTGCGCCGCAATCAATGCCGGCGCGGAGCATGCCAGCGGCGATCTCTGGGTCATCGCGAACAACGATCTGGAGTTCCGCTCTCAAGGCGATCTGGCGCGCCTCGAGCGCCTCTTCCAGGAGTGGTCCATCCTCGCCGTGGTCAGTCCGGGGCGTCCAGTGGGAGAGGCCGAGATCGAGTTCCGGCCGGAGGGTATCAACGGCGCGACTTGGGCCGTTCGACCGCGAGCATTCCGCAACTGGGGTGGTATGCCGGAAGGCATGAGCGGCTACGGTTACGATGAGTTGTATACGGCCGTGATGTGCTGGCGCCACGGCTGGGCGAATGCCTGGCTCACCGGCTGGGACGTTCACCACTTCGGGAGCGCGACCTTCGGCCCACTGGGAGGCAATGTGACACCGGCCCTGAGGCGCAACCTTTCGCGGCTCCTCGCTGCCCTGGATGCCTCCGCGCTGGACCACCCGCACCACTCTCCGGATCGGATCCTGGATGCTCTGCGGACCCAGGAGCGCCAACGTGCGCCCGCGCGGCTGGAGTGCGTCGATATCTACCTCGACGGTCCCGTGCGAGAGACCTATGTGAACGTGAAGGTGCTTCCGACGAACTCCGTAGAGCCCTCAACACTTCCCCGCGTGCTCCAGTCCGCCGAATCTCGTGATGACCAGTGGCTCCCGTGGCTCGCAAATGAGCTGTTGCTCCAACCCGATGCCGCGGTGGTTGGCGAACTGGGCTGCTTCGCCGTGAGGGTTGGACGGATGGATCCGGATCTGCTGCTGCCGCTGATCGAGGCGTCCAGGCGTGTGGGGCCGCCGCCGCCGCCGCTACTACCGCCGATCCCCGGCAAGCGGCCGACCCTCCGCCAGAAGGTCGCCGCTTGGCTCCATGACCGCAGGAACAAGGCGAAGCCGCTCCCGGACGAGTGGTGATCCAACCGCAAGTCGACAGCTATGCAGCCTGCTCCAGCAGCCGCACGCAGTCCTGATGGTTGTTCTCCCTTGCCAGGATGAGCGCGGTATGGCCATCGATGTCCTGCGCGGTGGGATCCGCGCCTGACCTGAGCAGAGCGGCCACGCAGGAGGCATGGCCGCTGAGCGCGGCGCGGATCAACGGTGTGTTCCGGCCCAGATCGGCGTCGTCGATCTCCGCTCCGCGGCGGATCAACTCGCGGACCACGTCGGTATGGCCCTCGTGGGCGGCCCAGATGAGTGGCGTGCCTCCCACCTCATCCTGGTGGTTGACGTCTGCGCCCAACTCGATTAGAAGGCGGACCATCTCCAGGCTGCCGTCACCGCACGCGTCCATGAGCGGCGTGCAGGCCATGGCCTCGTCCTCTACGTCTGCGGCGCCAAACTCATGCACCAGCGCCCGCACCGCCGCAAGGTCACCCTCATCCATTGCCTCGCGAATGCGGAGATAGTAGCTCGGCTCCAGGTCATCCAAAGTGGCGCTCTCTTCCAAGGTCATGGCCCCCGTGCTCTTCATCCGCTGCTCCTGCCTTACGCGTTGCCGCCGCGCGGCCAGACGACATCAAACCCGGTAACTATGCGCGGTCCCTCCGGCTCGAATCTCTCCCGAAAGGCTACCACACCGCTGCTCCGAGTTCCTTCCCGCCAACGATGGACAGCGAACCTCCGGATCACGACTTCCGTTCCTGGCACTCCACATCACGATGTCCTGGGACTTCCTGTGTCACATTCCGGAAGCAGATCGCCGCTCCTTCACCGTAGTGGGCAGGATGCACGACGGCAGCTACCTCGCCGGAGGGATTGCGCTGCTCGCGGGGCTGGTCCGCCAGGCGCGCCGCATATCGTCGCTTCGCCGCTCTTCACCGAAGGCTCTGAAACAAGAAGCGCCCTCCTGCCGAAGACAGGAGGGCGCCCAAGGTTGAGCCGCGCGGTTTACAGCTTCGGCTCGTCCAGCGGCTCGCCGCGGTCGTTCACGAAGACGTCGAACAGGGCGAACGGCTGGGGCGCGGGGAAGAAGATCGCGTGGTTGGTCACCACCAGGGAGCGCGATTTGTCATCGAACGCGAACGCCGACGGATTGGCGTACGGGATCGGATTGCCGGGGTTGGCCGGATCCTGCACCAGCCCGCCGTAGCGTGCTTCCTCGATGCCGGTCTTGCTGAGGACGGAGATCTGGTTGGTTCCGGCCAGCGCCACATACAGCTTCTTCGATTTCCCAAAGGCGATGCCGTCGGGACCCTCGCCGGGGCCGTAGGCGTGGAAGACCTCCAGCTCAGCGATGTTCGGTTCGTCGCGGAAGGGGACGCGGTAGATGAAGCCCGCGCCCATCGCGTTGAAGGTCACGGCGAAGTAGAGGAACTTGCCCGTGTGGTCCAGCCGCATTCCGTTCGGACCGAACTGCACGGCGGGGGGAGCGAGGCTTGCGTCCTGCAGCCACACAGTGGGGGTGCCGCCGCCGGCAGGCACCTTCCAAATGGTGCCCTGGAGGGAGTCGCTGATGTAGGCGTTCCCGGCCTTGTCGAAGATCTCGATGAGCCTGAACGTGAGTGGCTCAGCGATCAGGAAGTGGCCCGGTTACTGGGGATCACCGAGGTCGTACGCTTCCGTGACGCGGAGGCGGACGCGGTAGCTGCCCACGTTGTTCTGCCAGTGCTCGTTGTCATTGACCGCGAAGTAGAGACGACCCGCGCTGAGACCCTGCTTCTGGACATGTTTTCCAGCCGCCCAGCGCTCACCGCCGGCCCCGATGCGGCCGAGCACCACGCCCCACCGGAAGCCCTCCTGCAGCTTGCGCTTCCCGGGCAGCGGCGTCTCGATTCCATCCGGGTCGCTGGACCAGCCGTCCTCATCGAAGGAGAGGCGTACGTAGCCGGCGGAGTCCGCTTGCAAGTGGGATGCCGACGTCACGGAAACGCCGCTGTCCAGCCACGAGACGTAGGTGCAGTGACGGAGCGAGTGGAGTTCGAAGGTCCGTGTGATCAGCGGCTGGCGCACCGCGAGTCGACGCAGCCGACCCGCCGGAACGACGGTGGTCCTGCCACCGGCCCCGGCCAGCTTCAATGCAACGGGCGAGAGCTTTCCCCGCAGCGCCTCGCCGCCTGCTAGGCGGACTAGATCGAGCGTCCGGTCGGTAGCGTCCGCGTGACCGGGGACGATGCGGCCGAAGAGGCGGTAGAGCGGGTCCGGCTCGTGACCGTCGGTGTCCTTGTAAGCCGCCAGCAACGGGCTCAGAACGGGGAGGCCGATTTCCGTTAGGTCGGCCACGGCGGCCTCGGCGG
>JANPLG010000023.1:0-14292 GCA_031426395.1 Actinomycetes bacterium
CTCCAGCAGCCACTGATCGGGTTGGTGGTCGCGGGGATCCTGCTCTTCGCGCCGTGGACCGTCCGCACGTTGTTCCATGGTCAGGAGGACTCCCTCTGGCTGGTGCGGGTGCTCGCGTTCAGCCTCTTCCTCTCGTCGTGGCGGACGATGAGCACCCTGCAGCTTGAGCGACATCTCAAGTACGACCGTCTAGCATGGATCGAGGTGGCCGAGACCGTGGCGTTCTACGGAACGGTCATCGCCCTCGCCTTGCTGGGATGGAGCATCTGGAGCCTCGTCTGGGCGACAGCCATCCGGAGCGTGCTGGGCACGGTGCTGATCTTCCAGGCGGCACCCTGGCCGGTTCGCTTGGCGTGGGACTCCGTAAAGGCCCGTGAGATCCTCCGGTTTGGCGTACCGTTTCAGGTAAACGTGCTGGTCAACTCGCTGGGCGGATGGGTGGCACCGACGGTGGTTGCGGCGATGGTGGGCCCGGCCGGAGTGGGCTTTCTCACTTGGGCCAACAGCAACGGCAAGAAGCCTCTGATGATGGTTGAGAGCGTCATGCGGGTGGCGTTCCCGCATCTCTCGCGGCTCCAGGATGATCCGCAATCTCTCGCACAAGTACTGGTGCGGTACCTTACCGGCCTGTTTCTGTGTGCGGGACTCTGGATGTCGCTGATCCTTGTCGCGGGAGGACCGATGGTGCGGTGGGTCTACACCGCCACTTGGGAGCCGGCCGTCGGCGCATTGTGCCTCGCTTCAATCGCCATGATGCTGGATGTGGTGAACTGGGTGCTAGGGGTCACGCTTTCAAGCATCGGCCGTGTCAACGTGACGAGCAGGGCCATCGCCATCCGCACGGTGATCGCGGTCTGCACCGTGTTTCCACTGGTCAGATGGTTTGGGCTGGAAGGCGCGGTCCTGGCCCACCTCCTCGCGAACCTGATCACCGTTCCGATGATACTCAACGGCTTCGGAAGCGCGCGAGGTGAAATTGTGCGGGGTGTTGCCTGGGTGGCGATTCCCATCGTGCTCTCCATGAGCGCAGGCTGGGGGATCCGCTCCATGGACCTTCCAACAGCGTGGCAGGCGATAGTCCTCGCAAGCTTCACAGGCCTCGTCTTTGTGGGAACGGCATGGGTCGCGGCGCCGGCCTGGCTCCGTGAGGCGGCTCGTCGCCAGATGAAAATGGCGCTTACAGTCGAGACGGTTTCAGCCTGATGGCAGATCTTCCGAAGTGCCTCAACCTCGGCAGCGGCAACAAGCGGATGGCGGACGCGGTCAACGTTGACCGGGTCAGCGAGACAGAACCGGACATTGTCCACAACCTCAACGTCCGTCCCTGGCCGCTGCCTAGCAATCACTTCACGGAAGTCCACGCGAAGGACGTCATCGAGCACCTGGACGACGTCATCCTCACCATGGAGGAGGTCCACCGGGTCTGCCGGCCCGGCGCCCGCGTGCACATCACGCTGCCGCACTTCTCCAGCAGCAACTCCTACACCGACCCCACCCATCGGCACGGCTTCGGCTGGTTCAGCTTCCACTACGTGACGGGGGAACACCACTTCTCCTTCTACACGCAGTGCCGGTACCGCCGGGTGGTGGAGCAGTTGATCTTCCACCCGACGCTCGAGAACAAGGTGGTGAGCCGCCTTGCCAACCGGTACCCGGAAGCCTATGAGCGACGCTGGGCGTGGAGCTTTCCGGCCTGGTTTCTCTACTTCCAGCTTGAGGTGCTCAAGTAGGACGACTGGGCGTTGGTGGCGATCAACCGTGCCGCGTAGTTCACCTGGTCCCTGCGCGGTTCTCACGCGACGGTGGGTTTCTCGGTGGGGCGGAGCGGTATGTTCTGGAACTGGCGCGCCACATGGCGGCGGTGACGCCTACCCGCCTGGTTACCTTTGGGCCGGAACGGCTACAGGAACGGATCGGCGAGTTGGAGTTACGGGTGCTGGGGCCAGCCCACGCGGTGCGCGGAGAGGCGAGCAACCTGTGGCACCCAGGGCTGTTTCGAGAACTGTCCTGGGCTACCGTAGTCCATTGCCACCAGACGCACATCCTGGCCTCCAGCCTCGCGGCAATCTTCTCTCGGCTGACGGGGCGGCGTGTCTTCACCTCCGATCTAGGCGGGGGAGGCTGGGACCTCTCCACCTACATCTCCACGGATCGGCTCTACCACGGCCATCTGCACATCAGTGAATACAGCCGCAACGTCTCGGGCCACCAGAAGCTGCGGACCGCTCACTTGATCATGGGCGGGGTCGACGTGGATCGTTTCCATCCAGGTGCCGTCTACCATCCCACCGGCCCGGCGCTGTTCGTCGGGCGACTCCTTCCGCACAAGGGCGTGGACCACCTGGTGGAGGCCGCATCTGAAGAGTGTCCCGTCCGGCTGATCGGACAACCCTACCACCCGCCCTATGCGGAGAAGCTGAAGGCTCTGGCGAGTGGCAAGCAGGTCGAAGTGTCCCACGGCATCGACGACGTACAACTGGTGGAGGCCTACCGATCGGCGCGGTGCATTGTGCTGCCGAGCGTGTATCGTGACTGCTACGGAAACGAGACCCGCGTGCCGGAGTTGTTGGGGCAGACCCTGCTGGAGGGAATGGCCTGCGGCATTCCGGCGATCTGTACCGACGTAGCCTCGATGCCGGAGATTGTGACGGACGGCGTCAACGGGTTCATCGTGCCGCCCAACGACGCCGCTGCCCTCCGGGATCGAGTTGCGTGGCTAGGGAGTCACCCTGAGGAAGCCCGCAGGATGGGAAGGGCAGCGCGGCAATCGGTCCTGGATCGTTTCACTTGGCAGCAGGTAGTGGAACGCTGCCTTCCGCTCTACTCGCGCACCTCGGCCGTTGAGAAGTCGCGGCAACTCCACGCAAGTATAAGAATGGCTCAGGCATCCACCCCGTTCAAGCCATCGCCAGCGCGAGAGGCTGTCAGATCCGTAGTCCTCTTGTTGGCGAGACCTTTCCCGCGAGTGGTGTCATCGCTGGTGGGTCGAAGGACCGCCGCCAAATGGACCATCGGTCTGCTGCGCAGCATGCCAGCCTCCACGGTGCGGGGGCTGACATGGCAGTGGCTTCAGGCGCTTGGAGTGACTTCGGACACGGAAAACATCTGGAGCGAGGGCCATTTGCGTGGTGCACCGGCGCCTCCGTTGAAAGTCAATCCTCGCTGCCTTGGAAGCAGGTACTTTGTGGCCACGGGATTCTGGGAGCCCGAGCTGTCCGCTGCGGTAAATCGATCGGACCGTCACGGCCTCCTGGTGGATATCGGCGCGAACTACGGCTATTACTCCCGGCTCTGGCTGACTCGCCCTAACCGAAGGGTTGTATCCATTGAGCCGGTTCAGGAGTATGTAGCGCTCCTGCAAGAGAACCTCTCTCCCTTCGGAGAGGCAGCAGTCATTGTCCAGGCGTGCATCGGGAACGCGGACGGGACGGGGGTCCTGGAGACAAGTGGCGATCCCACTATGCTCAGCCGGCTAGTCCCGGAGGATGCAGCGAGCGGTGTTAGCCGACGTGTCGAAGTCCATCGTCTTGATACCCTGCTGGACCGGCTGGGAGAGCCACTTATCGACGTTCTCAAAGTCGATGCCGAGGGTCACGACATCGCCATTCTGCAATCCTGCGAAGCGCTGTTTCGCGCAGGAGCAATTCGCACGGTCTTCTGGGAGAGCAACGTCGGTCATCAGCAGGATCAGTTCATCGATGTCCTGAAGCAACTGGAGTATCGCTGCATCCTGGACGGTGTGATGCTGGGGTATGAGAAGGAGTGACGATAGAGCAACGGCCGGTAGAGACACCTCACCAGGAGGGCCGCCCGCATCCAGGCTTGCCGGTAGACGCTCAAAGCAATTGCGTTCTTCAACGAGCAAAGGGCCTACGGATGCTGATGGTGCTTCACATGCCGTGGTGCCGCGATTTGGGCGCCCCCAGAGTGGCGATGGAACTTGCCGAGCGATTTGAGTCCCGCGGTGTTTCAGTCTCTCGCTTCGATATTCAACACGCATTCCCGCCAGATAATCTTCTACTGAATAACCGCATAGCTCGCTTCTTTCATTGGACCCTCTTCGCCGGAAAGGCGTTCAGGTTTGTTCGCAAGGCCGGGGAGGGGTTCGACATCATTGTCGCTGAACACGGCGACCTGCCCTTCACCAAGGAGCAACTCCGCTTCAACGGCTTGCTGGTGGCAAGGAGCAACGGCCTTGCGCACTTTTATCGAGCTTATGAAGATGCTTATGCGGGGCAGGATTGCCGGAATAGTCGGCAGGGCTCGCTCCTGGGGAATCTCCTACGTGCACTCGCTCGAAAGACGGACGGAGGCTTGGGGCGGATCAATCGATCCTTCGAGGCAGCCGATCGGATACTGCTTCTCAACCTTGATGAACAGGCCTATGTGGAGTCCGAACTGGGCTTTCGAGGCAAATGCCTCACCGCACCCAACGGTCTGGACGATGATCGTCTGGAAGCCCTGCGGAATGCAGCATCGGAGCCTGACATCCGCCTCCAATGTCAGGAGGTTGCTTTCATTGGCTACTGGTGCCCTCGCAAAGGATCGGATGAGCTACCACATCTGGCACGGAAGCTGCGCGCCGTCCGACCGGATGTGCGCTTTCTCCTGTTAGGCACTGGCATCGGCGAAGCCGAAATCCGCGCTGCCTTCGCTCCCGAGGATCAAGGCTTCATTCGCGTGGTGCCGTCCTTCCGTTCCGAGGAACTCCCAGGGCTGTTGGCCAATGCCGCCGTCGGCGTTCTGCCAAGTCACGTTGAGGGGTTCGGATTGGCGGTGCTGGAGATGCTCGCAGCCGGACTGCCCACATTCGCGTACGACGTCCCGGGGCCTCGCGCGATGCTGACGTACTGCCGCGGGGATCACCTGGTGCCCAAGGGGGACGTGAGTCGCCTCGCTCACGCATTGGAGTGCACGCTTCGGCTGGAGCATGCGGCTTATGTCGAACTTCAAGATGAAGCTCGACAGATTGCGGAGAGGTTCCGGTGGACGGAGATCGCGGATCGAATTCTTGCGGATCTCACCCTCGCGCACTCACAGTTGCAAACCGCGCGGGTTGCAGGCGACCGAACCTAGGTCAGGCGGTCTCCGTGCTCCAGCCGCGCATCAGCATCACCGTTGTCACTTGCAACCGCCCCGACAGCTTGGAGAGCACCCTCGCCTCGATTGCCGCGCAGAACTTCATCCCATGGGAGATTGTTGTCTCCGATGACTCCAACGAAGAACATGTCGAACAGGTACGCGGTCTGGCCCGGAGCTTTGGCGCGGTCTACGTGAGCGGTCCTCGCCGCGGGCTGTACGCCAACCGGAACCACGCGGCGAAGGCTGCAACCGGAACCCACATCCGCACGATGGACGACGACCACCTTCTTCCAACGGGCCATCTCGAAGCCTGCCAGCTGGCGGTCGCTTCCGACCCAGAAGCGGTCTGGACTGTAGGGGAATTCCATTGTCGAGAGGTGAGCCTGGACGTCGCGCGCTCGACGCATCCGGCCTGCCCGCCACAGTTCCACGCACGAGGGTTCGGGGTCACGCCCCGGCAACCTGAACACTCTTGGGCTCTGGCGGACGGCTCCACAATCTTCCCTGCAGGAGTTTGGGAGCGCGGCGAGGGTTACTACGAGGGTTTCCCATTTGGAGCGCTCTTCTATGAACTGGGCAGCCGGCTGCACTGGCTGGGATACCGGACCCGGTTTCTGAAGGACACTTTCATCTGGCACGACCACCGCCGCTCTCCTCGCTCCATCGACAGCGAGGAGCTGGACCAGGCAACCCGCTACTTCGCGATGCTGTGCCACTCCTGGATCTATCAACCCGTACCGGCCAATCGTCTCTGGAGCACAGCCGAGGTCATGCGCGACATGGTGCGCTCGCCCGCCGTCACGCGTCGAGCACTGCGTCGCGCGTGGGCTGCTTTTCAGGATCAACGCAACCGGCTTTCACCCCTTCAGAACGCCGTCGCTCGCCCCTCCACCGGGTCGTTGCCTCGCTGAAGCTCTTGCTGAACGATGTCGCTTAAGCCTTTCATCCGGGAGCTGCCGGTCAAACTCGGGCGCCGTCTGCTCCCCCGCGAGCCGGCTCTCCCGGACAGGCCGAACGCGATCTTTGTTCTCCGCAACAACGACATCGGCGACCTGTTGGTCGCAACTCCCCTATTCGAGGCGCTGCGCCGGCACTTTCCAGACACGCCGATCCTGGCCGGAGTGGGGGACTGGAACCGGGACGTTCTCGCCAACAATCCCCACGTCAGCGAGGTGATCCCGATCAACGCCCCTTGGTACAACCACGTGGTCCAGCCACAACGACCCTGGGATTGCATTCGATACCTGCTCACCTCTCGCGAACCCGCAACGGTTGCGAGGCTAGGATGCGATGTGGGCCTTGACGTATTCGGCTCAACTTACGGCGCGTTGCTCCTGATGCGGGCCGGTATCGTGCACCGCCTGGGGGTGCGGGGCTATCGAGGCGGAGACGAAGGCTTCACTCGCGCGGTCAGCTACGACGACACTCTTCACGTTAGCAAGTCGGCGCTGCGTCTCGCGGAATTGATGGGCGTCCGTGACCTACCGGAACCCCGCCCACAGCTCTTCCTCTCCGAGGACGAACAGCTGCAGGCGGAGCAGCGCTGGAAGAGACGTGAGACGGCTGGCCGCCTCGTGCGCGTGATGCTCGGGCCTGGGGCAGGGGACGCGATCAAGTGCTGGCCGCTTGACAGCTTTGCCATCCTCACCCGCGCGCTTCAGGAGACCGGGGGAGTGAACGTTGTCCTTGTGGGTGGGAAGAGTGATGCGGTACTGGCGGAGTCCATGGCCGCTGGAGCGCCGGGTAGCGTGAGCCTTTGTGGACGGATGAGCCTTCGGGAGACGTTTGCACTGGTAGCGTCCAGTGACCTTGTCATCTGCAACGGCAGCATGCTGATGCATACGGCAGCCGCATTCCGGCGTCCGACTCTGGTGGTCCTGGCGGAGGGCTTTCGCTCCGCGTCCCACCACCAGCAGCAGTGGGGCTACCCGGAAACGTGTCGAAGCCTCGGCCGCGATGTCCATCGCGATACCGTTTTCTCCGCCGAAGAGGTCTTTCAGGAAGCGCGGACGTGGATTGGATTCTAGGGTGGCACCGTCAAGCCGCGTACCTTCAGCCGGCCCGTGGCCCAATCCGAAATCCGAAATACGAAATGGGATGGCCCGGCCATTGCGAATCGACCTGATCTCGGCGGAGCTCCCGCCCCAACTCGACGGCATCGGTGACTACACCTTCTGCCTGGCCGCTGAACTCGCAAGACAATCGACTGCGGGCAGCATCCGTATCTGGTGCGGCGCAGACCGTGAGACCTCAGAGATCCCCGGAGTCCAGGTCCAGAACGCGTTTCGCTCCATGCAACCCTCGACGATGACCTGCCTGGAACGACAGATCTCGAAAGATCCGCCGGACTGGACGGTCCTGCAATACAACCCGTTCTCCTACGGCCGATGGGGATTGAACCTGCACCTTCCCGCAGCATTGAAGCGCCTTCGACATCGATCGCCGGGCACACGGCAGGCATTGATGATCCACGAGCCGTTTGTCCCGGTGATCAACGCCCGGTTCGCGGTGATGACGTGCTGGCAGCGGCTGCAACTCTGGCAACTGGGTCGCAACGCGGATCTGGTCTTCTGTTCCATCCAGCCGTGGGTGAGGCGCTTCCACCCGTGGTTCCCGAAACAGGGTCCGCACCATCTGCCGGTCGGCTCCGCCATTCCCAGGATTGACGCCAATCCGGCGGCACAGCGCCAAAAGCTAGGCATTGATGCGAATGCCCTGGTGCTGGGAGTCTTTGGGACTGCGCACGCAGGACGGCTGCTTAAGTGGGTAGCGGAAGCGGTCGGCGCACTCCAGTCGCAGGGCGTCCCGGTGCGGCTACTCTACGTGGGGCCGGACGCTGAACGCATTCGGCGCTTTGTGCCCCCAAGTTTACTGATCGCCCCCGGCGTGCTCCCTCCGGCCGACGTCTCCGCGTGTCTCTCCACGATGGACCTCTACCTCGCGCCCTTCATTGATGGCGTCTCCACCCGCCGGACTTCGGTGATGGCCGCGCTCCAGCACGGGATCCCGATGGTTAGCACCGTGGGGCCGCTCACCGACCCGGTGTTTCAGGCGGCCGATGGCGAGAGCATTCGCCTCTCCCCGGTGGCCGACCCGTCCCACTTCATCCGCACTACGCTGGACCTTGCGCAGAACGCCCAGGAGCGAAGAAGAATGGGAGAGGCAGGGCAAAAGCTCTTTACGCAGCACTTCTCGTGGGAGGTGATCGCTCAGTCCTTGCTTCGACACCTCGCAGCGAAAGGCCCACGCAGTTGAAGTTCAGCGCTGGTGCGGGCGCCGAGGCCAACCGACGGGTGACGCTGGTCATGCCCCTGGCAGAGCAGCGCGGTGGCGCGGAAGCTCTACTCCTGCACTTCCTTGGCGCGATCACCCGCGCGTCGCGTTCCTCGATCCAAGCCTGGCTCGAGTACGACGTGGTCTTCCTCGAGGCTGGCCCGATGGTGGAAGCGTGCCGAGCGCTTGGTGTGCCGGTCCGTGTCCTTCCCGCAGGACAGATGCGCCAGATCCACGTCGCGGGTCGAACCATCCGGTCGCTCGCGTCCCACCTGCGGGAGCGGCGATCTGCAGTCGTCCTCGCGTGGATGGGGAAGGCGCATTGCTACTCGGGTGCTGCCGCCCACTTGGCAAAAGTGTCCGCAGCGTGGTGGCAGCACGGGTTTCCGGGCAGGCATTGGATCGACCGCACCAGTGCCGCAATTCCGGCGGCGCGGATTTACTGCTGTTCAAAGGCAGTCGCCGACGCGCAGTCGCGGCTCTGCAAGGTCCCGACAGAGGTGATCTACCCGTGTGTCGATCTCGCGCGGTGGAACGTGGATGAGCTGCCGACGCCAGCGGAAGCGCGTCGCGAACTGGGCGTAAAGGGTTCGCCGGTGATCGGGATCCTCGCCCGCCTACAGCAGTGGAAGGGAATCGAAGTGTTCCTGGATGCCGCTGTCGCGGTGAGGCGACGGCGGCCCGGCGCGACTTTCCTGATCGTTGGAGGAGAGCACAGTCTGGAGCCGGGGTTTGCGGCGCGGCTGCAGAGCATCATTCACGAGCGGGGTTTGCCGGTCCAGATGACCGGCCAGCAATCCTGTCCCGAACGGTGGATGCAGGCAATGGACGTGGTGGTCCACGCTTCCGTAACGCCTGAGCCCTTTGGGATGGTGCTGCTTGAGGCGCTGGCACTCGGCAAGCCACTCGTAGCGACGGCGGCGGGGGGACCACTCGAGTTGCTCGGCACCCGACCGGACCTGGCCTGCCTCGTCGAACCGGGTCGGCCGGACGCACTCGCTGCGGGAATTGAACTGGCGCTAAGAGGCGAATGCTCGTTTCTCACTCGACGCGAGTTCGCGTCCCTATACTCCAGCGACGAGTTCGCGGTTAGGCTGAACGCATCCCTCGCACGCCTCGCCACCAAGAGCGCGGCAGCAACCCCGGTCAGCGAACCGTCGGAGGCGACGTGCGTCTCGCGCTCGTGACACACAACGTGACCACGGGTGATGGTCAGGGCCGAGTGATGCGGGAACTGGCGCTCCATGCGGCTCGGGCTGGCGCAGTGGTCACCCTGCTCGCCGACCGAGTGGACGCCGATCTCGAGGAACAACCCGGACTCGAGATCGAGTGGCTTCGGGTCAAGCCCCGGATGCAGAGTCCCAATCTGGTCAAGGTGGCCGAGTTTGCCCGTGCTGCCACCGCCATCCTTCAACGCCAGCGTCGGTGGGACGTGGTCCACGCCAACGGCTACGTCTTGAACCTTCCACACCAGGTGAACACCGCGCACTTCGTACACGGAGCACAACCCTCGGTCGGCGGTTTCGGGCCGGGACGCGCTTACCGGCAGCTCTATCAGGCGGCAAATTCCCGGTGGGAAAAGCGCGCCTTCGGGCAGGCGAGTCGGTTAGTGGCCGTTTCAAGCGTGGTCCGAGAGGAACTCCTGGCGATTGGTGTTGGAAGCGAGCGCGTCACCGTCATCCCGAACGGCGTCCATCCAGCGCCTCCCTGCACCCTGACGCGATCCGCGCTCGGGCTGCCTAGCGATCGCCCGGTGGCACTCTTCGCCGGCGATCTCCGCACGCCGCGCAAGAACCTAGACACCGTGCTGAAATCGCTCGCATTGCTGCCCCAATTCCACCTCGCCGTTGCCGGAGCGCCCGAAGGGAGTCCGTTTCCCGCGCTTGCCGAGAAGCTGGGCGTTACAGACCGTGTCACCTGGCTTGGGTTCCGGACCGACCTTCCCGCACTCTACGGCATTGCGGACATCTTCCTCTGTCCCTCCCGATATGAGCCGTTCTCCCTTGTGCTACTGGAAGCGCTGGCGGCAGGAACGCCCGTGGTGACCTCCGGCCGTGTGGGAGCAGCGGAGTTAGCCGACCGCCGTTGCACCGCAGTCATCCCTGATCCCGACGATGTGAACGCGCTAGCCCATGCCTGGCGAAGTCTCTGGGAAGAAACTCGGGACAATGGGGAGGCGGTTCGCGACGCGGCTGTCGCGACCGCGAGGCGGTACAGCTGGGCGCGAATGGGTGAGGCCTACATGGGTCTCTACCAGGAGATGCTGCGTTGAAGGTCGTCGCGGTCAGCCACTCCGCCGTGGTGTCCATCAACTGCTGTCTCTACGAAGAACTCGGCAGTCGACCGGGCTGGGAAGTGAGCCTAGTTGTTCCCGAGCGCTGGCCGAGCGAGTATGGCGGACCGGACCATAAGCCGGAGCCCGGCGAAGCATTCAAGATGCATCCCTTGCCTGTTTTCAAGGCAGGTAGCATTCCGCTCCATGGCTATCGGTCTGACTTGGGAAGGGTTCTCCGCATCCAGCGGCCGGACGTGGTCTTCCTTGATGAAGAGCCGTACAGCGTGGCTGCGGCACAGACCGCGCTGCTTTGTAGGTCCCACCAGATACCGTTCGTGCTCTACACCAAGCAGAATCTCCTCAAGCGCTACCCGCCCCCTTTTGGATGGATGGAGCGATGGGTGCTGAGCGCTGCGTCGTCCGTGCTGTCCTTAACCGCGGAAGTTGAGGCGGTGGTCCGCGCCAAGGGACGGCAGCAACCCGGTCCTCTCTTCCCCCATGCCGTCGACTTCTCCCGGATTTTACCGGCGTGCGGACAGTCTATCAGCAAGTCTCATGGGCTTCGCGGCCCCGTGATCGGTTATCTGGGGCGCCTCACAGAGGCAAAGGGGATCGATATCTTCGCCGAGGCGCTGGTGCTTGCAGCCGACGCGAAGTGGGCAGCGCTGGTGGTTGGTTCAGGTCCCGCAGAGGAACGTTTGCGTGAGCGTCTGATGGCTGCGGGTCTTGCTGAACGGGTCATTTTCTCCGGGGCGGTCGGTCACGATCAGGCAGCGGGCTACCTGCGGGCTATGGACCTGCTGGTGGTGCCGTCCCGCACCACCCCCTCCTGGAAGGAGCAGTTCGGCAGGGTGATCATTGAGGCTCTTGCTTGCGGGGTGCCGGTCATCGGTTCCGATAGCGGCCATATACCCTCACTGCTGCATGAAACCGGAGGAGGCTGGATCTTCCCCGAAGGGGATGCGGTTGCACTTGCCGCCGCACTCCGCGAGGCGCTCGCATCGGCTGATGAGTGCCGGAAGCGGGGCGCTGCCGGCGAGCGCGTGGTGCGGGAGCGGTACAGCTATCCGGCACTTGCCGACCGGCTGGCAGACATCTTGACCCAGGCCTGCTGCGCCCAAGGGGTACGGTCGGCCGCATCGGCTGGGGCGTCACGGTGAATGCTTTGACCGTAAGCGGCGACCGCGCGGCCTCAAAACGGAGCTTCCTCGCCGACCTGATGACCGGATGGCGCGCTTCATTGGTGGTCGGGTTGGTCTGCCGGATCGGGTATTGGCTGGTTGCAGGAATGGTCTGGGATGACGCCCGCATCTTCCAGCGCTATGCCGAAAACCTTGTGGCTGGGCACGGGCTTGTCTACAACCCTGGCGAGTCCGTTTGGGGCTTCAGTTCCGTAATCTGGCAGATGATCATGGCCATCGGAGCCCTGTTTCCAGTGACCGATGGGCCCATCCACGCCGCTCGGTTAGTGGCGCTTGTTGCCTACGTTGCCACACACTTTCACATGGCTGCAATCGTCGACCGTGAAGTCTCGCAGGACTGTCAGCGCCTCACTCCATGGTTGCGAGTGCTGCCACTTTGGCTGCTCGCCGTGGAGCCACGCACGGTCAGCTTCTCCATGTCCGGTATGGAGACGTCGATCACCCTACTGGCGATTGCCTGGATCTGGAACCGCGCGAGCCGAGGGGCTTTAGGGGGCGCGGGGGTGCTCGCGGCCGCAGCCGTGCTGGTACGACCTGAACTGGCTATCTGGGGGGCGGCTCTCCTGGCTTCGTGCCTCGCCGTGAAGCCACGGATTGCAGTTAAGGAAGTCGGCTGGGGTGCGCTTCTCCTTGGCGCGGTCGTGCTTCCTCTGTCGCTCTACTACGGCTTTTGGCTACCGCACACGGTGAGCGCAAAGATGGCGGGATACCAAGTGGCGCTCGACTGGGCTGCCCGAATGGATGCCATTTCCATACTCACTCCCTTGAACCCGGATCAGATTCCGAGCGCGCTCAAACTCCCGATCCGTCTGACGCATGCGCTGCTGCTGGCGGCCATCGTTTCGGCGACCTTGTTCTCGCGGACGCTCACTCTTGGAAGCCGTGCGATGGCCGACGCGACACTGATCCACCTGGCTTATCTCAGCTCCACTCCGTCGTTCTTCGGGTGGTACCGACCTCCGGCGACGCTCGCTGTCGGCATCCTGGCGGCCCTGGCGCTTGCCCGCCTCTCGCTCCACCAGCCTCGGGTTGCCGCCCTCGCATTGGCAGGCGGCTATGGGGTGGCCGCCGCGTTTGCCTTGCTGATGCCGGTGTTTCTCCTCCGCGACCGGGTAAACCACCTGGCCATTGAGCAAGGGGTGCGCGGCGCGGCCGGCAGATGGTTGGCCGTGAATTCGGCGCCGGATGCCACGGTCTATACGGAGAGCCTCGGTGCCATCGGCCACCAATCGCGGCGGCGGATGCTCGACTACCCTGGCTTGGTCACGCCACAGGCGGTCCGCGCTCTCAAGGATACCGTGCCCGCACAGCGTGACATCGCCACCGCCATCCCTATGTTGAAGCCCGACTACCTGGTGCTCCGGGCCCACGAGGTGGATCAATGCCGGTCCGCAATGGCTCGCGCGGGCGGATATGTGGAGGTGGCGTCGTTCACGGCAGAGCCACCGGGTGGAATGCTTGGGCGGCTGCTCCGCAACGGAGATCGTGACTACCGCATCCTTCGTGCGGTTCGCTTGGGTGGAGTGCGTGAAGTGGGTGGAGGGCGTCCATGAGCCAGGCGACGCATCGAGTGCTCCCAGAGCAACATCGCGCCGTCCTGCTGCGGGCCGTCTTGCTGCTTTGCCTTGTAGCTCTTCCCCTCGGCGCCGCAATGGTGTTGGGGCCTGGCGCGGGAGTCGCTCTGCTGGGGGTGACCGCGCTGGTGGTGGTGGGCGCCGCCCTGCTCATCCGGATGGGACCCCAACCGGCGTTGCTTGCACTCTTGGTAGCCGGATACCTGGGTGGCTACGCCAAGCTGCGCTACGGGTCGATGCTCGGCTACATCATCCCGGAGGAGCTGTGTCTCTTGCTGGTCGGTTACGCACTGTTCGGGCGCGCCGGCAAAGGGCTGCCGCTGCCGCGGAACCTGCTCACCAGTGCCGTCCTGGCTCTTTCCGTGTTCTGCTTCCTGCAATTAGCCAATCCGGAAGCTCCCCTTCTCCGAAGTCTCGCCGGACTTCGAAGTTGGGTGCTCTATATGTGGCTCATGTTCGCGGGATACGAGCTGCTGCAGACCCGACGGCAGTTGCGACAGGTGCTTTACCTGATGCTCTTCCTCTCCATCGCCACCGCCATCTATGGCCTCTGGCAGTGGAAGCTCGGTCCCGCCGCGATCCAGGGCCAGAGCGAAGTCCTCAACGACTACGCCGGCGGGATGCGATACGAGGATGGCTCCGGCAATCGGGTCTTCCGCGCCTTTTCCACCTTTGCGCTTCCCAGCATGTTCGGCACCAACATGATGGTGGGGCTGCTCCTCGCGCTGGTGCTGATCACCAGCCCAGGTGAACCGACGTGGGTCAAGCTCCTATCAATCGCCGGTTCGCCCCTGATGCTGGGCGGATTGCTGACCTCCGGTTCTCGCGGCTCACTGGTGATCCTGGTGCTCGCCACGTGTCTGCTGCTCTGGTTGCGTCGGCTCAA
>JANPLG010000024.1:0-3531 GCA_031426395.1 Actinomycetes bacterium
CGCGCATCGGGTTGTCCATCGGGGCCTCCACGCCGGTCCGGCGGGAAGATCAGCTCCCGCAGCAGTTCACCGGCACCGCACCTATGGAATCACAAAACGGACCTGTCAGACCCAGAGCAGCCTTATCAGAGAACTGCACCCTTCGGTGGGGCCAACTACTGTTCAGTTTCACGCTTCCGTCAGTGGACGATCACCGGCATGGCACCTGCGGTGGCTTCCGCATTCTTGGGCGGATGGAACAGGAAGGCCAGCGCCAGTGCGCCGAAGGTTGCGACGGCCATCGGCACCATGAAGAGGCCGCGGAAGTCGGTCAAGCCGTCCTTAGTGAAGACTTCCTGAATGAGCGGCGGACAGACCGTGTTGGCCACCAGCGCGCCGACGCCAAGGATCATCACGTTGAACAAGCCCTGGGCGCTGGTCCGAGCATCCTTCGGGAAGTACTCGTCCACGAAGATGTAGACGGTGGCGAAGAAGAACGCATAGCAGATTCCATGGAGCACCTGCACCGCCATGATGAGCGGCGCGCTCTCGGGAACCAGGGCGTACACCGCGAACCGGACGGCGTGGCCCATGATTCCGACAATCATGGTGACCTTCCAGCCCAGTCGCTTGAGCGTGGCGCCCAGGATAAACATCGTCAGGATCTCCGCCACCTGGCCGATGCTCATCACGGGCATGACCCAGTTTCCGGGGATTCCGACGCCGCCGGCTTCACGCGTCCGCTTCAGGAACTCACCGGTCCAGTTGAAGTAGCAGTTGTGAACGAAGGCGTCCGCGAACGTCACCAGCCACAGAACCAGGACGAAGGGGTGGCGCAGCAGGCGGACAGCCTCAACCCACGCCTGCTTCTCTCCAGCCTGTGCCGGTGGCCTGGGGGGCGTGTGCGGGAGCGTGAGACTGTAAGCGGCCAGGATCAGCGAGGCAACCCCGGCAATGATGTACGTCCAGCGGGTGCCCTCCTGCAATGCAGGACCCGTTAGGCCCGAGGCGAGCACCAGTCCCATCCAGTTGACGAAGCCATTCGGGGCGGCAGCCTGCACTTTGGCCCAGTCCACCAGGATGAAGGTAAATGGCCAGGCCGCGAGAATCCACCCGATGGTGCCCCCCATGCGGACGAGGCCGAACTCCTTCTGCGCATCCTTCATGTGGGAGAAGGCGATGGAGTTCGTGATGGAGATTGTCGGAACATACACCAGGCAATGCACCCACATGAGGATCACAAAGGGCCAGAAGTCCTTTACAAACCCCAGTGCTAGGATGGAAACACCGCCCACAAGATGGCTGAACGTGAGGAACTTCTCTGCGGCAAACTTCCGATCAGCGAACTCATTGCTGAAGAACATGCCTACAATCGCGGCAACGGGGAACGCATTGAGGATCCACGTCTGCTGCGCGGGAGAGAAATCGAGGCTCGGCAGGTAGCCGAAGATCAAGGGAAGCCAAGCGCCCCAGATGAAAAACTGAAGCACCATCATCAGGAACAGTCGGGACTTGAGATTCCCCGTCTGACCGGTGCTTGCCACGTCTGCTCCCCCCATGGTTTCTCCTTCACTCTTGCCGGCCACTTCGTTGCTGGCCACGTCTTGATTGCTGCGGTATGGGGCGGCACCGGGTCCTGCTGTCCCTCGGCTATCTCACCCCATCCCGGCGTCGTTCTCTGCCGTGGGAGCTTCCTCCTGCGCCTGAAGTGTGGCGAGACGAAGGCGACGACTCCTCGAGCGCGCCACCCGTGCGCCGCGCCCACGGCACTCTTCGTGGCAACGGGCGGTGTCAACCTTCCGTGATTGGGGAACAACCCTGCCGGAAGGCAGGCGGCTGCGGAAGCGTCGAAGGGAGCACACGCATGAGCAACGCGGGACATACGGAATTGGGGGCCGGGTATCCAGGGCCGAACCAGGATGCAATGCCGCTTGGAGGCGACGCAGAGGTCCTGGGCGACTTCTTCCAGGAAGGGACGCGCCTGGGCATTGATGAGGAGGACGAGGAGGAAATCCACGACCTCGGCTTCATCGTGGACGACCATGATGACCGCCGCGTGATGCTCGCGGATGGCTTCCAGCGCCTGAACGACCTGGACACCAACGAGGCGCTGGAGATCAACCGGAGCGGACCGCTCCCGGATGAGGCGGCGCGGCTGGCGTCCGGCGTGGACCCGGATCGCTTCGCCACGGACTTTCATCGCAAGAACGCGGTTGCCGAGGCGCAGGAGCAGGATTGGGTCCAGACCTCCATGATGCCGACCGAGGCGGGAGACGATGAGTACCAGGGCGACTACACCGACGAGACGCTCCGAGGCATAGGCAACGAAATCCTGGCGACGGACATTACCGGCGAGGTACCGGGCATGGCATCCGGCCTGGGAACGAGCCTAGCCAACGATCTGGGTTCCACCGGTTTCCAGATTGAAGACATCACCAGCGTCCCGATGGGCCAGTCGGCCGCCCCAGGCGACATCTCCGACATCATCGATCACGGCGAGCTCAGCGACTACGACGATGATGCGCCCAACAACACCGGCGCGAACGAAGAACCACTGCGCGGGAACTGAGAGCGCAGTCTCGGCTGGGAGAGCGTTCTGGCGGCAGGAGAGGCGTGTGTCTTCGGCTCTCCTGCCGTTGCGGGAGTCGAAGCAACCCGCGCCCAGTGATGCCGTCCGTTGATTGCCGACGGTGCTAAGCAACATCGTCCAGGTTCAGGCCGTCTTGCGACAGGCCTGCCTGGACGATGATTGCAAGTTCTATGAGCCGCGTTGTAAGGCTACTTGGTCGGTGCGCTGGGAGCCGATGCGGGCACCGAAGCGGGCACCGAAGCCACTGGGGCACCGGGGACCGGCCGGGTGGCAGTCTGGGTCTGCTTGACCGCGTCGAGGACCGGAATGGGCTGCGCGGGATTCTGCAGGCGCGGGTCGCCCGGCTCGGCCTTGGAGAGCTTCTCCATCTTCCGTTCCACGCGGAAGTCGAGGCCGTCCACCACCTTGAGCTCCACCACCTCGGTGCGGTACCCTTGGCGGACGAATTCCAGCCGGTGATTGCCTGCGGGCAGGGTCAGCTCGCTGCGGCCGTCCGCGTAGACGCGCTGGCCGTTGAGGTAGACGGAAGCTTCCTTGGGGGAGACCTTCAGCCTCACGTTCTCAACGACGACCTGCTCCTCGCGGCCCCCCTCTTTGCGACGGTCGTTGCGGCGGTCATCGCCGCGGTCCCGGCTGCGGCGGCGGTTGATGTACCGGCCCGCGTCCAGGAAGATGCCCGTCTGCCACCGGGAGTTCCACCGGCCGAACTGATAGCCGCTGCCGACGTTGATGCCGGTGTTGCCTATGGGCGCACCGACGCCGACATTGACACCCTGGCTCTGCGCAGGCGTTGCAACTAGCGTTGCGCCCACTGCTATCACCACCAGCCCTGCCCAGTACAGCTTGGACGATCTCATCACGGTTCTCCGAGAAAACGCTTCCATGCCAGTATACCCATGGTCGGCAACCCTCAACTACCTCAGACGGCGCTTGCAGCAAGTCGAGATGGAGAGATGGAGAGA
>JANPLG010000025.1:0-3475 GCA_031426395.1 Actinomycetes bacterium
GGAGAGCGGAATGCGGAGTGCGGAGTGCGGTGCGGAGTGCGGAGTGCGGAGTGCGGAGTGCGGATTGAGCCCTCCGCCTCAGCCTGAACCCCGAACACCGGCCTCCAGGCCCAGCCTTCACACCAAAGCCCTCCGCAACAGACTGAACCCCGAACCCTGAACCCTGAACCCTCCCAGGGGCAGGAACCCGCCGCTCCACAACCGAACGACGGGGAGTCCTCATCGACGGGGCCAGATACCGCAACGCCCCAACGCCGCAATGCCGCTGCTTGAACTCCACGATATCCGGAAGAGCTTCCATACCACGCGCGTCCTGCAGGGGGTGAGCCTGACCCTGGACGCGGGCGAGGTCCTGGCCCTGGTGGGTGCCAACGGGGCAGGAAAGTCGACCCTCATCAAGATCCTGGCCGGCGCCTACACGCGGGACAGCGGCGAGGTTCGCCTGGACGGCGCGGTGGCGTCCATCCGTACTCCCCAGGATGCGCTGGATCTCGGCATCGGCGTGATCTACCAGGAGTTCAACCTGGTCCCGGAGCTCTCCGTGGCGGAGAACGTGCTGCTGGGTCAGGAGCCTCTCCGGCGGATCGCGGGCGTCCCGCTCCTCTCCCGCCGGGCGGTGCGCCAGGAAGCGGCGCGGCATCTGGAAGAGCTGGGTTTCCCGCTCAACGCCGCTCGCTCCGTCAAGAGCCTGACCACCGGCGAGAAGCAGTTGGTCGAGATCGCCAAGGCCCTGCACCGGAAGGCGCGGGTGCTGGTCCTGGACGAGCCGACCGCCGCCCTCTCCCACGCGGAATCGGAACGCCTATTCCGCATCATGGGTGAGTTGCAGCAGCGCGGGATCGGGATGATCTACATCTCCCACCATCTGGAAGAAGTGTTCCGTGTGGGTGACCGCGTCACCGTCCTGCGGGATGGGCGGGCGGTAGCCACCTGGTCGCGCGGCGCCGTCACGGAAGGCGACCTGGTGAAGGCGATGGTGGGGCGCGAGGTGGAGGCCGGAGAACGGCGGGCGGCCACTGCGGGCGAAACGGTTCTGGAGACGGAGCAACTGACCGGCCCAGGCTTTCGTGACGTCACCTTGCGCGTGGGTCGCAGCGAGATCCTGGCAGTCACCGGGGCGGCCGGCGCGGGGCAGACGGAACTACTCTGGTCGCTCTCCGGCGCGCTGTCGGCGACGGGCGGCACGCTGCGGGTGCGGGGCGAGGCCCGTCGCTGGCGCTCCCTGCGGGATGCGATCCGGGGCGGGGTGCTGATGGCCCCGGGCGACCGCAAAGCGTTCGGGATCCTGCCCGGCCTGGATGTGGCGACCAACTTCACCTTCGCGGACCTGCCCCGCTGGACCACCGCCGGCCTGCTCCGGCGCGGGGCGATGCGGCGCGGGGCGGCCGACCTGGTGCGACAGTATGGCGTCAGATGCTCCGGTCCCGGACAGGAGATGCAGTCCCTCTCCGGCGGCAACCAGCAGAAGGTGGTGGTCGGGCGGGTGGCGGAGCGGAAGGCGGACGTCTACCTTTTCGATGAGCCGACTCGAGGCGTGGACGTGGGGGCGCGTGAGGAGATCTACGCGCTGATCCACCGGCTGGCGGATGGCGGCGCGGGAATCGTGGTGGCGACCCCGGACCTTCAGGAAGCGCTGCGCCTTGGGGACCGGATTGCAGTGATGCGGGCGGGGCGGAAGGTCCACGAGGCTGCCGCCGGCCAGGCTTCGGAGCACGAATTGGTCGCCGCGATTATCGGCGGCGACCGGGGCGGCGACCGGGGCGGCGAGCGGGGCGGCGATTCAGGTGGCGCGCGAGCGGGCGTGGAGACGGAGGCACGACTTGGCGGGTGAAGCGGTAGTTGAGAAGTCGCCGATGAGCGCAGGAGACTGGCTGGCGAAGCTGCGTCCCTACACCGGCGTCATCGCGCTGGTGGTGCTGTGTGCCGCCTTCGGCATGCGCAACCCGCGGTTCCTCTCGCCGGAGAACGTGCCCAACCTGCTGAACGGAATGGCGATCATCGGCATCCTGGCCGTGGGGCAGGCGTTCCCGCTCATCGGCGGCGGCTTCGACCTCTCCCAGGGAGCGATTGCCGGGCTGTGCGGCTCCGTCACCGCGTGGCTGCTGAGCAGCAAGGGGATGCCGGTTCCCGCAGCCATGGCCATCGGCATCAGCCTGGGCGCGCTGCTGGGGACCATCAACGGCGTGCTGGTCGCCGTGGTGAAGATCAATCCGTTCGTGGCCACACTCGGCACGCAGCTCCTTTTCTTCGGCCTCACCACCGGCCTGTTCAACGCGCAGCCGCTCTCGCTCGGTCCTCAGGCGGAGACCATCCAACAACTCAACTACGGGCAGGTCGGCCCCTTCTCCTACGCCTCCCTCATCTTCCTCAGCCTTGTGCTGGCGCTCTGGTTCGTGCTGCGTCTGCTCCCGTTCGGGCAGCACGTCTACACGCTGGGCGGCAACGAAGAGGCGACCCGCCTCGCCGGCATCGACACCGTGGCGCTGAAGATCAAGACCTACGCCCTCTCCGGCCTGATGGCGGCCCTCGGCGGCATGATCCTGATGGCGAAGTCCGGCCAGGCCACCCCCACCGCCGGCACCGGCTACGAGTTCCAGAGCCTGGCAAGCTGCATCGTGGGCGGCATCGCGCTGGGCGGGGGCGTGGGCGCGGCGTGGAACGTGCTCCTCGGTGCGGCCACCCTGCAGGTGATCGACAACGGCCTGCAGATGGCGAACTTCTCCCCCAACTGGCGCGTGATGATCCAGGGCTTCATCATCCTTATGGCCGTGACCATCGATGCCCGCGCCCGCCTCCGCCGCTGACGAATGTCCCTCTAAGGCCACCCTCTCGTGGAGCGAGAAGGAACTCCCCACACGGCGGTCAAATCCGTTTCAGAACCACGCTGCTCACCCGGTACCAACCCCATGCTCTCTTCCCTCCTGCCCGGCGGACATCGAAGTCCCCTCCTTTCTCGCCTCTCGCTGGCCGGCCTGCTCTTCGCCAGCGCTTTCTCCCTCTCGGCCTGCGACAGCGGTGGCGGCAACACGGCGGCCCCGCCGGCCCCGGGCACCGTCCCCACGGCCGGAGGCACGCCAGCGGCCGGCCCGATCGAACTCTCACCGGGCGACGGCAAGGGTATAGTGATCGGGTCGACCATCCCCACCTACGGCCACCCGTTCTTCGTCTCCATGCGCACCGGGATGCAGGACGAGGCGGCCAAGTATGGAGCCGAGATCAACGTGGTGGACGGCAAGGACGACTCCTCCCAGCAGATCAGCGCCATCGATAACTTCGTGGTGCAGCGGGTGAACGCCATCATCCTCTGCCCCACGGAGACCGAGACGCTCGGACCCGGCGTGAAGAAGGCGAACTCGGCGAACATCCCGGTCATCACGGTGAACCGCACCGTGACCGGCGGAAACACCGTCACCTACGTCGGCGCGGATGACACCGACGGCGGACGGATGCAGGGCCAGGCGCTGATGGAGCTGGC
>JANPLG010000026.1:0-12243 GCA_031426395.1 Actinomycetes bacterium
CCCGTCCGTCATCCTCAATGGCGGTTGCCCGGGGCGTCGTAGCCGTCTCTTTCGGGGATACGGCCGCAACCGGCTGCTGCGTCCGATCACCGGGTAAGTTGGTTCCCCGGTGCACGACGGGCGCGGCTGGATCCCCGCACGGCACGGGCCACTTCGCAGCGGGGTTGCCTGGCGAGGATGACGTGGTAGCACCGGTGCGGAGGCGTCCTCGCTTCAAGCATAACGGACCCACCTGCTTTCGGCGGTCGCACCCTCCCGGGGCATTCCGCTTGCACCGCCTGCCGCCGCCTGTAGAATAGACCCAGCGACCCGCCCGTCGCGAGCCCTTCCGCCTCCCCGCCGCCGGCAACCCAATCCGAATGCAAGACATCCCCTTCCGTGAGACCGCCCTCGACAATGGCATCCGCATTGCCACGCAGACCCTTCCGGGATCGCTCGGGGTATCTTTCGGACTGAGGGTCGATGCCGGCTCCGGCGACGAGACCGAGGCGGAGAACGGGATCTCGCACCTCCTGGAGCACATGGTCTTCAAGGGAACGGAGCGCCGGACCTCGCAGGCCATCGCGGAGCAGATGGATGCCATCGGTGGCGGCATCGACGCCTACACCACCAAGGAATACACCGGTTACGGCTTCCGCGTGCTGCCGGAACATCTCCCAATCGCCCTGGATGTGCTGGCGGACATGCTCCGCAACTCGCTCCTGGACGAGAAGGAGCTGGACCTCGAGAAGGCGGTCATCCTGGAGGAGTGCAAGAGCGTGGAGGACTCCGCCGAGGAGTACGTCCACGATGTCTTCGCCCGTGCTGTCTGGCCGGATCACTCGCTCGGCCGTCCCGTACTTGGCCTTCCCCCTGTCATCACCAGCATCACTCGTGATGATCTCCTCCGCCGGATTGCTACCCGCTACGTCCCGGAGCGGGTCGTCATTGCGGCGGCGGGCGCAGTGGACCACGATGGCCTGGTCCGCCTCCTTGAGCGGCACTTCGGCGACCTCTCCGGCGAGAGCGCCACGCGCAGCTTCGTGCCAGTGGAGACGCATCCCGAAGAGGTGCTGATCAACCGCCCACTGGAGCAGGCGCACTTCTGCATGGGCGCGCCCGGCGTCAGCGAGACGGACCCCGACCGCTGGGCCATCCGCATCCTGAATCTGATCCTGGGAGGCAGCATGAGCAGCCGCCTCTTCCAGGAGATCCGTGAGAAGCGCGGCCTCTGCTACAGCATTGGCTCCGACGTGGTCACCTACCGCGAAGGTGGCCTCTTCATGGTCTATGCGGACACCAGCCCGGAGCATGTGGCCGAGGTCCGCGCCCTCTCCCAGCAAGAGCTGCTGCGGGTTGCGGAAACGGGCATCACGGAATCCGAGCTGATCCGCGCCAAGGACCAGGTCCGCGCTGGCACGCTCCTCTCACTGGACGATGCGGGTGCCCGGATGGGTCGCCTGGCGCACAGCCTGCTCTTCCACGGCTCCGTGATTCCGCTGCCGGAGCTCGTGGCGAAGGTGGAAGCGGTCACCGTGGACGACTGTCACCGGGTTGCGAAGCGGCTCTTCAGCAAAGGTCAGTTCGCCTTCGCCGCCATCGGGCCGTTTCCTCGCCGCAAGCGTCTGTCCCGCAAGCCCACGCTCGCGGCTTGATTCAACTCTGTGAGAACGCGCCTCGGACCGGAGTGAATTCCATGCGACCGCCTCGCTTCCTATCTCTCGTGACCGTCGCCTTCACGTTGGTCTCACCGCTGGCCGCAGCTCGGGCCGCCGTCACCGCTTCAGCCGATGCCGCATCCGTAAAGAGCGAGTATGCGGCGCCGGAGTTGCTGGTCGAAACAGTCTGGCTGGCCGCGCACGGTAAAGACGCTGGCGTGCGCGTGGTCGACATGCGCACAGCGGAGGCGTTCGCGACCGGCCATGTTCCCGGCGCGGTCTTCCTGAGCGATGGGCCGCTTCGGAACGGGGAGGACCGCCACACCTACCTTCCGAAGCCGGAGGCGCTCGCCGCATTGCTGGGCGGTCTTGGTATCTCTAACGCCACGCATGTGGTGATTTACGACAACTTCGGCGGCAGGCAGTCGGCACGGCTGTGGTACGTGCTGAATGCCTACGGCCATACCCGAGTGAGCCTGGTGAACGGTGGCTGGGACGCGTGGGTGGCGGAGAAGCGACCGGTCACGCAGGACACCCTTCGGGTGGAGCCGGCCCTTTTCGAGCCGAAGCTGACGCCGGCCCTTTCATGCCCGTCGCCGGAAGTGCTCGCGCGGAAGCCGGGCGTGGTGGTCCTGGATACGCGCTCCGAGCGTGAGTTCCAGGCGAGTCGCATTCCGGGAGCGGTGAACGTGGATTGGGCGGACAACATCTCGGGGCCGGAGAAGCGGTTCAAATCGGCCACCGCTCTGAAGCAGATGTACGCCGCCAAGGGCGTCACGCCGGACAAGGAGATCATCTCTCACTGCGCCAGTGGGGGACGCGCGGCCCAGAGCCTCTTCACGCTGAAGCTCCTCGGCTATCCAAAGGTCCGCGTGTATTACGGCTCCTTCTCCGACTACACCAGCCGCCCCGAATCTCCCGTGGAGAAGTGATCCCGGAATGGAACGCGGAAGACGCGGATCTAAGGGTTGAACGCGGATCACTCGGGTCGAAGCAATGAAACCCTTTGCGGACTTGACGCGGGAACTTGCCGCAGGCGTGGTGGACATCGTCTATCCGCCGAAGTGCCTCACCTGCGATGCCCTCGCCGAGCCGTTCTGTGACGTGTGCATCGAGCAGATCGAGCCTTTCGTCGACAGCGTTCCCATTCCGGAGGGGTGTGAGGACGCGCGGTGCGTGGGGCTGCACACGGGTCCGCTGCGAGATGCCGTGCTTGCGCTCAAGTTCTCGCGGAAGACCGCGCTTGCTGAGCCGCTGGCGTGGCTGCTGATGAATGAGATGCGGCGGAGGCCAGCGTGGCCGGGCGAATCTCTGGGTGTGCTGGTTCCGGTGCCGGTCCACTGGACTCGGCGACTGGAGCGTGGCTTCAACCAGGCCGAGCTGCTGTCCGTCGCGTTGGGAAACGCTTCTGGCATTCCTGTGTGGGATGGCCTGATACGTACCCGCCGGACACCGCCGCAGGTCGGACGCAACCGTGCGGAGCGCGTGGAGGCGCTTCGAGGCCTCTTTGCCGTCCGTTCCAACGCGCCGGATCTCGCAGGCCGTAGTGTGATCCTGATCGACGACGTTCACACCACTGGCGCAACCCTGGCAGAGGGGGCACGCGCGTTGCGGGCTGCGGGCGCCGCTGAGGTTCGGGCGCTCACCCTCACCTGCGAACTGTAGCGGACGCCTCTACGGAACCATCGGGAGGGGGATGCGCGTGGGGGCCGCCATCGGCGTCGGCTCGACATCCCAGCGGTTCACCACGTGATAGAGCGCGTCCCGTTCTACCGGAATACGACCCGCCTCCCGAATCATCTCCAGGAGATGGTCCATCGTGAGCGCCTGCCGGTTGCTCTTATCGATCACGTGGGTGATCTCGTAGTTCATGATGGTGCCGTCGATGTCATCCGCTCCGTAGCGTAGGCCGATCTGGGCCACCGGGGCGGTGATCATCATCCAGAACGCCTTGACGTGCGGGAAGTTGTCCAGCATCAGGCGGGAAATGGCGATGGTCTTCAGGTCGTCATTGCCGGTGGTTCGCGCTACGTGCGAGAGCTCCGTGTTCTGCGGGTCAAAGGAGAGCGGGATGAAAGTGAGGAATCCTTCCGTCTCGTCCTGAAGTTCGCGGAGGCGGACCAGGTGCTCTACCCGCTCCGGCAGCGTCTCGATGTGGCCATACAGCATGGTGGCGTTGCTCTTCAGCCCCACGCTATGCGCCACGCGGGCCGTTTCCAGCCAGTCGCGCCAGTCGAGCTTCTTCTTGTACAGCTCCTCGTGGACGCGCGGGGTAAGCACCTCCGCGCCGCCGCCGGGGAGCGCCCCGAGGCCGCACTCCATCAGCTCAAGCAGCACCTCGCGCAGCGGCTTCTCCGCCTTCCGCGCAATCTGCTGGAGCTCGATCATGGTGAACGCTTTGACGGTGGCGTTGGGACGCTCTTCCTTCACCGTCCGGACCAGGTCCAGGTAGTACTCATACGGTAGGCGCGGATTAATCCCGCCAACCATGTGGACTTCCGTGATCGGAACGTCGCGGTACTCACGGATGCGCTGTCGCACCGCTTCCATATCCAACTCATATGGCTTGGGGCCACCCTTCTTTGCGAAGAAGGAGCAGAACTTGCAGTCCTTGTTGCAGATGTTGGTGTAGTTGATGTGCTGGTTGCGGACGAAGTAGGTGAGGTCGCCGTGCATCCGTTCGCGCACCCAGTTCGCCATCCACCCAATAGCCGTCGTCTCGTTGCTCTCATAGAGCCGGACGCCGTCCTCGTAGGTGAGGCGCGTCTGGGACTGCACCTTCTCCCAGAGGTCGGCGAGGCCCGCGTGCTCCAGGTACCGCTCCTGGAAGCGGGAGATGGAAGGGGCAGCCTGGGGCCGGGTGATTTCCTGAAGTGCAGCGCTCATCTTGCGTCCTGGGATTCCAAGGGTTGTCGGTCGTTCGGGTTTCAACTGATGCCTGATCTCACCTTATCCTATCATCGGCCGAAGCCGCTCCCGCGCCGGCCCGATGGAGAGATGGAGAGATGGAGAGATGGGGGCGTCCCTGCCCGCCCCGTCTCCGATGTTGGAGCCGTCATCAATGAGGAGGCCGCGCGCCAGTGTCCAGGACTGGTCCCTCCTGACACGAGGGAAACCGCCACGAGGACGGAGCGCCCGCCTGTCTCCGGTGAAGGAGGCGTCTTCGACAAGGAAGCCGCGCCGGGGTCCAGGGGCTGGCCCGCCTGACTGGAGGGGAACCACCTCGCGGACGAGGCGGCGACGGAGCGCCCGCCCTACCCTCCTTGGCCGAGACGGCACACGTCCACGCACGCAACTCGAAATCCGAAATCCGAAATCCGAAATCCGAAACTGAACCGCCGCTCGCTTCTGCAACTTCTGATTGAGGGCGCGGCAGTCGGGGAAAACCTGAGGCAATGAACAACACGGGAGCCGAACGTCAGGCCGTGCTTCTGCCGGCGGTGCCGGTGGACGGTCCGGTCGCGACTTGTCGGCTGATGAACCGGGACACCTCGCTGGAGCGGTGGTGCCGCCAGTTGCCCCCGGAGGCGCAGGTGTCCCTGGTGGGTCCCAAGGACCTTGAGCGGCTGCTCTCCGGCTGCGAGCAATTCCTCCACACCGGTTGTCCGGACGTGCTTGAACACCTCGACCACTTCGTGTTCGAGCTGGCCTATCGCCTGGAGGAGCACATCGGGCAGCCGGCGACTCTGCAGTTGCTCAGGGACTTCCTGGCGCGGACGCTCGCCTACCATGTCGCCCATCATCCGGGACACGCCACCGCTGCGGGACGGGTGCTCTGCCGGGTCTCCGACGCGGTCTGGCGTGCCCACGGCGAGCGCCTCGAGACAACCATCCGCTCCCAGCAGGAATCGCAGCTCCGGCAGGAGCTCTTCCTGGCCAAACGCATCCAGGAGCGGCTCCTCCCGCGGACCATCCCCACCGTCCCCGGCTACGACATCGCCGGAAGGGTTCTCGCTGCGGCGGAGGTAGGCGGCGATTACTGGAGCTGCCGCGAATACCCAGATGACGGAATCGTCACTCTCAAGCTGGCGGATGTGACCGGCCACGGGGTCGCGGCGGCCACACTGGTCGCCGCGGTGAAGTTCATCAGCGGCGGCTACTACCGCGCCAGCAAGTCCGCCTCACAGGTGATGGACCGCACCAACCACGTTCTCAATCGGGAGACGCCACACGAGATCCTGGTGACGATGGTCTACGGCTGGCTCTACCCGCGCAGCCACGAACTGACGGTGGTCAACGCGGGGCATAGTCCAGTACTGCACTACCGCCGGGGCAAGTTCCGCGAGATCGTGCCGACCGGTCCCGCCCTCGGCCTGATGGAAGCACACTACTCCGAGGTGCGGCTCACCCTGGAGCGCGGCGACCTCTTCATCACCTGCTCCGATGGCGTCACGGAGCCGCATGGCGAGGATGCGCTGGGCGAAGCATGGCTGCGCGCCCAGATCCATGAGGCACGGAAGCTCTCGGCAGCCGCTCTGGTCGACCAGATCCTCTCCCGCGCCATCGACCATTACGGGGCACCGCGCGACGACATGTCGCTGGTGGCCGTCCGCCGCGTCAAGTAACGGCCTCAATCGACGATGAGGGCATTACTTGTCCTCCGATCCGCTACCCTCGGGCGAGCTTCCATGGCGCGCGGTAGGGCTTGTCCGCCATCCGCGCCTGCTCCGAGTCGCCGATCACCTTCTCCGCTTTCGGGTCCCAGGTCACCTTGCGTCCGGTGCGGAGCGCGATGTTACCGAGGTGGCACACGGTGGCGGTGCGATGTGCAATCGCGACATCCGCGTTCGGGAGCTTGCGGGTCTTGATGCTCTCCAGCCAGCGACGATGGTGCAGGCCAGTGGTATCCCCCGCAAACTTCGGGAGGTCGGCGGGGAGAAGGTCCGCCGGGGTGCCCTGGAGCGTCCCGCGGTTGACAAAGAGCGTTCCGGCCTCGCCTTCGAAGGTGGTGCCGGTCTTGAATCCCGGCCCGCAGCCGCACTCCAGCGTGGTGCCGTCTGCGTAGGTGTAGAGGAGGCTGAACGTCTCCGGCACCTCGTAGTAGGCACCCGCCTTGTAGTTAGCCTTCCCTTCCACGGCGACGGGACCGCTATCGTCCATTCCGAGCGCCCACTGGGCAATGTCGAGGTGGTGCGCGCCCCAGTTGGTCATCTGGCCGCCGCTGTAGTCCCAGAAGAAGCGGAAGTTGTAGTGGACCCGGTTCACGTTGTAGGGTCGCTTGGGGGCCGGTCCGAGCCACATCTCGTAATCTAACTCCGCAGGCGGCTCGCTGTCCGGGACGACATCGGCCTTAAAGTTGACGCTGGGGATGCCGACCCGCACGCGCTTCAGCTTCCCGAGCTTGCCGGAGCGGACCAACTCCACCGCCGCAGCGAACTCCGGCCCGGAGCGTTGCTGGCTTCCATTCTGCACCATCCGGCCATAGCGGCGCGCGGCCTTGACCATCGCCTGTCCCTCGGAGATGGTGAGGGTCAGCGGCTTCTCGCAGTAGACATCCTTGCCGGCCTCGCAGGCGTGGATGGTCTGCAGGGCGTGCCAATGGTCCGGTGAGGAGATGACCACGGCGTCGATCTCCTTGCTCTCCAGCAGCTTGCGATAATCGGCGTAGACGGCGCACTTGCGGCCCGTTGACTTCTCCACGGCGTCGCGGGCGGCGGACATCACGGTCGCGTCCACATCGCACACGGCGACGGCGTTCTTGATCAGCGGACGCAGGTTCTGCATCCCTCGGTTCTTGACGCCGATGAAGCCCAGGCGGACCTGCTCGCTGGGGGCCTCTCCCTGCGCGCCCAGAACGTGAGCGGGAACGATTATCGGGAGCGACAGAGCGGCGGCGCTTTGAAGCAGGGAGCGGCGGTCGAGGCGGGATGTGGACATGAAGGGTACCTCCGGGTGAACTCAAGGCCAGTTGGTCAGGCGATTGCAACACTCCTTCCAGTACTTCCGCAGCGATCAGAGCCAGAACCCCCGAAGGAAACGAGCTCCGTGCTCCCGCATCCCACCAACCTCCGTCATTCTCGCCAGGCAATCTCTGTGTGTAAGTGCCCGTGCGGTGCGGGAATCCAGTATCGCCACATCGGCGCATGGACCACGTGGACGGGGTCTCGATCCCCCGCCGCAAAGCCGGATACTGCTGGCCCCCCGAAGGTGACGGAAACCGCGCCCATGGGGGAGGCCGTCGAGGATGATGTGCTAGGGAGCGCGACGATATCTGCACACCAATGAACGGAAGAGGCTCAGGATCAGATCTGTGCCGACTTGACCTCCCATCACGGACAGTTTTACCGGACACCGAGCGTCCAAGGGGCAGTGCGAACCCACCGGTAACAGGTTGAACCACCCCCTCCTGTCCAACTACCTTTCAGGAAGCAGTAGGAGGACGAGTTTGACCGGGGTAGCGCCAACCGGCACGATCACGCTGATGTTCACCGACATCCAGGGTTCCACCGAACTCTGGGAAGCGCTGGGTGACGCCTTCCGTCCCGTCCTGGACCGTCACAACGCCCTGGTCCGTGAGACGGTGGCGCGCTGGGACGGCTTCGAGGTGAAGAGCCAGGGCGATTCGTTCATGGTTGCCTTCCAGCGGGGGACGGACGCCGTGCTCTGCGCGCTCGATGTTCAGCGTGCGCTGGAGAGCGAGCCCTGGGCGAAGGGCGTGAAGGAGGTCCTGGTCCGCATCGGCGTCCACATGGGGGAGCCGTTCCTGGGTTACGATCCCAACGGCCGGCCGGACTACTTCGGACCGGTGGTCAACCGGGCGGCCCGGACCTCGGCGGCCGGACACGGGGGGCAGATCCTGATCTCGGCAGCGGTCCGCGACTCCGTCCTTGGTGCGCTGACGGCCGACGTGGTGGTGCTCGACCTCGGCACCCACCGTCTTCGGGGGCTGGACCAACCGGAACACCTCTTCGAGGTGCGCCACCCGGAACTGCAGCAACGGACGTTTCCACCCCTTAAGACGCTCGACACCCTTCGGCTCTCCTTGCCGGTCTACCCCAACACCTTCGTGGGCCGGGATGAGGAAGTGGAGACCGTTCTCAAGCAGCTCGCTCCCCAGAAGCATCGGCTGGTCACGCTGGTGGGACCGGCCGGCATGGGCAAGACGCGCCTGGCGGTGCAGGTGGTGGAGCGGTGCGCTGAGCACTACGACGACGGCGCCTGGTGGGTCCCGCTGGCTAGCGCCCGAACCGCCGAAACGGCACTGGCCGCGCTGGCGGAGGCTCTGCAGCTTCAGATTGAGCCGCAGGTGCCCCTTGGGGAGCAGGTGATGGGCTGGCTGGCGACTCGGCAAGTGCTGTTGTTGCTGGACAACATGGAGCAGATCGTGGATGGAGAGGCACTGGTCCACGAGATCCTGACCCGAGCCCCCCGCGCAAAGTGCCTGGTCACCACGCGCCGAGCGCTCGGGTTGCAGGCGGAGCAGGTGGTGGAACTGGACGCCCTCCGGGAAAGCGATGCGGCGGCGCTCTTCCTGGACCGCGCACGGGGACGCAGGGCGGATCTGGTCCTGACGCATCCCATGATGCTGGCGGTGAGTGAACTCTGCCGGCGTCTGGAACGGGTGCCGCTTGCCATTGAGCTGGCGGCATCACGGTCGGCCTCCATGACGCCCCAGGATATTCTGGACCGGTTGGGCGAGCGGCTGGACTTGCTGCAGACGCGGGCACCAGACCTGCCCCCGCGCCAGCGCTCGCTTCGGGCCGCCATCGGTTGGTCGTATGAACTGCTCACTCCCATTGAGCAGCAGGTCTTTTCCCGGCTCTCCGTCTTCCGGGGAGGGTTCTTCCGCGACTCCGCGCGGGCGGTGTGCGGGGATGAGGCGGGCGCGGTGGTTCCCGAGCTGCGGGACCGCAGCCTGGTGCGCGCGGAAGCGGTCCAGGGCCATATGTGGTACTGGCTTCAGGACTCGGTGCGTGAGTTCGCCCTGGAGAATCTCCCCAACCGGGAGGAATTCGCGTGGCGGCACGCCATCCATCACGCAGCGCTGGCCGAGGCCATGTCCGCAGCCCTGGATGGTCCGGAAGAAGCGTCGGTGCTGGAGCGCGCCGCACGCACGCTGTCAAACCTGGAAGCCGCCTGGCTCTGGGCGCAGTCCAAGCAGGATTTCACGCTGGTGGTATCGATAGCCACCGCCGCCTGTCCTCTGCTCCGGCGGCTGGGCCGCTGGAACACACGCCAGGAGTGGTTGGCCGCAGCTCTTCAAATGGCTGAAGGCTCACCCGATCCCGGAACGTTGGCGCAACTGCGGTACGAGCTAGGGTACGCCTTGATGGAACGCGGTGACTTCGACGCCGCGCGACCGCTCCTGGAGGCGAGCCTCGAGGATTGGCGCTCTGCGGCAGCGACGGAGCAACGGGACTCCATGTCGTCAGAGGCCGACTGCCTGAACCGATTGGGTAACCTGTGCCATTATCAGGGTCGCCTGGACGAAGCGCGCACGTTCTATGAGGAGGCGCTCTTCTTGCGCCAACTGAGCGGCGACCTCGCCGGTGAAGCCAGCATCCTCAACAACTTCGGAGTGCTCGCCATCCAGGCAGGCCGGCTTGAGGAGGCGCGCGCGCGCTTTGAAGAGAGCCTCCTGATCGATCGGCAGTTAGAGAACACGGCGGGCATTGCGCTGATGCTCAATAATCTCGGTCGCATCTGCCTCGACCTGGGCGATGTCGACGAGGCGCGCCGACTGCTGGAAGAAAGCCGCAGCCTCAAGGCTGACCTGGGTGATCGTTCCGGACTCGCCCACACGCTGCACAACCTGGGAGAAGTGGCGCTTGCCGCCAACAGCCTCCAGGAAGCGCGAGGATACTTCCTTGAGGCGCTCACGCTTCGGCGGGAGCTGGCAGCACGCCACGAGTTGGCGGAATCACTTGCCGGAGTCGGTCGGCTCTCTGCCACGAACCAGGAGTGGCAGGAGGCGGGGCTTTACCTCACGGCCGCACAGCCGCCACTGACCGAGGCCGGGTCGGGAGATCTGGAGGCCGTGTGCCTTTCACTTGAGCAGGTAGAAGCGGCCATGGGGCCGGAACGCTTCGCGCAAATGCAGCGCATGGCCCGGCGCTTCCGGCTGGAGCAGGTTGCGGACCGGGCGCTGCAAAGTGCTCCCGAGTCTCGGTAGCCTGCCCAACGATCGCCGCCCATTGGGTCTCGCGCAACGCCGAGAGAGGTGGAACCGCGACGGCTCCACCTCCAGATGCGTTACTTTGCAGTGATCAGCTCATCCGGAACGTTGCGGCGGGTTTCGCTGAGCACGCGGGCGTGGAGAAGGCGGAGCGTGCGATCCCCAGGGTTCCCCTTGCGGGCCTCGGCGATGGCCGCTTCGGCTTCCGGGAAGAGGCGATGCTCCAGCGCTACGAGGGCCGTCGCCACCGCGCCTAGCTTCTGGGCTGCGGCCAGTCGAGTTGAAGCAGCCTGCCCTGCACTGGGATTTGGGACCACAAACGAGGCGCCGGAGAGTTCCGGCTTCTCCATTACCTTACCAACGACTTCCCATTTGTAGGTGCCGGGCTTGAGCGTGCCCGGATACGAGAGATCGGTGTCGCTGGTCTTGAGGCGCCGGGTCCAGACGACGTTCTCCTCCGCATCGTAGAGATTGAGCGTTGCGTCCTTCAGTTCGCGCGCTTGCCAGCGAAAGTGCGGCTTCCCTTCAGGCAAGAGGTTCTCTCTGGGCGCCGTCAGGAGAAGGGGCGGTTCCTCGCCATCCCCACGGAGTTGATAGCCGCGAAGCTGATAGCCCCGAAGTTGGTAGCCACGCAGATCCAGGGGTGCCGCTTGCGGGTCGAGAACGCCCTTGAGTTGCCGTGCCAGTACTAAAAAGAGGGGACCGGGCGCTCCGGCTGAAAGCGTCCGCGTGCCGTCGGCCGAAACCGTGGCGCGGGAGCCGTCCGGAAGAATGAGGACGGCGCTCGAACCGGCATCGGACCGAACCACCGTACCGGGCGGCAGCAGCGTGGTGAAGTCGACCTTCTGTGGCGCTCCCCCGGGGCGCTGAACCTCCACGGAGCCCTGGATCTCGGTCAGGATGCCCCCGACTGGGGATGCAGGAAGAGCCTTACGATCGGCCTGAACGGGACCGCAGACCGGTCCGAGGGCGAGGCCGAAGGATGCCAGGAGCAACAATCGTCGGGAGGTCATCGGGCGCCTCTTTCGGGGCAACTGGAAGGTGGAGCGCCTTGGGAAGCGTCGCACCCGGGCGAGCTAGATGACAAATTGTAGTGCTTGGATCACCCTTTGCCTGTGAAGTTGGCGACAGCTTCGCGCCGGGCACTCCTTGCCGCTGCAAAACCTCGAATGATGATCGAAAGTGAAAGAAGGACTACGGCGGCATACGTTGAAGTGTCCTGCGGGTCAAAGTCCCGGACGCTTTGCTCCTGCGGCGGCCTGGCAGCGTGTAGACAACGCAGGGCACCCCCAACGAGTAGATCAACATCAGGAGTCTCCCCCGCGGGCGATCCGCGTTTCAGATGGAGGTACTAGTAGTGTGTCAGGCTGTTAGAGTCGGGTAAAGGTGCTTAAGTTTGATGCGGGCTTGGTCGGTGGTGAACCGCCATTCCATTCTCGATCCTTTCTTGTTCCGCTCCTTCACCCAGGCGTCCACCTCCTGCCTGAGCGT
>JANPLG010000027.1:0-3420 GCA_031426395.1 Actinomycetes bacterium
CGGGGTGAAGGGCGGCTTCACCTACGGCCAGACGGACGCCTACGGCTACAACATCGCGGACGCGGCGGGGAACGCGATCCAGCCCAGCAAGGACCACTTCACGCCCGGAGCGGTCCACGTCCACGACCTCCAGGCGACGATCCTGCAGCTCCTGGGGATGGACCACAGTCGGCTCACGCACTTCTTCCAGGGGAGGCGCTTCCGGCTGACGGATGTGCACGGGCACGTGGTGAAGGAGTTGCTGACCTAAAGTTCTACTTCACTCTTACCGTGTGACCTGGGCGACCTGGGTTGAATTGCAGAGAGGCTAACCTACTTTCGCAGACGGCGCACAGCCCCAGTGAGGGAGTAGCGATATGAGCCGAGCGTGGTTGTATGTTCTGGGGCCGGAGTTGGTCTGGGTGGTTGTCTGCCTGGCCACCTGGTGGGTTGGAGCGCAAAATCGTCCAGCAACGGAAACCGGTAGCCAGCGCGTGGAAATGATGATCTGGTGGGTTCCCGCCGTGGGAGTGCTGCTGGCCTTTCTCACCCTGGCGGTGCCGATGCCGGCGTCTCGGTGGTGGACCTACCTCCGCGCTGCGCTCACGGCCCTGCCTGGGATCGTCGTCGTAAGCACGATCATCTGCAGCTACGTGGACTACGGTGATTCCCGTAACTCCGGTCTGGCGGCCGCGTGGATGGTGGCGATCATGGTCGGATGTCTGGCCCTGGGGGTGGCGCTGCTTGGCGGTGGGCTGAGTCTCTGGCTTGGGCCAAAGCTCTTGCGCGACTGAGTCGTATGCTGCGAGATGCCGCCCAGGATTAGCTTGCGGAGAGCGAGCGGCGCCAGGCGACCACCGCCACACCCACACCGACCGCCACGTTGACCCACATCCACGGAAGGGCGTGGTCCGGCATCACTCCCGCGAATGGCGGCGTGCGCCATGCGGCCTCCCACGCCAGGTGCGCGGCGGTGCCGAGTGAGAGGGCGGAGACGAAGCGGTAGACGGCGCGACTCTCCGCTTCCCAGAGCAGGTAGAGCGGGATCAGGGCGCTATGGAAGACGAGGCTGAACGGTGAGCCATACCCCAGCCAGCCGAAGATCAGGTCCGGGCCAAGCGCGCCGAGAGCTAGCCCGAACGCCACCGACGGGTAGCGCGCCAGCCCTTTCACCCGGTCCCGGACTGCGCCCACGCCCAATCCCGTCAACACCGCAAAGACGGTGAATAGCAGCTTGAGCACCGAGTCGCGGCTGGCGGCGTCGGCGAAGTCCACGCCCTTGGCTGCGTTGAGCACGCCCGCGCCGTACTTCTCGGAGGGCTTCTTGGGCGCGGCGGAGCGCTGCAGGAGCTGCTTCACCTGCTCGGCGTCCTTTACGCCACGGGACATGATCAGTGCGGCGGCGGCGGCGACGTGTGGACTGGCCATCGAGGTCCCCTGCACCGCTACGTAACGGTCATCCCAGGTGCCGCTCTCCGTGAAGGCGGAGACGTTCTGGACAATTCCGGCGTCGTAGCCCTGGCTCTGGTCGCCGCCGGGCGCGGCAATGGCGACCTGCTTCCCGATCGAGGAGTAGGGCGCAAGCTCTCCGCCCGGACCAACTGACGAGACGGCCACGCACTCTGGGAAGCCCGCCGGATAGCCGACGGGACCGCCACCGCTGTTGCCGGCCGCGCAGATGATCAGGACGTCCTTCTTATGGGCGTACTCGCAGGCGCGGCGCATCACGGCGTCCGGACTGGAGCCGCCCAGGCTCATGTTGATGACCTTCGCGCCGTTGTCAGCGGCGAAGCGAACAGCATCCGCGATGGCTGCGGAGGTGCCGCTGCCATACTCGTCGAGGACCTTGAGCGGCATGATCACCGCCCCCGGTGCCAGACCGACCGCTCCCTCACCGTTGTTGGTCGTCTCCGCGATGGTGCCGCTGACATGCGTACCGTGGCCGTGATCGTCGTTAGGATGGTCGTCCTGGTTGACGAAGTCGTAGCCGGGCGCGAACTTCGTGCCGGAAAGGTCCTTATGACGGTGGCAGTGGTCGTCGTCCTCAAAGTTTACGCCCGTGTCAATGACGGCGACGACGATGCCCTGGCCGGTGGTCCGCTTCCATGCGTTCTGCGCGCCGACCATCCGCATGTTCCACTGCTTCTCCCACAGCGGATCGTTGGGCGCGCCGTCAGTCCGTGTGCCGGGAGCCGGTGCAGCGGAACCGGCCGAAACAGAACCGGCATCTTGGTTGGGGGCGGCGAGCGATGACGCGGGCGGAACGGAGTAGCGGTGCTGGAGATCCGCAGCTTCCACTCGGGGGTCCTTGCGGAGCCGCTCCAGCAATGCCGCTTCCTGCCCCACCGGCACCTGCGCGGTCATGAGTCCATCATCTGCGGCGTGCGGACTGACCAGCTTCGATTGCAACGCGTACTGCTGGTTGAACGAATGCAGCTCTGCTGGGCTCAGGTTATCCTTGAGATCGAGCACCAGGAAGCCGGGATCCGATGAGACCGCGCCTGCTATGACCGGAACGGCGGCGAGGGGTCCGGTGGGCCACCACGGCGCGAGCAAGGGCAGAGCCGTGAGCACGAGCGCTCCGGCCATCACGATGCGCATCATCCCCGCCACGCGACGCTGTCTCACGGTCGACCTCACTCAATTTCGGATTTCGGATTGGGATTTGGGTTGGCTGGAAAGCGACGCCGCTGTCGGCATTCGGTAGGTGGTGCGGGCGGGACGCCCGCGCTCCGGGAGCACCCTTTTTGCCTGATCGGTCAGCGATCCCGGAGTTCCGGATGCCGCTTCAGGATGTATTCGTAGCGGTCCAGCTGTCGTCCGGTGAACTCGTTGAAGAGCGGCGTGCCTCCCGCGTAGGCGGTGCCCGCAGGATCGCCGAACTCATTGCGCCCGCTCTCCGCGATCCAGCGGTCGATCTTCTTCTTCAGCTCATCACCGATAGCAGGCATACCGTCTCCGTGAGGCCTCGGGGCATTGCAGGCTACAACCCTGCCGCACACGTCGCTTCGACACAATGCACTTCATAACGTTTCGCGGTGATCCCAGTTACGGGGAGACAACCAGCACGGCCAGGGTTAGTTCCGCCTTGCAACATCGGGCGTCCAGCAGTATCAAGGATTCAAGGCGGATTCAGCAACTCACCGCAAGCGCAATCACCTTCCTGGACGGCCGCCAAGCGCCACCACGCGCCTCGAACGACGTTGAGACGTCAGGGCGTGAGGCGAGTTCCCTCATCATCTCGTGCGCAATCGCCCGTCATCGCCCTGCCAAACCGCCTGCCGGAAGGCCTCTCAACCCAGCAAGCGGATGGCTCCAAACCCCTCTACCTCTGACCTGCAATTCGGCCCGCATCGTGAAATATTACTTCGCGATGGGGCTGCAAGAATCGGGTGCTGCATCCAACAATCGAACTCGGCGGTGGCAGCGGTTGTGCGCAAA
>JANPLG010000028.1:0-1858 GCA_031426395.1 Actinomycetes bacterium
CTGCCGAACGGGGTGTTCAGCCCATACACCGGCATCCGCACCAACCTCCTCTTCTTCACCAAGGGCACGCCCACCAAAGAGGTGTGGTACTACGAGCATCCCTACCCGCCGGGGGCGAAGAGCTACAACAAGACGAAGCCGATCCGCATTGAGGAGTTTGCGGAGGAGCGCGCCTGGTGGGGCACCGAGGCGGATGGCTTTGCCGCCCGCGTGGAGAATGAGCGGGCATGGCGGGTCCCGATTGAGCGGATCAAGGCGGGCAACTACAACCTGGACCTGAAGAACCCTCACAGCACGGAGACCGGCCCCGGAGACGTGGAGCACCTGCTGCCGGAGTACGAGAAGCTACTGACGCAGATTGCCGAGACGCGGGCGAAGCTGAAGCAAGAACTCCACCAGGCACTCACCGCCAACCAGGCGACTGCCCCATGAAGCGGGAGTGCGTCGGAGTCTCGCTGAGCGTGCCCTCTGCCCTTCTGACAAGCGACAAGTGGCCGGACGGCAGGAAGCAAGGTTCGGTGGACGGAGGTTCTTGCGTCTTGCCCGGTTCCGCCATAATCCCAGCCACCGACGTTCATTGTGCTGGTTCTCTGGACCCTCGCAGGGCAGGTGGCTCACGCGCCGGGGGTGGCTTGGAAAGGGTGACGGAGGGTGGGGAGTGTTGCCTTGCCTGCTCGACGTCCGTGAGGGGACGCCTCCGCCGACATCCTCTTCGACCCCCATTCCCGGTGGCAAGCGCCCGTCGCTCCCGGCACCCACATCCATCCAACGAGATGAACCGAACCGCTTGGCAGCCCGTGAGCCAGGCACTCTCTCGGCCCAAGCGCTCCCTATCCGCCTCCCATCACGACGTCACTCTCGACGGTAGGTGTCCGGCGCGAGGCAGTGTTGCCGTTCGAGAATCCATCTGATCCCGGCCCGCGCGTGCGCCCAGGCCAACTCATCGGTGCTGCGTACCAGCCATTGAATTCGTCAGCTTCACAGCATCCACCGGAATCCAGCCTACCTATGACCCTCGACACGTTCTTCAACAGCTTTGACCTGATTTCTGACATACCCAACGCGGTTTCGCAGATACGTGAACTGCTAAGACGCCTTGCTGTCCAGGGTCGCCTGGTTCCCCAAGACCCAAGCGATCAATCCGCTACTTACCTCGCCGAAGCCATTGGTCGGGATCGCTTAAATCATCTGAAACTGAACGGTGCAACACGTAAGCTCAGCATAGATACATTCTCAATCGCTACGCATGCAAGCCCACTACCTTCAACATGGACCACCGTGAGGTTGGGTCACCTTTGTCGAGCACAGGCTGGTTTTGCATTCAACTCGGCAGCTTTTGTGCAGAGTGAATCCGGTATTCCAATCATTCGCATTCGAGACATCACGAGCTCCAGAACACAGGTGAACTATGTTGGTGAGTACCGAGAAGAGTTTTTAGTTAATGAGGGGGATTATCTTGTTGGGATGGATGGGAACTTCACCGTGGCAAGATGGCTTGGTCCTCCGGCCATCCTAAACCAGCGGGTCACACGGCTGCAGTGGTACTCGAAGCAGCTAGAACCGGCCTTTATTGCGGTTGCGCTTCAATACCGAATAGCCGAACTTCAGGGGACCAAGGCCTATACCACGGTTGATCACCTCTCAACCAAGCAAATCGAGAACGCTGAAGTGCCACTGCCTCCCCTCGCAGAGCAACGGCGCATTGTGGCGAAGTTGGATGAGGTGATGGCGCTGTGCGATCGGCTGGAGGAGCAGCAGTGGGAGTGGGAGGCGCAGCACGCCGCCCTGTCTCGTGCGGCGCTGGACCGGTTCACGGAAGCTCCCACCCCGGAGAACCTTCAGTTCCTCTTCCACCCGT
>JANPLG010000029.1:0-5712 GCA_031426395.1 Actinomycetes bacterium
CTTGCTGGCCCAGCTCGAGCTGGAGTACTCCGACGGTACCCGGCAGGTGGTCGGCACCGGTCCGGACTGGAAGGTCACCGACCGCGGCCCGATCCGCGAGGCCGACTTCCTCATGGGCGAGACCCACGACGCCCGGATGGAGCTGCGCCAACCTGACCCTTCCCCCAGCATTGGGGGCCAGGGGGCCGCTCCCCGCAGCATTGGGGGGCAGGGGGGCCAGAGCGGCCAAGGTGCACTCTGGTCGCATCCAGCCTACGATGCATCCGGCTGGGAGAACGCTGTCCCGGCTGCGGCGAACGGCAGCCTGAAAGCCCCTTACTCGGATGCCGCCGGAGCGCGCGAGGTGGAGCTTGGCTTTGAGGAGCCGGCGCGGCTCCAGGCCTATTCCGGCCCGCCCATTCGCGCCACCCAGGAGCTGAAACCGGTCGGCCTGACGGAGCCGAAGCCGGGCGTGTTCGTCTTCGACCTGGGACAGAACTTCGCGGGGGTGGCCCGTCTCAAGGTCAAGGGTCCCGCCGGCACCCGCGTCCAGCTTCGCTTCGGGGAGATGGTCTACTCGGATCGCACGCCGGGGCGCGAGGGGATGATCATGACGGAGAACCTCCGTCGCGCCCGCGCCACCGACGCCTACATCCTGCGCGGCGATCCGGCCGGAGAGACGTGGCAGCCGCGCTTCACCTACCACGGTTTCCAGTATGTGGAGGTCACCGGCTACCCCGGCCGCCCGCCGATGGACGCCATCACCGGGGTGGTCGTCCACTCGGACACGCCGCTCACCAGCACCTTCGAGAGCAGCGATCCGGTGATGACCCGCTTCTACCAGAACGCCGTCTGGACCCAGCGCGCCAACTTCGTGGAGGTGCCCACCGACTGCCCCCAGCGTGACGAGCGATTCGGCTGGATGGGCGATGCGCAGATCTATGCCCGCGCGGCCACCTACCACGCCGATGTCTCCGCCTTCTTCACCAAGTGGCTGGACGATGTGGAAGAGTCCCAGCTTCCCAATGGCGCTTACCCCGACTATGCGCCCTACCCGATGTTCCACGGCCGCAAGGAGGGCTATGGCACGGCGTGGACGGATGCGGGGGTTATTGTGCCGCACGCGGTCTACCAGGCTTATGGAGACACCCGCGTCATCTCGCGCCACTGGACCTCCATGCGGCGCTTCATGGAGTTCCGCAAGCAGCGCAGCCCGGAACTGAAGGGCGTCAACATCGGCAACGATTGGGGCGACTGGCTCTCCCTGGGCCAGGCCACGCCGATTGAGTATGTCGATGCCGCCTACTTCGCTTACAGCGCGCGGTTGATGTCGGAGATGGCGACCGCCATCGGCAAGAAGGATGAGGCGGACGAGTACCGCAAGCTCTTCGAGACGGTGCGATCCCGGTTCCAGCAGGACTACGTCAAAGAGGACGGCTCCCTCGCCGTCGAGACGCAGACGGCGTATGCCCTCGCGTTGTGGGTCGGCCTCCTGCCGGAGTCGCTCCAACGCCCCGCCGCGGCCCGGCTGGCGGCGATGGTCAAAGCGAATGGCACCCGGATGGCGACCGGCTTCCTCGGCACGCGCCCGCTTCTACCGGTGCTCACCGCCAACGGCCAGCATGAGCTGGCGCTAAGCCTCTTCCACAGCCGCGAGTTCCCCTCCTGGGGCTACGAGGTGGTCAATGGCGCAACCTCGGTCTGGGAGCGTTGGAACAGCTTCACGAAGGACGAGGGCTTCCACAACCCTGCCATGAACTCGTTCAGTCACTATGCGTTCGGCGCGGTCACGGAGTGGATGTTCCAGTCCCTCGCCGGGATCGAGACGGACGGCCCCGGCTTCCGAAAGATCACCCTGAACCCTGGCCCCGGCACCTCCCAGTTGGGCGCCGCCTGGGTGAAGGCGAGCTACCGCTCCCTTCACGGCCCCATCGCAACTGAGTGGAAGCGCACCGGCTCGCGCTTTGAGCTGACCGCCACGGTGCCAGTGAACACAACCGCCACGGTCCACCTACCCGCCCGCGACCTGGCCTCCATCACGGAGAGCGGCCGGCCCCTTGCCAAAGCGCGGGAGGTCAAGTTCGTCCGCATGAGTGGCGACCGAGCCATCGTTGAAATCGGCTCCGGCACCTACCGGTTCGCCTCAGAGATGGCGCAGTAAGGTGCTGCTGTAAGGCTCAGGTTGCGGCGGGTGCCCGCGCCACCGCAACCTGCTGGGATCGCTGGCTCACGGCTTCGACAGCTGCTTCGTAGAGGGCGTCCGCGCCGCGCTGCCAACTGAACCGCTCCGTGTCCGCGCGGATGGCCGCCCGGTCCCACGGATGCTTGAGGGCTTCCTGGAGCGCTGCTGCCATGGCCGGAACATCGTCCGGGGGCACCAGGCGTCCGCTCCGCGCATCGACCAGTTCCGGTATGCCGCCCACCCGCGTGGCCACCACCGGCGTGCCGGTCGACATCGACTCCAGGAGCACGTTCGGGCAGCCTTCCCGCTGGCTCGGCAGGCAGAGAAGGTCGGCCGCCTGCATCCAGGTGGGAATCTCGTCGTGCGGGCGCTCGCCCTGGAAGTGGACGCGCTCCCCCACCCCAAGCTCCACCGCCAGACCTCGAAGTTCCGCCTCGCCAGGCCCGCAGCCGACAAGGTGCAGCCGCACATCGTCACGGCCTTTCGTGGCAGATGCAAACGCCTTCAACAGGACCGGGACCGCCTTCACCGGGTTGAACCAGCCCACATAGACAAGATGTCGGCCGCCAGTGGGTATCCCGAGCCGCTGTCGGGCGTCAGTCATATCGCCCGGCCGGAAGCGGTCACGGTCCACGCCGTTGTGATGGACCATGATCTTTTCGTCCGCCACCCCGATCTCGAGCATCCGGCGGCGAAGCGCATCGCTCACGGCCAGCGTGCGATGCGCCTGACCTAGCGCCCAAACAATCTGCTTGCGCCGGAGCGGATAGTTCGACTGGACATTGATGTCGCTGCCGTGGACCTTTGCCAGCAAGGGAATCCCCCACCGCTTCGCGGCTACCGCGCCCACCACCACATCCGGAAACGCCCAGGTAGCCAGCAGCACGTCGAACGGATACTCCCTGCGGATGCGGTTCAACGCGGGCCAGAGGCATGCCCCCATCTGGAGCGCGTGGCTGTCCCGCCCCACGCGCGGCGAGAGGAAATAGCGCGGGTGCCAGGTTGGAATCCCCTCCACCTCCTCGAATGCCGGGGACTTGCCGGGTTCCGCACCGTGCCAAAGGCGGACCGGAAACCACTGCATGGGCGCCGCCACGCGCACCTCGCAGCGGCGGCGTAGGGCGTGGACCTGCTGCAGGTTGAACACCCCGCGCTGCAAGTCGGCGATGCCGGGGAAGTGGTTGGTCAAAACGAGGATGCGCATGAACGGGTATCAAATGCGGATTTCGGAATGCGGATTGCGGATTGGGATGCGGGTAGGCAGGAGTCGAAAGGCTTTCGCGAGCTTCCCCGGGCCATTGATACCCGCCTCGTCCAGGGGTAAACGGTGACCCTGATGCCGTTTGATCGCTCGCCCCTAGGGTAGCATCGGCTGGGACTACGGATTGCCGTCTGAAGGTGCCCGTTGTATTCGTCACTACTCGCTATTCCACTTTCCATGAACGCCCTTACCTTCGAGCTCATACGCGACGAAAGCCGTCTCGTAGACCTCGGCGCAGACTGGAATTCACTCTACGAAAGCTCTCGTCCGCGAAACCCGTTCCTCTCGCACTCCTGGGTCGTTGCCTGCTGGCACAACCTTTGCGACGGCGCGGAACTTCACGTCCTGACGGCCCGGAGTGAGGGGCGACTAGTGGGTATAGCGCCGCTGCGCTGCGACCGTGAGTTGGGGTTCCGCGTGCTGCGGTTCATTGGAAATGGATGGTCGGACTACCAGGGGTTTTTGGTTGACCCGGACATGCCGGAGGTCGAAAGTGAGCTGCTCACAGAATTGGAGCGTCGGCGCTGCGAGTGGGACTTGGCCGTGCTCCGCCAGCTTTCCAACGACTACACGGGGCTGGTGGACGAACTCAAGGCACCTGGACTGGGCACTGCGACCTGTGAAGGAGAGATCTCCCCATATTTCACCTTCCCCGGGGACTGGCAGCAGCTCTATGCCAACGGACCCGGCTGGCTGAAGCGTCATGCCAAGTACCTCCGGCGCTTTGAGCGGGACGGCGGAACCTACGTGCGCCTCACCGGCAGCGAGGCGGCCGCGCGAATGGATGAAGTGGTGCGTGTCGAGGCGCACTCCTGGAAACTCTCCGCCGGCGTGGCGAGGATGCAGCCCGGGCCGGGTGAGCGGCTGATGCGTGAAGCTCTTGAGACCGTGGGCGAGATGGAGCTCTGGCTGGCGCACCTGGAGGGCCAGCCGGCTGGGTTCCAGATCAGCTTTGTCACCGAGTCGCGCATTTGGATCTACCAGTGCGCCTTTGACGAGCGATTCCCCAAGAGCAGCGTGGGCGGAATCCTGGCCTACCTCTCCATTGAGCGGGCCTGGAACCTTGGCGTTCGGGAGTACGACTACCTCTCCGGTGATGAGGCGTACAAGGCGGGACGTACTGACCGGAGCCGCGCCCTCACCTATCGGGCGCTCTATCCGCAGGCAGCACGGGGGTATGCCGCCTACGGTCTCCTGCTCGCTCCGCGTTGGCGGCTGAAGCAGGTGGGTGCCGTCAGAAGCCTGTGGCAAGCAGCCCGGCAATTCGGCCGAGGGAAGCAAGTAACGGCTTCCGTAACAGCCCCTCGCCAGCCCTAGGGGCTACGGAATGTTTGCGACGCGTGACCTATCGGTAACAAGGATCGGCAGAGTTCGGCTTCCCAGCGCTTGCCGACTAGCCGCACCAACTCACGATGGATCTGGACGCCCGGCCAGTGATGAGCGTGGTTCTCTTAACAGGATGTCCCGCCAGAGGGCGCAGCCCGCTAGGACTTTGACGATGCTTCGCACTATTCGAACCCTTTCGCTGCTTGCCCTGGCCGGGGTGGCCCTGCTTTCGGCGCACCCCGCGCAAACCGGACCGGGCGACCCGCTGCTCCCTGACCTGATCATCGACCGGGAGATACTTGACAACTACCGCATCCAGACGGTCAATGGCCGCAAGCGGCTCCGCTTCGACACAGCCATCACCAACGTTGGTGCGGGCGCCTTTGAGATGCGGGGTGAGCGCCGCAACCAGCGGGAGCCGATGCAAGGGATTCAGATTATCTACAAGCAGGGTGGCGGTCGCCGGAAGATCCCTCTGGGCGAGTGGGAGTACCACGGGGTCCACAATCATTGGCACGTGCTAAACATCGCGGAGTATGACCTCCTGGACGCCGGCGGCAACTCCGTAGGTGAGGTGAAGAAGGTCTCGTATTGTCTGCGTGACAACAAGCGCCTCTACCCACGACTGCCTCGGTCACCCAGGAGCAGTTCCTACAGGGACTGCCCTACATCCCGGCGGGCCACCAGTCTCCGCACCGGCATTTCGGTGGGATGGGCCGACATCTATGACCGCAGCGTCTATGACCAGTGGATCGACATCACCGACGTTCCATCGGGCGACTACACGCTGGTCAACAGGGCCAACCCACTCAACACCGCGATGGAATCGCGCACCGATAACAACACCACCACGGTGCCGGTAACCATCCCCTGAGTGAGACTTCGGGTCCGGCAACTGCTCGTCGCCGGGCCTCTCCCCTACTCCCTCTGCTTGGAGACGCCGGTGAGCGAGTTTTCGACCCAA